>NZ_JVKU01000026.1:0-194925 GCF_001072385.1 Streptococcus sp. 343_SSPC | reverse complement strand
GGAAGTTTGACGCAGAATCTTTAGATTCTAGGAGAACTTATCTTTTTGACACAATCCGCAGCCTGTGTTCAATTCGTTTTGAACCCCCTCGCTCTTTAATTTCCGGGCTCAGGCTAAAACAGTTTCCCAAACTGTTTTACTCCCAAAACTCCCGAGTGCTTGAAACATTATTGTTTCAAGCACTTTTCTCACAGCGGAAAGTTTTATAACTACATAAATGAATCAAACCATCAAACATCACCTTTTTAAAAAAATTAACTAGTTATTTTATCAAAAAAAGTTTGTATGCATTCTAAAAAACAGTATAGTCTATTTTAAAAATATAGAAAAGCCTCTGTCGACCAGAAATCCTGATCAACAGAGGCTAATTTTTATTTGATCACTTCTTGTGTCTTCGCGTAATTGGCTTCGACAGCTTCTTTTTCAGCTTTCCACCAGTCTTGGTTGTCTGTGTACCACTTGATGGTTTCTTCTAAACCTGCTTCGAAGTTTGTGAATTGTGGTTCCCAACCCAATTCTTCACGCAATTTTGTTGAATCAATAGCGTAACGCAAATCGTGACCAGCACGGTCTGTTACACGGTCGTAAGCATCTTTTGGTTGTCCCATTTTTTCAAGGATGAGCTCAAGCACTTCCTTGTTATTCTTTTCACCGTCAGCACCGATCAAGTAAGTTTCACCAATACGACCCTTAGTAAGAATCGCCCAAACACCAGTTGAGTGGTCGTTGGTGTGAATCCAGTCACGGACGTTCTTGCCTTCACCATAAAGTTTTGGTTTGATACCAGACAAGATATTGGTAATTTGACGTGGGATGAACTTTTCGATGTGTTGGTATGGTCCATAGTTGTTTGAACAGTTTGAAATGGTTGCCTTAACACCGAAGGAACGAACCCAAGCCTTCACGATCAAGTCTGAAGCAGCCTTGGTTGATGAATAAGGGGATGATGGGTTGTATTTGGTTTCTGCAGTGAATTTTTCACCAGGACCTTCCCCATGTCCAGGAAGATCTTCGCGCAATGGAAGGTCTCCATACACTTCGTCTGTTGACACGTGGTGGAAACGAATATCGTATTTACGAGCAGCTTCCAAGAGTGTGTAGGTACCAATGAAGTTTGTGTGGATAAATGGTGATGGGTCATTCAATGAATTGTCATTGTGGCTTTCAGCCGCATAGTGAACGATCGCATCAGCCTTAGCAGCCAGTTGGTCAACCAATGCTGCGTCAGCAATGTCACCCACAACCAATTCAACACGGTCCCCAAGGATTTCTTCGATGTTGGCACGGTTACCTGCGTAAGTGAGTTTGTCAAGGACAATCACATGCACGTCTGGATGGTTGTTGTAGACATAGTGTACGAAGTTTGAACCGATGAAACCAGCGCCACCGGTTACGATGATGTTTTTGTATTCAGTCATTTTTTCTCCAAAAATATTAGTTTTTTAATCGTTCCTTAAATCAATCTTTTTTTAGCTTTCCTTAGGTGAGTACGGACGTCAGCGAACTTCGAAGAAGTTCCATGACTAAGTTTTGAGCCTAGTGTCTCAAAACTTCCGAGCACCTGAAATATTATGGTTCAGGTGCTTTTCTCACGGCGGAAAGCTAAGCATATAGCTCGCTTCGCTCGTTTATAGCAAAGCTAAAAACTATATAATGATGTACTTGATTGTTTTAAGAGCTTCATTTTTACAAATCTTCTGCTTTTAGGGGTTTGACGTCTTTGAGCAATGGGTGGTTCTTATCTGCTTCTGAGACTTCTGCTTCTTCCAAGTTTTCCCATTGGATGTCTAGGCTTGGGTCTGCATAGTTGACAAAGGCATATTTTGGCTTGAGCTCCAATGCCCAGTAGTCATTGACCAAATAGCTGTAGGCTACTTTGTCAGACAAAACTTGGAAACCATTGGCTACGCCACGAGGAACAAAAATCCCTTTAGAGGCATCGATCACAGTTTGATAGGTATTCCCAAATGTTTCACCTTCACGAAGGTCTACCCAAGTGCCAAGAACCTTTCCTTCATCTGCCACAGAGATGTACTTGTCCCAAGGTTCTGCATGCAGACCACGTAATACATGCTTGCGCGAGAAAGAAACGTTATTTTGCAACTTGCCTTCGGCAAAGAAGCTTTCAGGAAATCCAAGAGGAAGCATTTTTTCCTTTTGGAAGTTCTCCTTGAACCAACCACGGTTGTCCCCATGAACTGGAATATCAAACTCCAACAAGCCTGGGATGGCTTCAATCTTGCGGGCTGCTAATTCTTTTCCGAAAAATTGTTCTGTCATTAAGCTTCTCCAATCAAACGGAGCAAGTATTGTCCGTATTCATTTTTCTTAAGAGGTTGCGCCAATTCATGGACTTGTTCTTTGGTGATATAACCCATGCGATAGGCGATTTCTTCAAGGTTGGCAACTTGGACGTTTTGCAAGCGTTGAACAGTTTCGATATATTGAGAAGCCTGCAAGAGACTTTCGTGAGTTCCTGTATCCAACCAAGCAAAACCACGACCCATGAGCTCAACAGAGAGGTCTCCACGCTCCAAATAAGCCTTGTTGACATCGGTGATTTCAAGCTCTCCACGAGGACTTGGTTTGATGTTTTTAGCAATCTCTACTACATCATTGTCATAGAAGTAAAGTCCTGTCACCGCAAAGTTGGATTTTGGATGTTCTGGTTTTTCTTCGATAGAGATAGCATTCATATCTGCATCAAACTCTACCACACCAAAACGTTCTGGATCTTTAACTTGGTAACCAAAGACAGTTGCCCCTTTTTCTTTTGCTTCAGCCCGTTGCAACATCTTGGTTAGGCCATTTCCATGGAAGATATTATCTCCAAGAACGAGGGCAACATGATCGTCACCAATGAACTCTTCACCAATGATAAAGGCTTGTGCTAAGCCGTCTGGGCTTGGTTGCTCTGCATAAGAGAGGGAAATACCAAGTTCAGAACCATCTCCAAGAAGCTCTTCAAAACGAGGAAGATCTTGCGGAGTTGAGATGATCAAGATTTCTTTGATCCCTGCTAACATAAGAGTTGACAATGGGTAGTAAATCATTGGCTTGTCGTAAATGGGCATCAACTGTTTGGAAGCGGCACGAGTCAAAGGATACAAACGAGTACCCGAACCACCAGCTAAAATAATACCTTTCATAATGTTAGGCCTTTCTACGTATTCATTACCCCTATTTTATCATGTTTATATAAAAAAGTCACCTTGCATTTGTGTTGCAAGGTGATGACCGGAGATGAGAGTTGTAGAATTGTTAGCAGTGGTCTTACTCATAATTCAAATAGATTACTGCTCCTTGACTGAGTCGTCTGAAAGCCTTACCTTGTAGTAGAGCCCACTCAACCACTGCGTCTTGCTCGATAATCCAAAGACAATTGAGAGGCTAGGACTTTTGTCCCAGCCTACTTCTTCACATATTGTTCAACTGGATAATCTGCTGGATCTAAGCGTAGGTTTCCTCCTGCCACTAGTTGGGCTAGATGCCAACCAATGAGGGGACCTGTTGTGAGGCCGGACGAACCTAGGCCACTGGCAACATAAATACCAGCTTGATCGGGAAGAGCCCCCCAGAATGGTGAAAAGTCACTGGTGTAGGCCCGTGTTCCCACGCGCTCGCCGACAACTGTCGCTTGAGCTAGTTCTGGATAGTAGGCCAAAGCTTCTGTTTCCATCTGATTTAGCTGAGCTTGATCCACCGTCAGGTCAAAGCCCATCTCATTCTCATGAGTGGCTCCCATACTGATTTTGCCCTTTTGGAAGGGAATGATATCCAGCTCTCCTTCTGGCATGACCACAGGATAGTCATCAGTATCTAGGTCTAGCTGATAATCCCGCAACTGTCCTTTTTGGGGACGGACATCGACTTGGTAGCCAAGTGGCTCGAGCATTTGTCCCAGCCAGGCTCCTGTTGCTAGGATGACTTGGTCATAGTTTTCTCCTGCAATCTGATAGCCATGATCCGAGACTGAGAGAGCAACCTCTTCCTTAATCACTCTTGCCCCACTGGCTTTAAGGAGAGTTTCCGTGAGAAGCGCTCCTTCAACATGAGCTCCACCTGAGGCATAAAGGAGCTGTTCAAAACCATTTAGACCTGGGAATTGCTGGGCCACCTCTTCTTTGTTTAAAATCGCCAAGTCTCCAATCAAGGGAGATTCTTCCCGACGGCTCAGCGCCAACTGATAGAGTTCGTCTAATTTGTCCTCCTTTTTCTTGAGGAGATAGACACCGGTCTGCTGGTAAAAATCTGTTTTAATTCCGTCCTTGGCCAGGTCTTCTACCAATTCTTGGTAAAAATCAGCTCCCAGACGAGCGAGGCGATACCAGGCCTTGTTCCGCCGTTTGGAAAACCAAGGGCTAATAATGCCTGCCGCTGCCTTAGTTGCTTGGCCGACTCCATGGTCATAGACAGTCACATCCACTTGTGCTTCTTTGGATAAATAATAGGCTGCAGTGGATCCTACGATCCCTGCACCGATAATGGCTACTTTCATCATGACCCCTTAGATATGGTAAAAAGGATTGGTGCTAGCTTGACTGCCAATCACTTCAATCTCCCACGCTTCCTCAGCCTTCCACTGATTGAGCTTTTCTACTAGTTTCGAGACAAAGAGAACTTCGATATGGTGCCCTGGATCCAAGGCCAAGAGCCCATCGCTCAGCATGTCTTGAGCCGTGTGGTAGTAGATATCTCCTGTGATATAGACCTCAGCCCCTTTAGCGAGAGCATCCTTATAAAAGGACTGGCCACTTCCTCCACAGATGGCGACACGCGTAACAACCCGATCCAAATCAGTCTGGTCATAACTGACCAAGCGCAAAGCATCTAGTCCAAAAGTTTCTTTGACCTTTTCAGCCAACTGACCAAAGGTTTGGGCGGACACCTGACCAATCCGGCCGATTCCGAGTCCTTCCCCTGTCATGCTGAGGGGCTCTGTATCTTCAATGTCCAAGAGTTGGCAGAACCAATCGTTGAGACCATCTGGGACAATGTCAATATTGGTATGGCTGACATAGACTGCGATATCATGCTTGATCAGGTCAATATAGATCTGATTTTGAGCCCGATCTGCTACCAGATCTTTGATGGGACGGAAAATCGGTGCGTGCTTGACGATGATCAAGTCTACCCCATGGGCGATAGCTTCTGCCACCGTCTGCTCCCGAATATCTAAGGCTACCATGACCTTATGGATGTCTTTATGCAGCGTGCCGACTTGTAGACCACGGACATCTCCCTCCATGGATAGTTCCTGAGGACAGTAGGCTTCATAGCGTTTGATGACTTCACTTGCTAGCATTTAGGACCTCCTTGATTTGTGCGATGCGCTCTTCTAACGATGCTCTGGCAGATTGATTCTCAACTGGGACTTGCTCCAAGGCAAAGGCCAATTTTTCCACTTCCTTGGACCACTTTTGGACAAAGGCTGGAGTTTGTTCCCGCATCAAATAGGGACCAAAGCGCAGTTCCATAGCTGTCAACTCTTGAGAACCCTGTTCCACTACAAGGATCTCATAGAACTTCTCATTTTCTTCCAAGATCGCTTCATCAACAATGCGGAAATCATGGTCTACTAACCAAGCCCGCAATTCATCCTCTCGATTATTGGGCTGGAGGACCAAGCGGGAGACATTGGCTAATTTTTCAAGGCCTGCCGCTAGGATATCCGCAATCAAGCGTCCTCCCATACCTGCAATAGTGATACAAGAAATGCCGTCTGCTGGTTCAAAGGCAGCCAAACCATTGGCCAGGCGGACTTCAATCTTGTCCTCTAAGCCATTATCGGCGACATTTTGCAGGGCAGACTGATAGGGTCCCTCTACCACTTCACCAGCAATAGCAGCCTCAATCTTACCTTCTTGTAAGAGGGCGATTGGTAGATAAGCATGGTCACTCCCCACGTCCAACAGACGCGCTCCAGCTGGGACGAAGCTAGCCACTAAGTCCAAGCGATTTGATAATTTTGTAAATTCCATGTGCTACTTTCTAAACTTTTATTCCATCCCTTAGTATACCATGTTTGCACCATTAAAAAAAGGCGCGACGGCGCCCTTTTCTTATGCATTAATTTCCTTATAGTCCACTTCCAAGCCACGTTTCACAGCTGGGCGATTGGCGATTTTCTCTGTCCAGGCTTGCAAATGCTTGTATTCCTTCACATCTAGGAAAATTCCGGCACGATCCCAGACCTTGTCTTGGGCTAGACGGCCATACCAAGACCAGATGGCAATATCTGCAATGGTATAGTCATCCCCTGCGATATAAGGTTTGGTCGCCAATTCCTTGTCCAGCAGGTCCAATTGGCGTTTGGCTTCCATGGCAAAACGGTTGATGGCATACTCAATTTTTTCAGGAGCATAGTGGAAGAAATGACCAAAGCCTCCACCTAAGAATGGTGCCGCACCCGTCTGCCAGAAGAGCCAGTTGAGCACTTCTGTCCGCTTAGCAGGATCTGTCGGGATTAAATGGCCAAATTTCTCCGCTAGATACAAGAGAATATTGGCTGATTCAAAGACCCGAATGTCTCGGTCGCCTGATTGATCCAACATGGCTGGAATTTTTGAGTTGGGATTGATGGCTACAAAGTCACTACCAAACTGATCTCCCTCACCAATCTTGATGCGATAAGCGTCGTAGCCTGCATCCACTCCCAACTCTTTTAATTCTTCCAGCATAATGGTCACCTTAATCCCATTTGGAGTTGGAAGGGTATAGAGTTGGAAAGGATGATCCCCTTTTGGAAGAGTTTGTTCAAAGCGGGCACCTGCTGTTGGTTGGTTCAAGCCACCCCAGGCTCCTCCCATTTGGTTTGGTGCTTCCCATACTTCTGGTAATTGATAATCTGACATCTCTTTTCTCCTTTGTCTATGTTACTACTAGCATATCAAATCCAGTCGCTACTTTCAAAAATCTGCTACGCTGGCTTTACTTGACATTTCTTGGCAAAATGATAGTATAGAAAAAATACATTTTGAAGGAGAAAAAACATGTCCACGATCGACTTTCATAGTTTGGCAAAGACAGAACTACACTGCCACTTAGACGGTTCCTTGTCTCTTCCGACCATTCGCCAATTGGCAGCCATGGCCAATATTGACCTCCCTGCTAGTGATGAAGAGCTCAAGCACCATGTCACTGCACCTGCCCACTGTGAGAATCTTTTGGACTATTTGGAGGCCTTTGACTACATTCGCCCTCTCCTTCAAACCAAGGAAGCCTTGACCCTTGCTGCTTACGATGTGGCCAAGCAAGCTGCTCTCGAAAATGTCGTCTACATTGAGGTTCGTTTTGCCCCAGAATTGTCCATGGACCAAGGGCTCACTGTCCCAGAAACAATCGATGCTGTCTGTGAAGGACTGCGCCAAGCCCAGGATGAATTTGGCATTGTTGCAAAAGCCCTCGTCTGCGGCATGCGCCAGTCGGATCAAGAACTCACCTCTCGTATCCTAGCAGAAGCCAACCAAGTTAGGGATCAAGATTTTGTCGGCTTTGACTTCGCTGGGGATGAACACCACTACCCACCACAAGCCATTGATGCCCTCATCCAACAGGTTAAAAGTTACAACCGTCCCATGACACTGCATGCTGGCGAGTGCCACTGTCCAGCCAACGTCGCTCAATCCATGGCCTATGGCATCAAACGAAATGGTCACGTGACCTTGCTAGCGGATGAACAAGAGCTTCTAAAAGAGTTTGTGAAAAATGGTGTTACTGGTGAGCTCTGTTTGACTAGTAACCTTCAAACCAAGGCAGCTGCCACTGTGGCGGACTTCCCTTACCTCAAGATGAAGGAAGCACAAGCCCATATCAGCATCAACACCGATAACCGCACCGTCTCTGATACCGACCTGACCAAGGAATATGCCCTCTACCATCGCCACTTCCATACGACGCCAGCTGACTTTTACCAGCACAATGTCGATGCCATCCAAGCTTCCTTTGCTAGTGATGAGGAAAAACAAGAACTCCTAACCAAACTAGAAAAGGCTTACGCGGACTATTTATAAACAAAAAAAGCTAGCACTTTATGAGTGCTAGTATTTTTTTAATCTTTCCACAAATCCATCGCCTGTAAGAAATCATCTGAAACTGTGACATTTTCAGGCTGAAGGGCTTCCCGTTCTTGTTGTTTGATTTTTAATTGTGTCAAACTGGTAATGCCCTCCCGTCGCCAATTGCGCAGGATGGCCTGAATGTATTTCCAGTGAGGTTTGCCATTAAAGACAGCTTCTCTCAAGGCAGCCTTCACAATATCAGGGTCTGTTTGGTCCTGCTTGACTGTCTGCGTCAAATCTTCGATTTCAAATGGCGTCAACAAACGTCCTAACTCCTGCTCAAAAGTTTTGACCAAATTAGCCAGTTCATTTTCTGCTTGCTTATCTTGCCCGCGCTGTGCTACTTCTGTCTTACTTTGAAGCAGGTCATCCAAGCGTTCGAGGGCAATGGTCGCATCAAAAAGAACTTCAATCTCCCCATCTAGCTCAATGGTCCGATATTGGAGCAACCCTTGGTTGGTCAGGCGAGACATGGACTGGTTGACTTCTGCGACAGACTTGCCAATTGCATCTGCAATTTGATTAGGTGTGAGGCTGGATTGGTTGGTCGTGTTTTGCAAATAAAAGAACTGCCAAACCAGAAAATCCTCTGCGTCTTTAAATAAATGCTGATAATGGAAAAGTAAAGCACTTGGTAAAACCAAATTGCCCGACTTAAATGCTTGTGAATATGTCATACTACCCCTTTATAGGTAACCATAAAATGAAATATCTTTTTCTAACTCCTCCAAACGATAAGGAGTTTCTTGGTAAACTGCATAATTGATCCAATTACTAAAGAAGTTGGCTGCCGCTAAGTTCCACCGCATCCGTGGGTCACGACTACTGTCATCCTGATCGTAATAATTCTTCGGAAGATCTGGATTCAAGCCTGCTTTGACATCCCGCTGGTATTCCTTGGCCAAGGTATCACGGTCATATTCCAAATGGCCAAAACTATAGACCTCTCGAAGGTCTGGACTGGCCAGGATGGATAATCCTACTTCACCCCCCTGAGCCAGGACTTGCAAGTTACTCTTCTCTAGCACTTCCTTGAGGGGGACATCTGTATAACGTGAGTGAGGGGCCAAAAAAGCATCGTCAAAGCCACGCATCAAGCGATTCTGCGGATTCATAACTGTTTGCTCATAGATCCCTGATAGCTTGTCGCAGAGGGCTACTTTTTCAATCCCATAGCGGTAATAGAGACCAGCTTGCGCACCCCAACAAAGATGCAAGGTTGAAAAAACATGTCGTTTCGACCAAGCAAAAACCTTTGTTAACTCCTCCCAGTAATCCACTTCCTCAAAGGCTAATTTCTCTACTGGAGCTCCCGTAATAATCAAGCCATCATAATAGTTCTCTTTAATATCCTCGAAGGATTTGTAGAAGACTTCCATATGTTCTGCCGCTGTCGTCTTGGACTCATGGCTGGTCATATAGAGAAAATCCACATTGATCTGCAAGGGAGTATTGGCCAGGAGGCGTAAGAGTTGAGTCTCAGTGGCTACCTTAGTCGGCATGAGATTCAAAATCAGAACATTCATCGGACGAATATCTTGGTGAGTTGCCCGAATATCATCCATGACAAAAATATTTTCTGAGCGAAGAATATCAACTGCTGGTAATTTCTTATCTAAGGTAATTGGCATAAAAAGCTCCCATCTTACAAGTTGTTACCTCTTATTATAAGACAGGAGCATATAGTTTTCAATTATGGTTTTTCTCTATCTAGATATAGCTCTAAACTATATTAGTAATGCATCAAGACCTTGTAATCGTAGTCTCCGATCGCTTCGCGGCCTTTGAGATCATCGAGCTCGATCAAGAAGGCACAACCTGCAACCACTCCACCGAGTTTTTCGATCATTTCGATGGTTGCTTTAACGGTACCACCTGTTGCCAAGAGGTCATCGACGATGAGAACGCGTTGACCTGGTTTGATAGCATCAGCGTGCATGGTTAAGGTATCCACACCGTATTCTTTTTCGTAGTCAGCTGAGATGACTTCACGAGGCAATTTGCCAGGTTTACGAACAGGCGCAAAACCAATTCCCAATTCAAAAGCAACCGGACATCCAACGATGAATCCACGCGCTTCAGGGCCGACGATCATATCGATCTTCTTATCCGTCGCGTATTGAACGATTTCACGAATCGCATAACTATAAGCATTGCCATCTGCCATCAAAGGGCTGATATCACGGAAGGTAATTCCTTCTTGTGGATAGTTCTCAATGCTTGCAATGTAATCTTTTAAATTCATGGTTAACTTTCTTTCATAAAAAATTTTTACATTCCATTATACCATGAATTCTACTAACGTGCATCATTTTTTACTAAATCATTTTCCCACCCTCCTACAAAGAAAGCAAAATCCCACATCCTCAAAAGATGTGGGATTGGATTCGAAAAAATCTCTTACTTCTTTTCTACCAATTCATTGTACTGGATTGTCATATCGCCCAGATTTTTCAAAGAATAGCGCGAGCTACCATTCTTGAACCAGGTACCAAGGATGTATTGTTCAGCGACCTTCTTGCTTTGGTTTCGAAGCCAAGTGAGGTCTTTGCCGTAGGTGGCAAGTTTCTGTAAAAAATCACTCCCCTCGACCGTTTGATCATCCTCGTAAAGATACACTTTTTCTTGAATCAATGCTATTTTTTTAGAATTGTATTTGAAGGTCATCCAAACGTATGCATTTTCGTTTAGATGGTATTCATACCAGTAAACCCATTCAGAACTGTCTCGAAACATCATGACAGATAGGTCTTCCTGACCACCAACGATGTCATCTGAATAGGGATAGGACTGAAATCCTTCATCCTCCTTCCAGATGCGATCACTCCCGATCGTTTCTGTAAAGGGCCTAAACATCAGATAGCGCATCCAGCTGCCATTTTCAGCGTAGTTGATTTCTTCCATGGGATTTCTCAAACTCCAGTAGATCCCCAGCCAATAGAGGGCAAAAAGGATGAAAGGGCTGAGCCAGAGAAATATTTTCTTCTTGTTCATTAAATCGATTCCGTTAAATAGTCATAGATTTCTTGCACAGATCCTAAAGCCATGAGTTCCTGGTCTTTGACCGTCTGCACCAAGTCCTGATAGATGGAACTCGAGGTAATCTCCTTCTTCTCCGCGTCCTTATTGACCGTCATGATGCCATTTTCAATCTGGACAAAGCCTAACTCTTGGAAGATTTGGATCATCTTGATCAACAAAACTTGTGGAATCTTGAGGTAGTCAGATAGTTGGCTGAGCTTATGGCGAATATCAAACTCAGGGAACTGATACAGTGTTTTGTAGAGTTTGGCATACTGATCCCGACTACCATAGCCAGTCAAATAATAGGCCTTGTCTAGGTGATTTTTAAAATAGACCGCTTGGAAGCTCTGTTCTTGGAAGAGGGCTTTTAAGTCAGCCAGGTCATCCGGTATGCGATCGATGACAATGGCAGGAGAATCTTCCCCTTCTTCCAACTGACTAAAGAGGGGAATAGCTTGTGGGAGAGGAGCATTTTTCCCTCGGATATTATAGAGCTGTACTCCTTCTACACGGGCATCCACCACCATCAGTTGCAGGGTGGTCTGTCCATTCCACTGATTGACGGACAAGGATACCACCAACTCCAAGTTTTTCGCTTGGGAGTACTCCAATTCCAAATGGCCCTGACCAAAAGCCACCACATCAAAACGGGCATCGCCTTTTTGAATCTTCAACTTCAGATGGCTATTGCCGGCCCCCATAGTCCGGCTAGACTCAACTTGAAAATCACGAATGTAAAAGACTGGTTTCTTATGGTCCATCCCAAAAGGAGCGAGACGGTCGAAACTCTTCAAGGTATCCAAAGTCAGCTCTTCTAGGTCCAACTCCTCATCCACAAAGAGTGTGGATTTGGCCGTCAGGTCAATCCCTTTTTCTACAATATAGTCAGAAAAAATCTCGGTCAGACGAGGGAGCTTGTCAACTTCCAGAGTCATACCAGCTGCACCCGCATGGCCTCCAAAGGCGATAAAGAGATCACGATGGGGATCTAGGGCTTCAAAAATATGAACACTTTCAGGGCTACGTGCGCTCCCCTTGGCCTTGCCTTGGTCTATGGTGAGGACGATAATGGGCTGATGGAGCTCTTCAAGTAGTCGACCGGCCACGATCCCTAAGACACCTGGATTCCAGCCTTCCTTGGCCAAGATTTGGACGGGAAGACTTGGATCAACCATGGCTTTAGCTTCATCATAGATGGCTTGGACAATTTCCTTGCGCTCTTCATTCTTGGCTTGAATCATCAGCGCAATTTCTAGCGCTTCTTCGTCATCAAAACCTGTCAAGAGTTCAACCGCTGGATTTGGGTCATCTAAGCGCCCCAGCGCATTGAGACGAGGGGCAATCTGAAAACCAACTGTTTCTTCATTTACATCTTGAGGGGCGATGGAGGCCAGCTTGAGCATTTCCTGGAGGCCGATCCGTTGGGTTTGACGAAGGACACCAAGGCCATACTTGACTAGGATGCGGTTTTCATCTGTCAGACTGACCATATCCGCAATGGTCCCAATGGCCACCAAATCAAGGAAATCTAGGGGCACCTCTTCTAGGAGGGAACAAGCCAACTTAAAGGCAACCCCGCATCCTGCTAGGTGCTTGAAAGGATAGTCGGCATCTGGATGCTCGGGATGAATGATGGCATAGGCATCGGGCAAGACTTCTGGCATGGCATGGTGGTCTGTCACGATGACATCTACTCCCATGCTTTGGGCCAATTCAATGGCTTCGTGTCCAGCTACCCCATTGTCCACCGTGATGATGAGGGAAATCCCCTGCTGTTCGATAAAGTACTTGTAGACACTGGCATTGGGACCATACCCATCTGTAAAGCGGTTAGGCAGATAGACGGCTACTTCCGCCCCCATCTGCTCCAGGGTTTCCTTCATGATAGAAGCGGCCGTCATCCCGTCTGCATCATAGTCTCCGTAGATCAGGATCTGCTCATAATCTTCGATGGCCCGTCTGATGCGATCCACTGCCTTGTCCATATCGTGAAGCAGGTAGGGATCATGCAGATCTTCTAGCCGAGGTTCAAGAAAACGATCCAGCGCCTCTTCCGTCTGGATCCCTCGTTCTCCCAGTAACTTGGCTGCAGATGCTTCTAATCCTCTCTTCTTTGCTTGCGCCAAAAAAGTATCATCTGAAAAGGGCGCAGCAAATTGCCATTCATATTTTGACGTGATCATCTCGGTCCTTGTCTCCTGTTTTTCTTATCAGCATATTATAACATGAAAGCCGGGAATCCGGAAAATGAAAGCTAGCTTTGAATCAGTAGGGGTAAAATCTTTTATCCAAGGTCATAAAAATCAAGCTTAGTCCAGCTCCCAAACTGCCTCTGTTACAAGCCTTCTTCCTATTTTTTCTACCTTTTGATCTAACGATAATACTTCCCTATAAAAAAATCTTACTAAATTTTAGTATTTCGTTACAAATTACTTGACACTGCAAAGGATTGTAATATAATATAAGAGGCCTAAAATTATAGGGAAACAAAGCGATCGGTTTTTCAGCCGTCTTGGTTTGAAACTCTTGACTTTATGGCCCTTGGAGTTATTAATTCTGTGTGTGGAAAGGACAATCAGTTTTTTATTTTAAGATGTCACAGTCGACTTTCGCTTTTCTCTGGCTACAACGATGGTCTCTACCATTCAGTCCTAGCAGAAAAACCGTCATAAACATCTAGCCGACTTTTTGTCGGTATAGAACTGGACACGCTTAAAATGTGTGGAAAAAAAGTGATATACTTCCAAACCAGGAAAAAGGAATGGAGGAACAAGTGAAAACTTTCTATAAAAAATTATTCGCGTTTGTAGCAATGATTAGTGTAGTTGCTCTTGGCTTGTCAATCATTAAGCCAGTTTCTGCAGCAACTGTTACACCAACCATTACAAACCTTAAAGCAGATACATCTGGTCAAAAGGTCAATTTTTCTTTTGACTGGGACTTAACAGGTATTTCTGTTAAGGAAGGTGATACGTTTACTATCGACGCTCCAGAAGGTGTCAATATCACCAAACTTGCAACGGAGTCACTTCAAGCAAACGGTGCTGAAGTAGCTACCTTGTCGATGACAGACAAAAAGATTACTTTTACCTTTAAAAAAGCAATCGAATCCATGAACCAAAACGTTAAGGGTGGTTTCTCATACCAAGCAGTGTGGGATAGTACTCCAGGAAATCCTGGAAACAAAACCGCAACTTCTAAAGTTGGTTCAGAATCCGTTGTCATCACTCGTCCTGATGGACCTGGCGTATTTGAATCTGTTTTGAACAAGTACAACCTTACTGGTGACTATGTATCTAAAGAATTCAAACTCGATGCATCAGAAAACTATGCATGGATGAACGTTGGCGATGACTACTACCTTACAAAATGGTTCATCCGTATCAATGGCGATGGTAAAAAACAAGCCATCACAAATCCTGTTGTATCAGATAAAATCCAAGCTTCAGCTGTAGATTACTCAAAAATCACTTTTAAAACACCTGCTAATCACGCTGCAAGTGAATTCTTCGTTGGAACTTACTTGAAACCATCCTTCACATTAAGAAAAGGTGGACAAGTGGTTGCTTCCGGATGGGACTTCTGGCAACATGTGACATTTGATCCAGACGGTAATGGATTTACTGTGAACTTATCAGATGTCAGTGATGTCTTTAAAACAGCTTCAGATGAAGAAATCATTGTTGAATACCAAACAATCATTCCTAAAACAACTATCCGTGTTGATAACAACGCTACCTTGAAAGCTGACGAAATCACAACACCTCAAACAGACCCAGCATTCTGGAACAATACAGAGTTGAAATTCTGGGTATCTGGTGATACAACTGTGACAGTTCAGAAAGAGTGGGTTGGTGACGAAGAAGCTGACCGTAAAGATATCACTGTTCAATTGTATGCTGACGGCAAAGCTTTAGAAGGAATGACACAAACTCTTACAAAAGCTTCTGGTTGGCAAGCAGCATTTACGAAATTGCCAGGTATCAAAGACGGTAAGAAGATTGAGTACTCAGTAGTGGAAACAAATACACCTGAAGGTTACACTTCTAAAGTTGAAAAAATTGATGATGCAAACGTGATTAAGGTCGTCAACACATCAAACAAACCAACTACAACGACTACAACAACCACTACTACTACAACCACTACTACAACAACTACTACGCCTGGTGAGCCTAAGACTACAGTAACTACTACGCCTGATGAGCCTAAGACTACAGTAACTACTACGCCTGATGAGCCTAAGACTACAGTAACTACTACGCCTGGTGAGCCTAAGACTACAGTAACTACTACACCTGGAACTCCTGCTACAACTGTTTCTACAAAGGAGCCTAAGACTACAGTAACTACTACGCCTGGAACACCACCTACACCATCTACAACACCTGAAGGACCTAGTACAACACCTAGTACAACGCCTGAAGGACCTAAAAAGAATGGTTCTACTACCACTACACCTGAAAATCCAACTGGACCGAACGCTGGAGGCAATGGTGGCGGACGTAAGAAACTTCTTCCAAGTACAGGTGAAGTTGTCGCAACAGGTCTTGTTCTTACAGGAGTATTGGTCTTGGCCGGTGCCGTTGTATTAAAACGTAAAATGACTGATAACTAATTCAGTTCAGAAAACTACTATTAGCTTGCACTAGCTCCACCTCCTAGTCACTAATAGCACGAGAGAGAATCACATTCTCTCTCTTTTTTATGAACCTATGACGATAGAATACACTAGAAAACCAAGTCCTACCTCATTCTCATTTTTCTGTCCTAGAGTTTATATAAAAGAGCCTGTGAAAACTTCACTAGGCTCTTTTGTATCTTCACTTATATTCCAGTCTATTTCATATATGGGAATGTTTCTATTATTTTCTTCCTTAATTTTTCATTTTCTATCTTTTCAATATTGAGGACCTTTTGAAATTGGAGCACATCTTGAATCACATGTTCTTGCCCATCTTTTGAAAACTCGGCGGGAATGGTTAAATTTTTAAAAAGATCTCTCCTTATGTATCCTTCTGGTGTTTCTTCGTAAAATATATTCATAAGAGCCAACTCAAAATTAGTACTGTTTTTTTGAGGCTGAGATTTGAAGTATTGAAGAAATTCTTCTTTATTCTGAACAAGGTGCTCTTGCCCATCTATTGAAAAATCAGCAGGAAGCGTGAAATCTTTAACAAATGAATTATAGGGACTTGTTAGTAATTCTAAAAAGGAGAGACGAAACTCTACATCTTCCTCGCCTAAGAAATACAAAACTGAGCGATAGTGATTTTTCAACATCTGATAGGCCTTTGGATAGGCTGCTGCTAGAGATATTTTGTACCTTTCAGTTTCCCTAAAACTTTGATTAAACCTAAGTTGTAATCCTCTAGAAATGTAGTCATTTCCTCCGGAACCAGATAATCTCGTTTTTGGCATAAGAGCGAATGGATGTCTATTCTCAAGTCTCTGTTTTGACTCCGTTTTAACTTCTTCAACACTTTTACCAGAGGAACTCTTTTTAGATATTTTTCCTGTTTTTGCATCAATCAGCCCCTCCTCAACCGGATACTGTGAAGTCTCGTTAAACCCCTCCGTAACAACTTTCATAGTTCCATTTTCAATCACTGCTTTTGATTCCTTGGGTGCTAACATAGTAATAAGAAAGTAGGCTTCATTATCCTCTGTTTCATATATTTCTCCTGAAATATCGAGTGGGATATATTTCTTATTATAGTCACGCACCATTTTAAAGACATCATAGGTTTTAGGTTTTAGTTTTCGATCCTTCGTGTCGTATACATCAATCAACCAATACTCCCCTTCTTTGGGCTCATTGTAGCTTAGATAAGGCGCCGAATCTGGTGCAGTACGATAGCGTGAAAACTTATCACTACTCGCTTTTAACTTATAACTTTCTTGCATGATATAGCGCTCACCACTTGCACCATCATGTGTATTAAGTTGGTACGCAAATTCTGGTTTACCTTTATTAACTTCTTCAATTAATTCTCTCTCATCACCATCGTCCCATTCGATGACTAGTGCTTCCCCGTTATGAATAAATTCATAGTCCTTAATTACTGGCCTCGGTTTCCATTGAACATACTGACGCAATTCTCTTATACGAATTTGTTCTTTGATAGAAGAGATTGATCCAACCACCACGACGAATAAAGTAAATAAAAACAACTTTGACTTAAATAACTTGGGCATAAACAACTCCTCCTATTCACTAGCTCCTACCAACTATTTTACCATGATTCTTATAAAGTGTCAGTGGTTGAAAAAAAGGATTTCTACTCTTGGAAATCCTTGCATTATGTGAATACTGTCTGATAGAAAAACTCAAAGTAAACAAACATGAGACTGGACCGACTCTTCTAGTCCATCAATTCCATCTTTTGTCAGTCAAATAAATAATTGGCTGAGACAAAAGTCCTAGCCTCTCAATTGTCTTTGGATTGTCGAGCAAGACGCAGTGGTTGAGTGGGCTCTACTACGCTGATTTCATCAGCTTTTATAGCCCTACTCAACTGTGCGGAGGTGGGACGACGAAATCGAATTCTAACGAATTACCGATTTCTGTCCCACTCTCATTTAAGTAGTATTATAAACGTAGGTTTGTTAAAGCTTACTAGGTTGCTCAATCATACTCTTTTTAGTTTTGATCTTCTAGTCCGTCCTGTTGATCTTCATAAAAAACAACTTTCCCATCTTTCACTTTGAAGGAGTAACTGAGCGTGTCTTCCGAATCATCTTTATGATTGGAATAGTAGAAACTATAGGAACCATTCGGTAGTTTGCTCGCATCTAGCTTTTTAGCTGCTTCTTCTAGGTCTTGCTCCTTAACGGACACGGCATCATCTACATAAATGGTCATACGGATTAACTCCTGATCGATCAAGGTTTGAAAAGGAATTTGATAGTAGCCGGCAAAGTCTTTTTTCCCTTCTTTGAGATTTTGTCTTGCAATGCTATCTAGGATTTCCTCTTTTTCTTCCTGATAAAAGTTACTTAAAAAGATAGAGAATTCAATTGGAAGGCCGAGAGATTGCTTCTTTATTTCCTTCTCTAGTTTTTCCTCGATATTTTTTATGGATTTCTGCTCTAAAAACACTTTCTTATAGTCTGGAAGAAAAATAATAGATGAACTTGACCAGTCATCATGAAAAGTTGTTTCATTTTCCAATCGTACCGTTTGATCATCGTAGGTTTTCTCAGAGTAGGTGTAGCTTACATGATAAGTTGGGAATTCTAGGGCAGTCCAAGATAACTTGGTGATGGTTACTTTTCCATGAAGACCAGCTTGAGCAAGCTCACTGCTAACAACTTCTTTAGCCTTTTTGTAATCACTCGATGTCATGATCTTACAACTGGTTAGAACCATCGTTAAGAATAAAATGGGAACTAGGAGTAAAAGGGAATAACCTTTGTTTTTCATAGGTCTACCTCCAAAAATAGAAAACTTCCAAAAGTTAGATAGAGGACTATATAGGAT
This sequence comes from Streptococcus sp. 343_SSPC, assembly GCF_001072385.1. NCBI lineage: Bacteria > Bacillati > Bacillota > Bacilli > Lactobacillales > Streptococcaceae > Streptococcus > Streptococcus sp. 343_SSPC. The sequence goes on along the minus strand of NZ_JVKU01000026.1, from coordinate 176,358 downwards.
GAAAGATTCTCACAAGTTGAATTACTCATCAACGTATTTATTTATCTAGCTCTATTCTACCATTATTTACAAGGAATGTCAGGAAAAACAAGAAAAGAGGCTGGGACAAAAGTCCTAGCCTATTAATTGTTTTTGGATTGTCGAGCAAGACGCAGTGGTTGAGTGGGCTCTACTACGCTGGTTTCATCAGCTTTTACAGCCCTACTCAACTGTGCGGAGGTGGGACGACGAAATCGAATTCTAACGAATTACCGATTTCTGTCCCACTCTCTCTCCGTCAATTACTATAAATCATCCCTGTACAGGCTTGCTCTGAAAGTTCAACAAAGCCCAGGGATTGGTAAAAGGCAAGATTCTTCTCGCTCCGTTCAGTGGCGAGGAGTCGTTGGTAGACAGTGGGAAAGGTCGCTAAAGCCTCTTTTAAGAGTTTCCTTCCGATACCTTGGCGCTGGTGATCTGGTCGTACCAGGAGGTCCTGCACAAAAATGACTGAGTGACCATCTCCTACCAAGCGGATGTAGGCAACGAGCTCTTTCTCATCATAGACGGCCAACTGCCAGAGACTGGCTTTGACAGCTTCTGCTAGCATAGATGGGTTCTTGGTATAATTGGTCCAGCCGACCGAGCTGTAAAGTGCGACTAAGTCTGCCATCGCTGGAATCTCTTGTTTGTACTCTAACATCTTAACTCCTTTTTAAGGTATAGTGCTGGAAGAAGGCTATATCCCGATAAGGGGACTCCTGACAAACGGCCAGCTCCATCTGAAGCATGGACTCTCGCCAGCCTTCTTGGCCTTTGAAGCGATTGTCCTGCAAGGAATAAAAGACACGAATTCCCTGGTAGTCCTGTACTTCGAGGGTTAGATCTTCTACTACTGCACCGAGATCATAGGCCTGTGCCAAGCCCATGGAGTGGGTTTCCAGATTTTGGCCGGCTAAGAGATCAAGCGCCTTCTGAGTATCATTTTCAAAGACGACAGTCTGTAGGACGCGCCCAACTTCATTGTGCTTGACAATGGAGAGCAGGCCACCTGGTTTCAAGAGCCGGGTGAATGCCTTGAGGACAGCCTCGCGATTCCCTACATACTCCAAGACATTGTGGCAGAGGATGACCTCAAAGCTGGCATCTTCAAGACTTGCCAACTGATCCAGACTTCCGACCAGTTGCTGGTAGGGATGGTCTTGGTCCCGCAAGGCCAACATTTCTTCATTTGGTTCCACAGCAAGGACCTCATTGTCTTTCGCTAGGTGGTTGGCCACCAGTCCAAAGCCACTGCCAAAATCAAGCACCCGTTTTCTCTTGATGTCTTTTAATTGAGCAAAAAGAATATCATAATAGATCTGTCCCCAGGGTTGCCGGAGGTTTTCTAAATAAGCTTGAATATTTGCTGCCATCTGGCTCCTCCTATTTGTAATTGAACATTTTGCTGGCTAGCTTGTCCGAGATACGAGGGAAAAGGGTATAGAGCTTGTGGGTCAGGTTCAAGAGCCAAGGCAAATTGAGCTCACGTTTTGCTTTTCCAAAGTGTTTGACAATCTTCTTAGCCACGAAGTCTGGTTCCAAAATATAACGGTCTACAGCCTTGACATAGCTTCCATCGGGGTCTGCCTGGTCAAAGAAAGCGGTCCGAATAGGGCCTGGATTGACCGTCGTCACATGGACACCAAAGGGCATGAGTTCCAACCGCAAGGCGTTAGAAAAACCAATGGCCGCAAATTTGGTCGCCGAATAAAGGCTGGATTTGGCAGTTGCGACGAGACCCGCCATGCTGACGATATTGACGATGTGACCCTTACCTGCTTCCTTCATGCGGGCACCAATTAAGCGTGAGAGATTCATCAGGGCAAAGGTATTGACTTCAAACATGGCATGGATCTGCTCATTGGTAATCTTGTCAAACTCTTCAAAGATCCCATAGCCTGCATTGTTGACCAAGACATCAATCTGCCCATAGCGCTGATAGAGGTCTTCTACCAAGTCTTGGACAGCTGAGGAATCCGTGATATCGATCCCAATGCATACTTTCTTAGGATGTTCAGCATAGACTTGTTCCAGTTTTTCTTGATTTCTGCCTAAGAGAATAAGCCGGTCCTCAGGAAGGAGCTTGACCATTTCCTGGGCTAAGCCTCCACTCGCTCCTGTGATGATGATAGTTCGCATCTTAGATCTCCACTTCTTCCAAGTCCTTGACCACATGGACCTTCTCAAACACAGTCGCGGCATCCTTGCGCAATTGACTGACGTCCTTGGAGAGGAAGCGGGCACTGATATGGTTGAGTAGAAGGCGTTTGGTTCCTGCTTCACGCGCCACTTCTGCCGCCTGCATATTGGTCGAGTGGCCATGCTTACGAGCAATCTTCTCATCGCCCTTGCCATAGGTAGACTCATGCACGAGAACATCTGCATTAACGGCAAGTCTGACGCTGGCATTGGTCTTCCGGGTATCGCCCAGGATGGTGATGATCTTACCAGGTCGAGGGGCGGAGATATAATCCGCAGCAATGATCTTGGTGCCATCTTCCAGGGTAACATCTTGGCCATTTTTGACCTGGCCAAAAAGTGGTCCAAATGGAACCCCTGCTGCCTTGAGCTTGTCTGCGTCGAGGGTCCCTTCCAAATCTTTCTGCATGACCCGGTAGCCGACACAGAAAATGGTGTGATCCAAGGCGTCGGCATAGACCGTGAACTTATCGGTCTCCATGATTTTCCCAAGTGAACCTTCATCGAACTCATGAAAATGGATCTTGTAAGGCAGGCGTGAACCGGAAACTCGAAGGCTGGTCAAGACAAAGGATTTGATCCCAACCGGTCCATAAATCTCTAGATCCGTCTGCTCTTCATTGGCCTGAAAGGCGCGGCTAGAGAGGAAACCTGGCAAGCCAAAGATATGGTCCCCGTGTAAGTGGGTGATAAAGATCTTGCTAACTTTTCGAGGACGGATGCTGGTTTCTAAGATTTGATTTTGTGTCCCTTCTCCACAGTCAAAGAGCCAAACTTCATTGATCTCATCCAAGAGTTTGAGCGCTAGACTTGAGACATTACGAGATTTGGACGGCTGGCCCGCACCCGTTCCTAAAAATTGAATTTCCATTGTATTCTTTCTAACTAATATAGATCATAGCAGTCCGATTCTTCGATCGAACGGCGATTTTTCCTGGGTAGGCCCTAGCTAATTGAGCCAATTCGTCCTGGTTGTAGCCAGTCAGGCGGATGCTCCCATCTGCCAACTCTTCAAGATTAGATAGAGGTGACAATTCCTTGGTCTCCACCACCTCTTGATCGTTCACCGGACGCATCAAGACCAAGCCTTCCTCTTCATAGACCAGGTAGTGAGGAAAGATCTGCGCAATCTCAAACAAGAGGTCCATACGAATGGTTTCTGCTTGCTGGGCAAAGACTTGAGCCAATCCTTTCTCTCGGTAGCAAAATCCATAGGCCTTGCCAGAGAGATTGAGACGGACAAAGGGTTTGTCCTCCTCAAAGCTGGGACTGGTCTGATAGAGTTCAAAGGTCTCAGTGACTTGTTCATAGTAGTCAGTTGCTGCTTCGGGGCTCTTCTTTTGGTAAAGCTCAGCAAAATAGGCATTGATAACACTGGGCGGTGGCGTGATAAACTGGAGCTTTTGCTCTTCTGTCAATCCCGCTAAGACCCGCTCCAAATAGACCTTGTCTAGACTGGTATAGCCTCCATAGCTGAGAGCGATATTAAGATAATCCATGATGATAAAACTCCTCTAGTCTCCATGCATTTTTAGGGGCGATGTAGCCTGTTATGACCTCACCAGTTTCCTCATAGGAACGCTCAGCCAATATGGCAATGGTCTCCAATTCATGGATGCGGTAGGCTTGATCAAAAGGAACCTGAATCGTAAAGGGATGGAAGAGCTCCTGCATCTTTTCAAGCAGAATCTCCTGCAGCTTAGTCCGACTATCGGGATCCTTGGCTGAAACCAGACGATAAGGTGTCTGAGTCGGAGTAAAGTCCGCGACTTTATCAGCTTTATTGTAGAGAGTTAAGCGTGGAATCTCCAGCATCTCCAAATCCTTCATAATCTGAAGAACTGTCTTTTCATGCTCTTCATGGTTGGGATCAGAGGCATCGATGACATGGACCAAGAGATCCACATTCTTGCTTTCTTCCAGGGTCGACTTAAAACTGGTCACCAACTCTGTCGGTAAGTCCTGAATAAAGCCGACTGTATCTGTCAGAGTTACTTGTAGATTGCCTGTTAGATGAATACTCTTGGTGGTCGCATCCAAGGTCGCAAAGAGTTCATCTGCCTCGTATTGGGTCTTACTGGTCAAGGCATTCATAATGGTTGATTTGCCGGCATTGGTATAGCCAATCAAGCCAATCTTAAAGATGGGGGATTCTAGGCGTTTTTCCCGTACCACTTCACGGTTCTTCTCGACCACCTTGAGTTGACGCTCGATATCGGTGATTTGATTGCGGACACTCCGGCGGTTCAACTCCAGCTGACTTTCTCCCGGTCCACGGGAACCAATCCCCCCGGCCTGACGGCTGAGCATGATCCCTTGACCCACGAGACGGGGCAAGAGGTACTTGAGCTGGGCCAGATGAACCTGGAGCTTACCTTCGTGGCTTCGTGCCCGCATGGCAAAGATATCCAAAATCAACTGCATCCGGTCGATGACCTTTACACCTAAGATTTCTTCTAAATTCACATTCTGGCGAGGGGTCAAACGGTTGTTAACGACAACTGTCGAAACCTCATCTGCATCGACCATTTGGGCAATCTCTTCTAGCTTTCCAGAGCCGACAAAAGTCTTGCTATCGTACTTTTCTCTCTTTTGGGTGTAGATCCCTACGACTTCTGCTCCGGCTGTCTTGGCTAGACTGGCCAACTCCTCCATGGACATGTCAAAGTTCTCCATACCTTGGAGCTCGACACCAACAATGAGGACCCGCTCCTGTTTTTTCTCAGTTTCTATCATCTAAAAATCTTTCTATATTTTGAAGAACCCGCTCCTTGAAGCCTTCTTCTCCAATCTGGTAAAAATGAACTGTCATCCGATTGCGAAACCAGGTCAACTGGCGCTTGGCAAAACGGCGCGTATTTTGCTTGAGCTGTTCAAGAGCCTCTTCTAAACTTTGCCCCCCCTTGAAATAAGGAAAGAGCTCCTTGTAGCCAATCCCTTTCGCAGCCTGAACCTCAGGATGGTTGTCATAGAGCCACTGGGCTTCTTCTAACAAGCCCTGCTCAACCATGAGATCCACCCGTCGATTGATGCGGTCATACAAGGCTTGGCGATCATCGTCTAGACAAATGATATAGGGTTCATAGGCTGGAGCTTGATTTTCCAAGTCCTGACCGAAATGGGAGATTTCCAAGGCCCGCATTGCTCGTCTACGATTGATCTGCGGAATTTCAATTCCCTCTTTTGCTACTCGATCAAACAGTTCTTCATCAGTGAGAGGGGACAAGGACTCCCGATAGGCTAGAATGTCCTCGTGGGCAACATCCCCTCCTAGGTGATAGCCTTCTAAGAGACTCTGGACATAGAGGCCTGTCCCTCCAGCAATAATAGGAAGGTGGCCTCGTTCTTGAATCTCCTCGATGGCTTGGCTGGCTTCTGTCACAAAATCGTAGGCTGAGTAAGTATCTGTCACCTCGCGGACATCGATCAGATGATGGGGAGCTGCTGCCTGCTCTTCTGGACTAGCCTTGGCCGTTCCAATATCTAGGGTGCGGTAGACCTGCTGGCTATCTCCGCTGATGACCTCCCCCTGAAAGCGCTGGGCCACCTCGATAGCGAGGGCTGTTTTCCCAACAGCGGTCGGTCCCACTATCACAATTATCTTGTTTTTCATCGTTTTTCCTTGCAAAAATCGCATTTTTTCGTTACCATATATTATAACATAAAAATTTAAAGTTCTAAAAAGGAGAAATTCTCATGGCTAAAGGATTTGGTAAAGGTTTTGTTACTGGTGTTGCTGGTACAGTTGCTGCTGTAGCAGGTGCAGTTTACACATTCAAGAAAAAAGTAATCGAGCCTGAAGAACAAAAAGCAGCTTTCATCGAAGAAAACCGCAAAAAAGCAGCACGTCGTCGTGTATCACACTAATCAAAAGAAAAAACTCCGGGAAACCGGAGTTTTTTTTGTGAATGTAGACAAACTATTTTTACATTACTAGCTAGATAATTTTTTCAAAAAAGTTATTTATTATTTAAGATTTTAAGCAAGTCAAAAACTTTCCGCTGTGAGAAAAGTGCTAGAAACACGATTGTTTCTAGCACACGGGAGGTTTGGAACCTTAGGTCCAAAACTAAGTCATGGAACTTCGTAGAAGTTCGCTGACGTCCGTACTCACCTAAGGAAAGTTTTTCAGAAGAATTTATCTTTAATCTAAAAACTCCGGAAAACCGGAGTTTTTTTGTGTTCTTATCGTTCTTTCAACATCTTGGTGGCAAGGTCTAGCATCTCTACCGCCTTTTGGTAGTGCTCGTCCAACAAATCGTAGACGGCATCTTCCGATAAGACTCCACAGTAGACCTCTTCAGGGAAGTCTGGCTGGTTGGACAATTCGACATCGTCCATGTAGACCTGGCTAGTGTAGTAATCACGAAGGGCGATATAGCTAGACTGGCCAGCTTCTACCCGTTTCAAACATGCTTCGAGCTCTTCGATTAAACCTTGGTAGGTGTTGAGATGGCCTTCCATCTCTTGGATTCGTTCAATTGGAGTCATGAGTTGTCCTTTCTATCTGCTAGAGAAACGACTTGCAACTGCTCGCCACCCAGTAAAATCAAATAGGATTCAACCTGGTCCACAGCATATGAGCGGCGGAGGGCTTCTGCGTAGAGTTCCAGTTGGGCTTGGTAGCGATCCAGCAATTCTTGAGGGTTCCGGTAACGGTCTGTCTTGTAGTCAAAGAGAAGAATCCGATCTTCCAACAGTAGGTAGCCGTCTAAGATCCCCCGGACCACAAAGTCCTGGCCACTAGCTGGATCTGTCTTGAGCATGGCAAAGGGCGCTTCACGATGGACCTTGTCGGACTCTTTTAGCAAGAGTTGGCCCAAGTCGGTCTGGAAGAAGGCCAAAACCTTCTTGAGGTCGATCCGCTTCTTGACAGCCGGACTGGCATTGACCTCTTGGAGGACCATTGCTAGGCTCTCCATGGTTGGAACCGTCGTCAATGGGATCCGTTGCATCAATTCGTGCAGGGCACTACCGACTGCTGCTCCTGTCACAGCTTCTTCCTTGCCAAAGGTTGGAAAGTCAAAGCTTGGTAAGGCAAGATCCGCTTTTTCCATGAAGTCCACTCCTTCGGTATCTTGGATAGGTTCATAGAATTTCTTAATTTGGCTCGGAGTCCGCACACTCGGAAGTTGGATGGCTGCTTGGTACTGGGTGTTGAGCCGGTCCACTGATTCTATGACATCTAAGGCTCGGCGGATCTCATCTGATTGGCGGTTGTCCTTGAGGTCATCAACTGGGAGAGAAGACTTCAACTCCAAGTGACCGATTTGCTCCGGCGTCAAGTCTTGGTCGGTCACAAAGCGGGTCTGATAGGACAAGTGTTGCTGGGCAAAGACTGCCTGGATGGCATAGAGCCAGTCTTGGAAACAATTGATCTCCTTACGAAGGGCTGGACTCAAGCGTCCATTGACACTGGCTCCCCATTTTTTCTCTTCTAACTTATCCTGCCGGCCCTTGCCTACCAGATAGAGCTTGCGCTCTGCCCGGGTCATAGCGACATAGAGGAGGCGCATCTGCTCCGACAAGGCTGCTAAACGAATTTCCTCGTCATTCCGCTGGTAAGGCAGGGTCTCAATGACCAAGCGTACCGACTCGGGAAGTCCCTCTTGATCAGACTCGATGGGGAGATTCGCAACATACTTGATCCCGACCCCATTTTTCCGACTAATGACAGCATTGGTAGATAGTTCCTTGCCGACAAACTTTTTGTCAGTATTGAGGATAAAGACATAAGGAAACTCAAGTCCCTTGCTCTTATGGATGGTCATGAGTTGGACAGCATCCTTAGGAACTGCTTGGGCGACATTGGCCAAGTCGTGTTGGTTTTCCAAAATCTTATCAATCATGGAGATAAAGCGTGGCAAACCTTTGAAACTAGAGCTTTCAAAGTCATTTGCCCGAAGGGTCAAGGCATAGAGATTGGCCTGCCGTTGAGCTCCGTTTGGTAAGGCACCTACATAATCATAATAGTGGCGATCCTGGTAAATCCTCCAAAGCAGATCGTAAAGGGAATGCGTCTGCGCATAGTCACGCCAGGCATCCAGTGTCTCCATAAAGCGGGTGAGCTTCTCTCTCAAGCTGGAATTGATCAAATGAGGAGCACTCCCTGTCTGGTCTAAGGCGTGTTGCAGTTTCTCATAGAGATTCTCTGCCTTCTTTCCTTCAACTCCCTGTAAGGCTAAGCGAGCCAACTGGTCCTCATCAAACTCAAACATGGCTGATTTCATGAGGGCCACCAAGGGATAGTCCTGCAAGGGATTGTTAATGGTCCGGAGGGTGTCCAAAAGGACCATGACTTCAACGGACTGGAGGTAGTTTTCCTCTCCTCCATCTGCAACGATAGGAATCTGATAGGCTTCAAAGGCTGAAAGCACCTTGTCGTTGCGAGTCCGAGACGCCGTCAAGAGTGTGATATCCTTAAAGGAAACCCCTTCTTCGTTGTGGAGGCGGATGATCTCCTTGATGACCAAAAGGACTTCACCTGAGGATAGGCTATCCCCTTCTTGCTCCTCGTCTTCAGCTGCTTCAGCCACATCCTGACTGCCATCGTAAAGCAGGAACTCAGTTTCATAGGCGGGTGTCGGCTCTTTCTTATCCGGATTGCCCGCAATCAAGCGGTGGCTCTGGTCATAGAGAATCTCCCCAACTTCCTCATCCATGAGGCGTTCAAAGACATGATTGGTCGCTTCTAAGACCTCTACGTGGCTTCGGAAATTCTCCTTGAGCAGGATCAACTTACCATCAGCCCCTTCTTCTTGGTAGGCCTTAAACTTATCATTAAAAATCTGAGGATCCGCCTGACGGAAACGGTAGATAGACTGTTTGATATCTCCCACCATGAAGCGGTTGTGGCCATTAGACAAGAGCTCCAACATCCGCTCTTGGGTGTGGTTGGTATCCTGGTACTCATCGACCATGACCTCGTGGTAGCGCTCCTGATAGAGACTGCGGATATGAGGGAATTCTTCAAGGATCTGGATAGCAAAATGGCTGATGTCGCCAAACTCAAAGGCATTTTCCTGCTTCTTGCGCTCCAAATAAGCGGTGGAGAAAGCTTGGACAAAGTCCCTGAGCAAGACCAGCAAAGGTAAGGGTTCATCCTTGAAGCGAATCTGATAGGTTAGCTGGTAGTGCTGGGAAGCTGCTGCCCGCAAGGCTTCGATGCGTTCTTTGCGTTCGTCATTGAAGGCCGTAGCTAGCTCTTTCAGGTCTTCTTTTCGTGTCGTGATGGTCAGGCTTCGTCCTCCGCTGGCACGGGAGATCAAGACCACCCGCTCCAAGACCTCAAAGATGGCTTCCTGGCTCGATTTCTCATTGAGACTAGCGATTAAGTCTTGAATAGCGGTGACATTTTCTTGGTACTTGGCCCCTGAAAAGGCTTGGCCTTCATTAGCCAGGTGGAAGGTAAAGAAAGATTCCAGTTCAAAGAGCTGCTCTTTTACCTCTTGGGCCAACTGGTCCAAGGCTTCATCATAGTCCAGATCTTGATAGCCTTTGAGGAAAGACCCCTCTAGCCAGGCTTGGGGATCCGCAGTGGATTGGAGGAAGTCTACCAAGGCATAAACCTGGTCCTTAAAACCAGCTAGCGACTTGCCCTTTCCTGTAAAGTTCTTGACCAAGCAACTAAAGAGGCGGTCGGTCCCTTGCTCCTCATAAAAGCGCTCAAAGGCTTGTTCAAAACAGTCATTCTTGAGCAAGTACTGCTCGCTCGCGCTTTGGAGGATGCGGAAGGTCGGCGAGAGGCCTAATAAATAGCCATATTTGGAAACCAGGCGCTGCGTGAAGGCATCCATGGTTCCGATATCACTAGTTGGTAATTCTGCAATTTGTTGGGCCAAGTGGTGCTTGAGCTCCTCATCCTGGCTAGCCTTGAGACTTTTCTCCAACTCTTTTTCTAACCGTTCCTTAAGCTCGGTTGCTGCTTTGACAGTAAAGGTTGAGATGAACAATTGCTGGATGGAAATCCCCCGATGCAATTGATCCAGGATCCGTTGAACCATGACGAAGGTCTTTCCAGATCCAGCCGAAGCTGAGACTAGAATATTTGTCCCTGATGAATAGATGGCTTCTATCTGCTCAGGGGTCCGTTTTTGTTCCTTGTCAGACTGGGCCTCCTGGACTTGGAGGTCTTGAATCTGCTTAGGACTTAAAAATTCAATTGGTTTCATTGATTCAATTCCTCCCTCATTTTTTCTATCCAGGCCTGGCGGAGCTTGTCACCGACCGGGCGTTTCTCGTACTGACTTGGATCCAATTTTTCCAAGAAGCGGGCTTGTCCTAGATGAAGATTGGCTTCAAATCCAGTAATCGATTTGTACTGTTCTACATAGGGAGCAATGCTTCGTCCATTTTCAGTATAAGGGTTAATCGCAAAGTTACCCGACAAGATGCCCTCTGCTGCTTCTTGATAGAGATGGGCATTGTAGAGCAAGAGCAGGTCTAGCTCCTCTTGACTCAGGAGCATGGCCTTGTTTTTCTCATAGTTCTCGTCAAGTTGGCTAGCCTGATCTGCCAAGAATAGACCCTTGTATTGCTGGGTTTTTAGAACGGCTTGGACAGCATCATCGACCGCCTTGGTATCCTTGAGAAGCACCAAAGGATCCGTCATCTGCAAGTACATGGCTCCAAAAATCCCCTTGTCAGGATCAAAGTCCTGAAAGTCTTTGATAGAGGACAGATAGGTTGGCAATTGGGAGTTGAGACCGTTAAAGAACTTCTCAAAATTAAACTTGGTCTCACTGGACTTGTAGTCCACCACTCCCAAAGCTCCTGTATCAGACAGCCGGTCAATCCGATCGACCTTGCCCTTGACCAAGAGCGGACGACCATCTTCTAGGGTTAAGAAGGGACGATCTGCCTGGCCGAAGAGAGCTTCTTCTCCAATGGTTTCAATGCGATCATTGTGAGCGAGGACACGTCCCGTTGCCCGAGCGGTATCCAGAAGCAATTCTTTTGAAAAAGCAGCCATGGCATTCTCCTGATAAAGGAGGGCAAACTCTGTCTCCTGGCTGGTTTCGCGAATGGCCTTGTTCAAGCGCTCATCAAAATCTCCTTCTGAAGGATCTTTTAGCACCCGTTCAAAAATTCGGTGCAAGAAATTCCCATGGCTTCTCGCATCTGGTCGCAAGTGCCACTCCTCTTGCAAGCCCAAGACATAGTGGAGATAATAGCTATATTGGTTTTGGTAGTAAGTGTTGAGAGCTGAAGCAGATAAAGACAGAGCCTGACCTTTAGGATAAAGGGCTTCAAGGGTCTCATCTTCTAGGACCTTGGTCGTCAAGTTTTGGCTAATTTGTGGGATGTGCAAGTCTTCTGACGCTAATTTCTTCCGAAGGACACGAATGGCAACCGCCCAGAAGGTCGCTTCTTCCTTGCTCAACTCCTGGTCAATTTCTCCCTGGTGCAATTCAATCAATCGAGCTAAGAGAGCCTGGTAAGAACCCATGTCTTGACTAGAGGCTGTTGCCTTCTTCGAAATGACAGATAAATTGAGGGGGGCCTTGGTCAGCTCGAGCAAGTAAGGGGACATCTTGTCATCCACCTCGTTGACTAAAATAGGACTGGACAAGACCAACTGTTTGGTGGCTGCATTGAAGAGGGACAGGGCGACGAAGCGATTCTTCCGTAAGTTGTCCTGACTGGCAATTTGGAGATTGGCCTGTTCGTCTGAAGCTTGGTTCAAGACCTGGCGCTCCTCATCCGTCAGCAAGGATTGGTCCTTGGCAATCTTAGGGAAGCGCTCCTGGGTCAAACCAATGGCATAGACATAAGGAGCTGATAGAGGTTCGATCAAATCATAAGACTGAACTGTCACCACATCGACAGTCGCTGGAACCGTCCGATAACTTGCCAACAACATCCCTGATAAGAGGATGCTTAGGAAATCATCCAAAGTCACCTTCATCTGTTCAAAAACTTGGGCAAATTGCTCTAGTACATGGCTAAAGGACTTCCAGACTTGATCATAGCGTTCCATCTCCTGCTCTGAACCACGACCGGCCAACTGTTGCATATTTTGAGCCAACTGACCCTCCTGGAAAAACTGGGCAAACTTCTTCAGCAGTCCCTGGCTGGTCTGACTCTTAGTCTTATAAAATTCCTGCAGAGGACTGATCACTTGCTGGCGAATCTGATTGAGACGCTCTAGGTCAAATTTGTCCTGGTGGTTGGCTGTAAAGTCACGAGAAAAGGCAGCCAGACCCTTAATCTCTGCAAAGCGAACATATTGTTCGAAATGGTCGATATCCTCTCGTGTCAGCGTCCCATAGAGCCCCGTCTTCAAGAGATTGACCACATCCTCGGTCAAAAACCGATAGCGACGAAGACGGTCCAAGGATTCCACCCATTGGACCAGGGGATGCTGGGCCATAGATTCGCTCTTTCCGAGATAGAAAGGAATCTGGTACTGGTCAAAGATGGTCTTGAGCTGGAGCTGATAAGCATCCACATCTCCCAAGAGGACCCGAATGTCTTTGTACCGTGCGCCCTCATAGAGGCGCTGGCGAATGGAGCGGGCAACGGCTTCTAGCTCTTCCTTTTGATGATTACAAGTCCAAATCTCTACGGCTTCTCGATCTTGATCAGACAGCTCTACATCGACCTCTGTAAAGTCATAGCGAGCTTCCAAGATCCGCGTCATACGGCTAAAGGCATCCTCTTTTCCTTGACCGACGTAGCTTGGTGTGACCTGGTAGGTCCTAGCCAAGTCTAGCAAGAAATCGACACTGGCCTGGTAGAGATTCCCCTCACGAAAGCTCGAGCGATAGGCTTTCTCACTGGCATAAGCCCCGATAATGATCTCGACGCCCTTGTCATGCAGCAAATGAACTAGGTAGTCCTCCTCAGCTGAGAAACGGGTAAAGCCATCAATCACCAAGGCCAAATCCTTTAACTCCTCATCCAAATCTCCCTTGATAAGGTGAGAGGCAAAACTAGCCAGCTTAGACTCAGACTCAAAGGCGCCTGAAACTAACTGGTCTTGGACAGCCTTCAAGATATGGACCAAGTCTTCTCTCTTTTCCTGATCTGGCAAGGCATCCAAGTCGGATGCTGTCATCTGGGCTGTCTGCAACTCATGAAAGAGCTGGATCAATTGTTGGATAAACTGGGGATCCTTCTTAAGACGTGCATAAACCTTGAGCTCTTCATCCGGCATCTGAGAAAGCACCTTAAAAAAGAGCATGCCAAGACCGATATCATCTAGCGCTTGTTGCTGGTGGTTTTCATTAAGTGTAAAATAGCGTGCCATCTGAGCAAAGCGCGTAATGGTGATGGCAAAAGAAGCCTCCTCGTCTATGAGTTGCAAGACTTTGCGCTCCTTCTCAAAAGATAGAGAGTTGGGCGCGATATAAAAGACCCGCTTCCCTTCTTCAACCAAGCGATTGGCCTCATCCACCAAGACCTGGGTTAAAGGGGTTCGAATATCTGTATAGACTAATTTCATAATGTTTTGATTCCTGTAAAATGATAGTTCTATTATACCATCTTTGCGCCTTTTCTACAGGGATTTTCCCATCATTCAAGAGATTCAAAGCAGATAAAAAAGAGGCTGGGACAAAAGTCCTAGCCTCTCAATTGTCTTTGGATTGTCGAGCAAGACGCAGTGGTTGAGTGGGCTCTACTACGCTGATTTCATCAGCTTTTACAGCCCTACTCAACTGTGCGGAGGTGGGACGACGAAATCGAATTCTAACGAATTACCTATTTCTGTCCCACTCTCTTTTCAACTATTTTTTTAGCTTCCCCAATTGATTAAAAGATAGAGTATGCTAGAGCCAAACATATCGGCCAAAGCATGCATGAGGAAGAATGGCAAAAGGTTTTTGATCACCTTCTTGTAGAGAACATAGTAGAAGAGTCCATAGATAACTCCAATGACCACTGCCCAAAGCAAACCTTGGTAGGTATGGAAGGAAATCCGAATTAAGATCGAATAAGCCAGTGCCCACCACTTGTACTTGTCATTAACAGATGTCATGACTCCCAAGAAGAAGAACTCTTCGTAGAAACCATTCAGCAAGGCATAAGCAATCGCCATGGGACTAAGCGCTAAGAACTTGTGAATAATCTGCATGGGATCGATATAAGGGAGGAGATTGATATTGAAGTAATCGTACTCTCCACTCACCGTTGTCACGATATCCCCAAACAGACCAACAATGGCAAAGATCAAAGGTACCCAAAAGAGGACGGACCATTTAAATCGAATTGGAAGCTGTTTAAAATCGAAATTCCTGAGCAGCAAGTAAGCCAAGGCAAGAGCTAATAAGATAATCTGTAAAGTAAAGTTACTGGAGTAGGCTGCCCCATCCGTTGCTGTATTGGTAGCTGTCTCCGTGGCTGTGCTAACGGTTTGCGCAACTGGTTGAAGACTGGCAAGGAAGAGTTCTGTAGACCAGACAATAAACTGCCCAAACATAATGGCAGTCACAATAGCGATATCATACCATTTGAGCTCTTTTAATGGCTTTTCAGGTCGTATAAATTTAAGAATGTTCATCATTCATCCTTCTATTCCCATGATGGAAGTGTTTTTGATAGTTCTACTATAGTAGAATATGCTTAAAGAAACTTTAATTCTTAGTTAGTAATAAAATGCTATTAGTAAAGAGGCTAGGACTTTTGTCCCAGCCTCTCAATTGTCTTTGGATTGTCGAGCAAGACGCAGTGGTTGCTTGGTATCTTTGTTCGCTTTTTAAGCTCCAAATATTACCTAATGAGGGAAACAAAGTTTCCTTTATCTGCAACCTTCAACAGTCTCCCAGACTGTTGAAGCTGTGCGGAGGTGAGACGACGAAATCGAATTCTAACGAGTTACCGATTTCTGTCCCACTCTCTCTTAGTTCGATTCCTCTAAGAGGGCCTGGATTCTATCCAGATACTGATTATCGGTCACTGCCATCACGCGCACGCCTTCTGGCCAGATAAAGTCGGGACTGATCTGACTTCGCAAAGGCTGGTCTTCCGCATCTCGATAGCCAATAATATTGAGTTGATATTGGTCTCTGATTTCCAAGTCTCGGATGCTTTTTCCTACCCAGCTAGCTGGAACTGTAAACTCGACCACCAGCACTGCTTCATCCAACTGGAAGACTTCAATCCCGTGTTGGAAAAGGATCATCTTAGCTAGGGACATCCCCGCTTCTACCTCTGGTAGGATGACCAAATCAGCCCCAATCTTCTCAAGGACTTCCTTGGTCACTTCATTTTTGACCTTGGCAATGACGTTTTCGACGCCAAGTGCCTTACAGTGCATGACAGCCAGTACACTGGACTCCAGGTTTTCTCCCGTCGCGATAACGACCGTATCACAGTTCCCAATATCTGCTGCATCCAAGAGGTCCAACTCCGTAATATCTCCAACAATTCCAGTTGTAATCATGGATTCATACTGATTAATCACATCTTCGTGATCATCAATTGCAATAATATCCACATCCTGGTCCTGCAGAGTTTTCAGGACACTCTGTCCAAAAATTCCTAGTCCCAGAATTCCAATGGTTCGATTCGCCATGAGTTTCTCCTATCCGATAATGATGTCTGCCTTGGCATACTGCAAGGTATCTGCTTTCTCGGCTTGGTAATTGTTCAAGCTAACCATGAGGGTCAAAGGACCAATCCGTCCGATAAACATGAGGACCATAATAATGGCTAGTCCCGCTCCATTTAAGGTCGAGGTTACATTAGCTGTCACTCCCACTGTCGCTAGAGCGGATACCACCTCAAAGACCAAATAAATAAAGCGTTGGCCATCCGGCGTCACTAAACAGATTCCTAATAGACCCACTAAGAAGGTCAACTGGAAAATCACCGCCGTCCCAAAGGAACGTTGAACAATGTCTGGTGAAATCGTACGTTTTCCTAAATTGGTATGTGGTAGCCCCAATAGTTCCTTCCGAGCCAGGAGCAAGAGGACCAGGAAGGTGGTGATCTTCATGCCCCCTGCTGTCCCGCCTGGTGCTCCACCTAAAAACATCTGCAAGAGATAGACGAAGAGCGTCACTGGTCGGACTGCTGTATAATCTAAGGAAGCAAAACCAGCTGTCCGCATGCTGACGGTTTGGAAAAAGCTGACTAAAATTTTCTCTCCCAAGGGGAGGGCCCCAATGGTTGCCGGATTATCAAACTCGGTCAAGAGACTGGTTACTGTCCCAAAGAGAAGGATCGCAGCTGTTAACCAGAGAACCACCTTGGTATGGAAGCGAAGAGTTCGCCGTCCTGATTGATTGCGGGCCTTGGTGGCTAGGTCAAACCAGACCATGAAGCCCAAGCCCCCAGTAATAATAAGGGCAGACAAGGTCAGATTGACCAACCAATCGGTCTGGAAGCTCATCATACTATCGCCTCCAAAATTATCAAAGCCCGCATTACAGAAAGCGGAAACCGCGACAAAGATAGAGTTAAAGATTCCATGGCCCCAACCAAAGCGAGGAATGAAGCGAATCATGAGGAGCAAGGCCCCCAGTCCTTCGATGGTAAAGGTGGTAATGAAAATAGAACGGACAAAACGGGCCAAGCTCTGGTTATTGCTAAAGCTAAAGCTGTCCCGAATGGTCTGTCGGTCCTTGTAGCTGAGCTTTTGACGACTTTCCATAAAGAAGAGACCGATAAAGGTCAAGATCCCCAGGCCACCGATCTGAATCAAGAGCATACAGATCAACTGCCCCCAAGCATTGTAGGTCGAGGCTACTGACTGGGTAAAGAGCCCTGTCACACAGACCATGGAGACCGCTGTAAAAAGGTGGTCGACATAGCCTGCTTTTGAGCTTGCTTGCTGGACAAAAGGCAGACTCAATAAGAGGGAGCCAATTAAGATAACCAAGAAAAAGCTGAAAAAGATCCTCCTTGCTGGAGACAGACTTTTCATCTTGGACTGCCATTGTTTAAATAATAATTTGACTAACATAGCTTCATTGTACCATAAAAAGAGAATAGACCTACAAGTGAAGAACCATTTCTAGGCACAATTCTAAGGCTTTATCGAATGCTTCAGATCCCCAGTCACGCTGGTCATAATTTTCCAGGTCTGCAAGAGAATCTGCGGTAAATAGGAGCAAGCCCCAAACCGCATCACGAAGCTGGGCTACTGCTGCCAGTGAGGCGCACTCCATCTCCACCACACTACACCCTTCTTCAATGCGATAGGCCACCTTGTCAGGCGTTTCTCGATAAAAGCCATCCGTCGACCAGGTCATGACCTCTTGATAGGGAATTTCTTTTCCTTTTAAGACAGTTTCAATGGCGGTCAATGCACGACTGTCCACTTCCATATAACGAGATGGCGCCACATAATGGTAACTAGCTCCCTCATCTCGCAAGGCTTTTGTTGGGATTAAAAAGGCATTTTCTTCCATGTCTACCAAGACGCCACAGCTACCTGCCGAAATCATCTTCTTCACCCCATAGCCAATTAACCAATCCATGAATTGAGCTGCTGGTGCAGATCCAACTGGCGCTTGGGCTAAGCAGATTTCCTCTCCTTGGTGCTCCATGACATAAACCGGATAGGTCTTGGTAGCTGAGACAAAGCTAGCTACTTGTTTGGCTCCAGCAGCTTTGGCAAAGCGGTCAATCTCATCCTCTAAGAAAGCATAAACGCATTTATCAGGTAAATGCAGGTCTAACCCCTCATGAGTCGGCATAATGACTGCCTGTGGGTTGTCATCAAACTCTAAAATAGGAATTTCATGTTTATGGATCATCAGCTACCTCCAATCTTTGTTTGTAACATTATATAAGTCTATCTAGCCGGTGTCAAGAAGAGATAGCGAAAAGGACGAATTCCCTTATGAGTCAGTTTAAAATGAAAAAGTGATCTTCGCATCAAGGCACTAGACAACAAACAAGAGCGCACCTTCACCAAGAAACAAGTGATGTCGAATTTGAAATAAGCATTTATTTCAAGATTAAAAAAAATTCTAGTAGACATCCTCTACTAGAATTTTTTTGTTAGTCAATGACAATCATAGCCTTGATGGTCTTGCGTTCATCCATGTCTTTATAGGCTTGATCAATCTCGTCCAAGCTATAGCTATGGGTGAAGACGCGTCCTGGATTGATATCTCCGTCAAGCACTGCTTTCAGCAAGAACTGTTTGTCATAAGTTGTTACGGAAGCTGCTCCACCTGCAACAGAAATGTTTTGGGCAAAGGTGGATCCAAGAGCACGGTTATTGTAGTGAGGCACACCGACAAAACCTAAGCGCCCTCCATTGTGAAGAACCCCAAGGGCTTGGTCGACTGCTGCCGCTGTACCGACACATTCAAGAGCGGCATCTGCTCCTCCTCCAAGGATTTCACGGACCTTGGCAATCCCGTCTTCCCCGCGCTCCGCAACAACGGCTGTCGCTCCAAATTCCAGAGCCAATTGTTGACGGTCCTCATGCCGACTCATGAGGACAATTTGCGATGCTCCCCGCATCTTAGCTGCAATCACAGCACATTGACCAACAGCACCGTCACCAATAACAACTACCTTGTCACCTTTTTGCACATCAGCCACACGCGCCGCATGGTAGCCTGTCGGCATGACATCTGCCAGCGTCAAGAAGGATTTGAGCATGGCTTCTGTATAATCAGATGGTTGACCAGGGATTTTGACAAGAGCCCAGTTAGCATACTCGAAGCGCATGTACTCCGCTTGCACCCCGTCAGACCAGTTGCTGCCAATATGTCGGTCACAGGTCCCATCATAGCCAGCACGACAGGCATCACACTCCCCACAACCATGAGTGAAAGGGGCGATGACAAAGTCTCCTGGTTTGACCGTAGTAATGGCCTCACCGATTTCTTCCACAATCCCAATGGCTTCGTGGCCACTATTTTGATGACCCGCTTCAATATCTGGATTGCGGTAGCTCCAGAGATCGGATCCACAGACACAGGTGCGAACGAGGCGGAGAATGACATCATCTGGTGCTTCTATGTGTGGACGCTCCACTTCTACAAGGCCCACTTGCCCAGCTTTTGTATAGACTGTTTTCTTCATAGGAACAACCTACTTTCTATTGCTTACTTACCTATAGTATACACTTTTTATCGAGCTTTAGCCCACTTCCTGATTTAAAACTCCATCATTTAATCATATTTTTTCCCATACTTCTTTTCTAGCATTTTCTTAATCAGATAGGGCATTTTGACATTTTCGCGGCCTCTCTTATCAATCAATTTTCTGACAAAATCGGGCATTTGAATATCTTTTTCTGCTTCCAAAATCTGACCTGTACTTGAAGAAGCTTCCAACTCATCAAAAGTCTCTAGCTGAGGTTGATAGTCACTATAGTCACCATCTATATGAGACTGAATAGTTGACAAAAGGGCTTTAATCAGTCGTGAATCGCTATTTGGCATAGGAGGTCGGTGATAAGCCACTCCGATCTCCTGGCATAGCTCCTTACACTCCACATCATTATCAAAAAGAACTTCAATATGCTCACTAATAAAGGCAATCGGAACAAAAATATAGTGGTTCGGGTGTTCCTTCTCATCATGAAGGTATTCTAAGACATCAGGTTTAATCCAAGGAATACCTATATCACTCTCACTCTGCCATGTATTAGTGTACTGTTCTTCCTTTAGCCCTAAAATCTCCGCAATCAAGCGACTATTGTCATAAATCTGGTCGATATAGGGGTCACCGAAATCTATTGCCAAAACTGGGACACTGTGGGCTGAAAAAATCACCCTAAAGCTGTCATCTCCAATCTTATCTAAAATCTTTTGGATCTCATCAGCCCAATAGTGGAGTAGGTCAGGTTCGCGGTACCAGTCCTTGATAATTTGAAACCTAATCTGCTCACTTTCTAAAAATTTCTCATACCCCATGACAGAATAGTAAGAATAATGAGGCTCTAAAATCAAGCACAAACATTCTTCAATTCCGTCATTCTCCATTTCTTTGATCACATCTGTGATGAAAGGGCGGGAAAATTTGTTGGCAAAGTAAACCGACGCTTGATTTCCAAGAGCAGTAGCAACCATGTCCACTTCTTCTCTAGTTATCCTTTGGAGTGGGGTTCCACCGATTCGGACGTAATTGTCATATAAAGTCTGAATTTCATGTGGTTCAGGACGAACCCCACGGCGTATATTTGTGAAAAATTCCGCTACTCCTTCATAGGTAATCTCTTCTGGTGAACCAAAAGTCATCATCAACACAGCTCTTTTACTCATAATTACTCCTTGTTCTACATTTGTTCTATTTTATCATGAAAAGGCTTACTTTAGGGAACTCTTTTATAAATCATTTGGAAGAAGAAACTAATTTTCTAGGTAAATACACAAGCTATTAAAAGAAATCATTCAAAGAAAGTGGAACAAATATCTTTTTATGTCCAATCCGATACTGTATTATTCTTTGAAAACAACATCTATTTGAAATGACCATCTTTCATGTAAGGAGAGAAGATTTGAATCTCTTTCTAAGAATTTCTACACAATAGAAAAAGTGGATAAAGAAACATTCTTCTATCCACTTTATTGTTTACAGCTTTTATTCGCTACGTAAAGATTCCACTGGGTCTTTCTTTGCGGCGATGCGTGAAGGGATGAGACCTGCCAACATCGTTAATACAATCGAGATACCGATGAGGATGAGCGCTGCTTCCCATGGTAACTGCGCCACGTTCTCCACGTTGGTCATTTTCGCAACGACGGCATTGATTGGAAGTGTTGCAAGGAGTGTAATGGCGATACCGAGCACTCCGGAGATAAATCCTTCGATGGCTGTTTCTGCCGTGAAGATGCGACGGATGTCTTTCTTCGAAGCCCCCATTGCACGTAGGATTCCGATTTCTTTTGTACGTTCGAGAACCGAGATGTAGGTGATAATCGCAATCATAATCGATGATACGATGAGCGAGATGGCTACGAAACCAACGAGTACGGTTGTAATCACGCCCACCATTGTCGTAATGGAGGACATGATGGTTTGAATATCGTCGGAGTAGGCGAGCACTTTGTCGTCTTCGCCGGCGTCTTTTTTCGCCGTGTTATAGGTGTTGATGAAGTCCTTCAACTCTTGTTTTTGTTGGAAGGAAGAGGTGTAGAACTCGATGGCAGCCGGTTTGGATTTGTCGATGACACCCAATTTCGCGAGGTTTTCCTCGTAAGTGGCAGCCGAGTTTTCGTTGTATTGTTGGATGTATTGCGCTTGTTGTTCAGGCGTCAATTTGACCAACTGGATTTTTTCTTCTTCGGTTAAATCAGCCGAATTGAATGGTTTTGGATCTTTGGCAAATTCTTTTCCAGTAAATACATTGATAGTTGGGTTAGCTTCTTGCTCTTTTACGATGTCACTATTTTGAATTTGTTCAGAAGTGTAATCGATAAGGGCGCTTGTATAAGCCACCCCACCAGAAGGAGAGTTCACCCCAGAACTGGTTCCTTCTTTTTGACGAAGAACGCCGACAATTTTAAGCTCGAGGCCATTCTCGATTTGCGTCTTCATATAGGCTTCGTCGTCAATTTTATTCATCCATTGGTTGTTTTCTTTGACGAAGCGGTTCGTGTTGACAACAGCTTTGAAAGTTTTTCCAATGAAATCCCTATACTGATAGGTTTGAGATTTGAGTTCATCCAGTTTCTTCGGATCGTTTAATTCGCTAGGGTCTTTGATGCGTAAGCTATAAAGGAGGAGGTCACTGATTTGGTTCTCTTCATCCACGATCAGGACGATTTCAGATTTATCCTTCGGAAGGCGACCTTCTAGCACATCATATTGCGCATTAAGCATGGCCTCGTCGCTTGAAAGTTGGCTCCAGTAGTCGATGTTTTGCAAATAGCCTTTAATTGTTTGGTTGGCCGTATCGACTTCGTCCGCGAGGTTAGACGGAAGAATACTCTTTGGACCGTTGGAGGTGTCACTGGCGTAAATATAGGGTTGTAAATTGTACTGGTAACGAATATCTTTTGTAAGGGTTGCGACTTCTGAAGCGTGTTTATCCAAGTAAGTCTTGAAGGAAGCGAGGTCATTTTTCCCGATTTGTTTTTTCAATAGATTCGTTAGAAGCGTATTGACACCGAGTTCGTTTTTATCCCTATAAGGCTTTTCACTCAAGTCTGGAGAGGTTGCCATCAGATTACTCTGGTTCTGCTCGCTAATCGTCAGTGGCAAAGAGACGAGAGTGTCTTCTTGCACCTTCTTCACATAGTCGCTCACACCATTTGAGAGGGCCAAGATCAGGGCAATCCCGATAATCCCGATGGAACCAGCAAAGGCAGTCAGAAATGTCCGACCTTTCTTCGTCAATAAGTTATTAAACGAAAGGGCTAGAGCTGTCATAAAGCTCATCTTCGTCCTCGTGAACTGAATGTCACCTTGTTTGGTTTCTTGGGTTGGTTCGTAAGGATTCGAGTCGCTCAAGATGTTTCCATCTAATACTTGTACGATACGAGTGGAGTAGGTCTGTGCCAAATCTGGGTTATGCGTCACCATGATGACCAGACGTTCCTTGGCGATGTCTTTTAATAACTCCATGATTTGAACAGAAGTCTCAGAATCAAGCGCTCCTGTTGGCTCATCGGCTAAAACGACTTTAGGATTATTGACAAGGGCACGCGCAATCGCGATTCGTTGCATTTGTCCGCCAGACATTTGGCTTGGTTTCTTATATAAATGATCTTTTAGGCCAACGCGTTCAAGTGCTTCGATGGCACGCTTCTTACGTTCCGATTTAGAAACGCCAGAGAGCGTCATTGCAATCTCGACGTTTGAGAGTGCCGTTTGGTGACCAATCAGATTATAAGATTGGAAGACGAAACCAATCGTGTGGTTTCTGTAGCTATCCCAATCGCGATCTTTAAATTGCTTGGTTGATTTTCCTTGGATGAGTAAATCACCCGATGTGTATTGGTCGAGTCCACCGATGATATTTAAGAGGGTGGTTTTCCCAGAACCCGATTGCCCGAGAATGGAGACAAACTCGTTCTCGCGGAAATTCATTGAGATATCTTTCAGCGCGTGAAACTCTTGATTGCCTGTATGATATACTTTTGAAATATGTTGTAGTTGTAACATATGCTCGATCCTTTCATAAATGCGAGTAGTATATCACAATTTGAATTTTGAATCAATATATTAAATAGATTTTTTCTAAAATATTCTCAACAAAGGAATGATCAATTTTCATTAATGGTGGTGGTGATCATGTCCGCTCGGACTCTCTATGGCATGGATATCACGTTTATGGCAGGCATGACTAACTTGATCGCTATCCACTTCAATGGTAATATTATGAAAGCCAATGTCCTTTAGATAGTGACGGATAGCTGTTTTACTCGCTTCCATGTCTTCTATCCGCTTGAGACAGACATGAACAATGGCATTTTTCTCCAATCCATCCATGGTCCAGAGATTGAGCTGATTGATACTAGCGACATTGTCCACCTGCTCTAAGCCATTCTTAACTTGCTTGATCTCTACCCCTTCTGGCACAGCATCGAGGAAAATCTTAAGGGTGCTCCAAAAACGAGGAAGGGCTTTGGACAAGATGAAAGCAGAAATCAGAAGAGATAAGAGAGGATCAAGGAAATACCAGTCCGTATAACGCAAAATAATGGCAACGATAATCACAGCTAGCCAACCTAGTGTGTCCTCAAGGAAATGGAGGCTCAGGATGGATTCATTCTTGGTCTGCCCCTTCCGGACAATAAGGCTAGCCGTTAAATTAATAGCAATGGCGATGATGCCCAACCAAAGCATGCCCTTATGATCCACTGGTTGAGGTTCGATAAATTTACTGATATTTTCCAAAATAACGAGAGTGGAACCTGTAATAAGGATGACTGCCGTTAGGATGGCACCTAAGAGGCTAAAACGCTTGTAACCTAGGGAATAGCGACTGTCCTCCTCCCGATTGGAAATACTTTCGAGAAAAGCTGAAATGCCAATAGCCAAGGCATCTCCCAAGTCATGGACAGCATCCGCTAAGATCGCACTGGAGCCAAAGAGCCCTCCAAAGATAAATTCGATAATGGCAAAACTAAAATTTAAGAGAAAGGCTAGCCAAACGGCAAATTTTGAACTCAATTTTTGACCTCCTTTGGTATATGGTATATGGTATAATGGGAATAAATGATTCTCTCACTAGTATTATCTCCCACTTTATTTAGAAAGGATAGAAGCAAACCGTTCTCTGTGTACGTTATTGAACAGTTTGTTCGAATTGTCTATATGAGCCAAACCGATCGACGGATTGCTAAAACAAAAAAAGCGATCTATACATCCTTCTTAGAACTGTTGAATAGCAAAGGCTACCAAGCGATAACTGTTCAAGATATTATTGATCTGGCAGATGTTGGGCGCTCTACCTTTTACAGTCATTATGAAAGCAAAGAACTCTTGCTAGACGAGCTCTGCCACTATCTCTTCCATCATTTATTTGAACGAGAAGCCCATGTCTCAGCAGAAGATTACTTGGCTCATATTTTTCTCCATTTCAGGAAAAACCAGGACCATGTGAGCAGTCTTCTCCTATCAAAAAATGACTACTTTCTCCGCCAGCTCCATAAGGAATTAGAAGCCCATGTCTTTCCGATGGTAGCTGAGGACTTAAAAAAAGGGCATCCCACTATCCCTACCTCTTACCTCAAGCACTTTGTCATCACCAACTTCACTGAAACCCTTACTTGGTGGTTAAAAAAAGGGAAATCTTATAACGAGCAAGAAGTTGTTCGCTTTTATTTAGACATCATGGAAATGACAATTAAACAAAAATAAATCATCCTTATTCTACTAGAAAGGTTATCTTATGAACCTCCTTATTCTTCTTGGTATTTTTACAGCCTTCTTAGCCCTTGCTTTTGCTCTTCTTCATTTCATGGCTAGCCTTTCAGAATTAAGAAATGGCAAAAAGACCCTAGGAAATCGGCTTCTCCTTATTGGGAGTAGCCTTGCCACCGTATCTCTCACACTCTACTTCTTTTTGCCGATTATCGCACTATCTCTTTGGCTGATTGGCTGTGGGTTGATTTGCTACGGAGCCTATTGGAATGGCAAGCACAAAGAAAACTTCCATCCCGCCCACCATGTTATTCGGATTGGAATCGCTCTGGTACTTACTATCTTATTAGCCTTACTATAAAAAGAGCTCAAGTTTATCAATGAAAACTTGAGCTCTTTTAGTATTCTATTCATCATCCAAAATTGCTATACCTTCTACAGTTTATAAAATAAAAAAACAAATGCCAAAAATGACGTTTATTTTTAATCCGAAACAAGGCTTTTGCTTCACTTTTTTAGATGCTCAAGCCATCAACACCATGAGAATAGGGATGACCACCATGGTAGCAAGGGTCGTCTCTGTCACCATAACCGCTGCGTAATCACTATCGGCTCCGTAGAGGTTGGCAACGACCGGGGCATTGGTCATCACTGGCATAGCGGACTGGATGATAAAGACTTGCTTCATCAAACTTGGAAGAGGGGCCCAGTAAACAATGGTCGCCATTAAGAGAGGAGCAACCAGGAAGCGACCTAATAGAATCAGTAGCTGATCTTTTCCCAGAACTAATTGCTTCAGGCCTATATGAGACACTGACAAACCGATAAAGATCATGGATAAGGGAGTCGTTAAATTTCCCAGGTACTGTAAATCACTGGCTAAAAAGGATGGCAACTTTATCTGCAGCATCACCATGACTAGTCCTAAGAGAAAGCCCATTAGAGGAGGAGAAAAGACTTTTTTCAGACTCGTTTTGAGATCAAACTGAGCTTCTCCCTCACCATCTCGTTGGATCAGGTAGGTCCCCAAGGTCCAGAAAAAAGTCGTATTACACATGTAATAGATCAAAACATAGGGAATACTAGCATCCCCGAAAAGGGCTTGGTTAATGGGGAGCCCCACGAAAATGGTATTGGAGTTAAAAAACATAGAAATAAAGAGACCACGGCGCTCCTGTCTCACTGCAAAGATCCTGGCTACTCCTGTCGCTATTCCAAGCAAAATGACCATAGACAAGGCTGGAAACCGCAATGCTGGCAACATTTTTAGGAGGTCAGTTGCTGTGAAACGCTGCGTGATGGTATAGAGCATATAGCAGGGAAGAGCAACTTGAGTGACTAGTTTTGCGATCAGGCCACGTGACTTATCATCAAACCAACCTTTTTCACCGATGACAAAGCCCACTAAAATAATGCCTAGGATGACGAGGATACCTGATATACTCTTAAGAAAGATACCCATGTTCTCTCCTTTTCTTTTTATAAATTTGAACTAGAAAACCCATTATTTTCAAGTCTCAAAAACTACTCTAGTATATCACAAATAGAGCTCGATTTTTCAAACAAAGAGGACCTTCTCGGTCCTCTTGATAAATGGATTCAAATGGTTATTAAGCTTTCTTGGCCGCCTTCGTCCATTGGTACCAACCAACTAGACTGTTGATTAAGTAAATGAAGTATTTCCCTTGAATTTGAAGGCTCTCTCCCCACCAAAGGTAGATAGAGAAAACGTTGGTCGCTGCCCAGAAAATCCACTGTTCACGGTAAACAGCCGTCATCAAGAGTTGGCCGACCCCATTTGTTGCATCCGTGATGGAATCTCGATACGGACGATTGGCCCCAATTGACTGATAAATAAGCCCGAAAACTAACCACCAAAGCACGCTAATTGATAAGTACTTGATCCATCCCACCGCATCCAATTTACGGGCAACAAATTCCTGCTGTTCTTTTTTGAACTGGGCTTGATAGATCCAAGCCAAGAGACCAATTGGCTGCATGATGGTGAAATAGAGAGTTATCAAAACCTCACCGTAGAAGCCTTTTTGAAGGGCAAGCACAAGATAAATGACAGAATTGATCAAACCAAAGAGATAGTTACTGGCAAATCAAATCGAGTTATCTGAGGAAGCACCCGATGATCATGAAACGTTATTAAACACAAAAGTCACCCATGTGAGTTCTTGCCAGAAGCTGAAGTTAATCCTTCAACCTGGAAAACCCTCAGAGGTGACTTTTTCTATACATCTCGATTTTTCTGGCAATAATCATTAACCGATAAATATGTCTGTGAATCACCCAGCGACTCCGCTATGTCCATAATCCGCGGTGGTAGTAATCCCACTCGCTGGACAAGTTCGTGATCGCTGAACAATTCCCGTGGACTGCCGGCGAAGCCAAACTTCCCGTGTTCCATAACATACACCGACTCAAACTCGGCGGCAACCCAATCCATGTCATGGGTGATGGTCACAACTTGGTGGCCCGAATCAGCCAACTGATGGAAAATTGCGGTCAACTTGCGCCGGCTTTCCCAATCAAGCGACATCATCGGCTCATCAAATAAATAAATCGCCGGATCCACTGCCAAAACTGTGGCAATGCTCAACAGCTTGCGTTCCGACAATGACAGGTCATATGGACTTTCAGCTGTTTTATCATCCAAGCCAACTCTTTTTAGAGCCGCTAAAGCCCGCCTCGTAATCGTGTCGTGGTCATCCATGACCTGCGCGACACTCCACTCCACCTCTCGTTGAACGGTCGGGTTGAAAAGCTGATCGTCAGGATTCTGAAAAGTAATCCCAACCTTCAGTAACTTTTCGACTGGTTTAAGATCATTAAAATTTTCTCCATCGATCTTAATCACACCGGTTTGTGGTGTCAGCAAGCCCGTCAACAATTTGAAGAGCGTTGATTTGCCGGCACCATTTTGGCCGACAATCGCCACCATCGGATCGGCGAAGCGTTTGTCTTCAACATCCAAGCTAAAGGACCGTTCCGGATAAGTGAACGTCAGGTGGCTCAGTTCAATTGTGGACATAACGAACCTCCTTCAGATCAGCGTAATTCACCGGATACCGGCCATCAGCCATGTGCCAATCCATTTTTTGAGCAAGTTGCTGGATTGTCGGGGCTGGAATCTGCCAGTCAGCTGCCAAATGATTAAACACCTCACCCGGCCTGCCCTGGGCTACCATTTGACCCTCGTGCAGCACCCACACAACGTCGGCGACTTCGCACAAATCGTCAATTTCACTGGTGACAATGAAGACAGTCGTCTCTTTGACTTGGGCCAGCCATTGGAAAAATTGCCGGCGGCCAAGGGGATCCATCTGACTGGTCGGATCATCCATAATCAAAACAGCCGGATTAGCCACAATCGCCATGGCAATTGCCAACCGCTGGATCTGACCACCGGAAAGGCTCTCGGGACGCAAATTCAGCTGTTCAATCAGCTCCATTTGCGTGGCAACTTCTTCAACCCGTTTTTGAATCAGTCCTTCAGCCATTCCCTGATTAATCAAGTCAAAGGCTATTTCATCGGCAACCGTGTCTGCCAATCCGCTTAGTTGGCCAGCTGGATTTTGCAGTACAACTCCATTCATGGCATTATAAACGGGCCAATTGTCGGACACTCGCTGGCCAAACATGTGCCAGTCGCCCTCAATCTCAGCAGACACAATTTTGGGAATGACCCCTGCCAGCACACGGCACAAAGTCGATTTGCCGGAGTGGCTATTCCCGATAATCCCAACCACCTGGCCGGTATGAACCTCCGCGTTAATCTGACGCAGTTGTGGTTGCTCAGTACCCGGATAACGGGTGGTCAAATTTTCAATTACAATCCGTTTATCTTCGTCCATATCTTCCACCCAATCAATAAAATTGCCAATCCAGTCAGACCAATGTGCAGCATCCGCGACAGGCGATACACGCGCTGGGAGGTTCTGACAGTCCGGTTGAGATTATCAAAACCTCTCAGTTGGAGAGAAATCGACCGCGTCATCGATTGATCCAAGGTCTTAATCACCAATGGAATTAGAACCGGCAGGACTGACTTTAATTTCTGAATCAACGTTTTTTGCGGATTGGTTCCGCGAACTTTTTGTGCCTGCTGGATTTTCCGCATATTGCGCATCATTTCCGGCAAAATATAACACACCGACATCAGAACGTAGACGGTTTTATAAGACAATCCGGACAGTTCCAAATAGGCCGCGTTTTCTGAAATACTCGTGGTCACCATAAAAAAGCCACTGGTCAAAATAATCACCAATACTCGACAACCCAGAGTGGTGGCGTAAATCAGGCCTTCTTTGTAGAACGACACCCCAAGCACAGAAAACAGCACAGTTTGATTCCGACTGTAAAATAACCCTTGGATGATCAGCATGGTGCAAATCAAAAACAGACTGAATCCCAGCGCCTTAAAGATGGTAGAACTCAATTTGGAAAATAACAATAGCAGTGTTGCGACAAGAATTAATCCGGCCTGAAGTAATAAATTCATACTGGCAAAGCTCAACAACGTCATGTCCAAGATGAACAAGAGCTTAGTAATCGGATCGATCACCTGGTACCACTTGAGCTTGACCCGTGGCGCTCCAGAAATCAATGTTTGATCAGTCATCATTTATCACCGCTAAAGAAGTGCACCATCCGCTTCGGCAGCTGGCGATAGATGAAGAATGCCAGGTAGGCCACGCAGACTTTATCCAAAATATCCAAGACAAACTCATCGGTAAATGAGGCCAGCCACACTGGTGCATGATTGGCGACCATTACCGCAAACAATGAGTCACCCCAAGCGATACCGGTCTGACCACCCCAAAAGATGACGTTAAGTGGCGTTGAAATGACAGCTGAAACGATGGCAATAATAATAGCAGAAACAAATACTCGTCGCGCTGACGAGAACCACCCATTGGCGTGCAAAACTCCGACAGCAATCCCAATTCCGATGCTGGTAATCGCATACACGGTTGAAATTGGCGATAAGGTCAGCCCATAGATCACGTTGTTGATGAAACCACTGATGGCACCGGCAACCGGCCCAGCCAACATGCTGGCAAGAAAGGTTCCCAAAGACCCCAGCCAAACGGGCAACTTTAACCCCTCCGCCAAGGCTTTAGCAACATAGTTAATCCCCACGGCAGCGGGAATCAAAGTCATGGTGGCAGCACTTAACTTAAATTTCCACATACTGGTACGATGAATCGGTTCTGTTTTC
Organism: Streptococcus sp. 343_SSPC; assembly: GCF_001072385.1. Lineage (NCBI taxonomy): Bacteria > Bacillati > Bacillota > Bacilli > Lactobacillales > Streptococcaceae > Streptococcus > Streptococcus sp. 343_SSPC. Next base: position 146,186 of record NZ_JVKU01000026.1, on the reverse strand, counting down.
ATAATCTTCTCCTTTTGTTTTTAAAGAGCCGTGTCTGTTTAGACTTTCGGACGCAACGCTCTATAGATTTTTATGCTTGAACTGCCATCATTTTAGCAGAATCACCTTAGTCGACATCGGATCTTCTCCTTAAAAGCACTTGTTCAACAGTTCACAATTAATCATACACCGATTTCATCAGAAGTCAAGAATTTTCTGAATTTTTCTTGAAAACGTTCGGGAATTAAAAAAAAGCTCCTCAAGGCTAGAGGATATTGCCCCTACAAGTCTCAAAAACTACTCTAGTATATCACAAAAAGAGGTGGGCAACATGCCCAACCTCTAGTGGTTTATAAATCATTAATTCTAGTCCTTCTTGCTAACCTTCAACAACTAAATTGATCCGGTTCATGGAGATAAAATTAGAAAGTAACTTAAATAACGTGACTTATATTTCTAGTTTAAGTGACATTATTTCTCAATCATCCCTTCCTGAGTCAAAAAGTCACGCGCCACTTGATTAGCTGACCTGCCTTCTACTCCGACTTGGTAGTTCATCTGGCTCATTTGCTCTGCTGTGATTTTACCAGCTAACTGGTTGAGAATTCCTTCCAATTCTGGATGTTTCTTAAGAAGAGCTTCTTTCATGAGGGGAGCCCCTTGATATGGCGGGAAGAGTTGCTTGTCATCTTGGAGGACCACCAGGTCATAGCGAGCAAGCTCGGCATCCGTTGAGTAGGCATCTGTGATCTGGATATCACCAGACTGGATAGCCTGGTAGCGAAGGGCTGGCTCCATGGTGGAGACTTGTAGATGGAGTCCGTAAACTTTCTGCAAGCCCTTGTTCCCATCCTCTCGGTCATTAAACTCCAAGGTAAATCCTGCCTTGAGTTGTCCTTCCACCTTTTTCAAATCTGAAATGGTCTTGAGGCCATACTCTTGGGAAATTTTCTTAGGGACTGCAACAGCATAGGTATTCTGATAAGCCATGGGTTTGAGCAAGGCCAGGTTGTCTTGTTTCTTGATCCCATCTCGGGCTGCTTGATAGACTGCTTCTGGATCATGGTTGACTTGCGGCGTCGGCTTGAGGAGACTTTCGGTCACGGTCCCTGTAAACTCTGGATAGATTGCAATATCCCCTTTTTTCAGAGCTTCATAGAGGAAAGTGGTTTTGCCAAAATTCGGTTTGACGGTCACTGTCATGTCTGTCTTTTCTTCGATCAAAATCTTGTACATATTGGCTAGAATTTCCGGTTCAGGACCCAACTTTCCAGCGATGACCAGATTTTCTTTTTCCGGTTTGGGAAGAAGACTTGGCGTATAAGAAACTCCCAATCCGAGTACCATGATAGAAAAGGCTGCAAAGATGGTCCGCAATTTGGCCTTTTCCATCCATTTGAGAAGAAGGTTAAAGGCGATGGCTAAGAAGGCAGAAGACAGGGCACCGATCAAAATCAGACTGGCATTATTGCGGTCAATCCCTAGAAGGATAAAGGAACCGAGTCCCCCTGCTCCAATCAAGGCAGCTAGGGTAGCCGTCCCGATAATCATCACAGCTGCTGTCCGAATCCCTGACATGATGACGGGCATGGCCAAGGGAATCTCAAACTTCTTGAGTCGCTCCAACTTGGTCATCCCAAAGGCGATTCCCGCTTCTTCAAGGCTTGGATCAATCCCTTGTAAACCGGTGATGGTATTTTGAAGGATGGGGAAAATGGCATAGATGACGAGAGCTGTCAAGGCAGGAAGTGTCCCAATCCCCATGATGGGAATGAAGAGCCCCAAAAGAGCCATGGAAGGAATGGTCTGGAAGATGCCAGCTACCTGTAAAACCCAGTTGCTGGCTCTCTTGCGTGTACTTAAATAAATAGCCAGAGGGACCGCCAGAAAAATCGCAAGGAGTAAGGTCAGTAATGACAGTTGCAAATGTTGCCCCAGTGCAGTGAGCCAGTCTCCAAAGCGTTCTTGAAAGGTTGCAAGTAGTTTAGACATGGTGAGCACCTCCAAATAAATCCGCAACAAAGTCATTGGCTGGCTGGGCTAGGATGGTTTCAGAATCCGCCACCTGCACAATCTCTCCTTCTTGTAGCACCGCAATCCGATCGCCTAATTTCAAGGCTTCGTCTGTATCATGTGTTACGAAGATAGTTGTCATACCAAATTCTTTGTGCAATTCTTTGGTAAGAGCCTGCAACTGCTTACGGGAAATAGCATCGAGAGCAGAGAAAGGCTCATCCATCAGTAAGATTTTAGGCTCTGCAATGATGGCCCGCACAATGCCTATCCGTTGTTGCTCGCCACCAGATAATTCGCTTGGTAACCGATAGGCATAGTCTGCAGCAGGCAGGCCCACCTTGTCCAAGAGTTCTTCGGCTTTAGAGGCGATTTGTTCTTTTGTCCAGCCCTTCATCTCAGGAATCAGAGCTATATTTTCCGCAACCGTTAGATTTGGAAAGAGAGCAATGGCCTGCAAAACATAACCAGTAGAAAGACGTAACTCCCGTTCATCATAGTCCTTGATCCGTTTTCCATCCATGTATATATTGCCATCAGTCGGCTCCAAAAGACGATTGATCATCTTGAGCATGGTGGTCTTTCCAGACCCTGAAGGACCCACTAACACCATGAATTCTCCATTTTCAATGCGGAGATTGACATCTTTTAAAATGTCCTTATCCGTGTAGCGCAAGGCTACATGTTTATATTCAATCATGTTCTTCCTCACCATCTTCTTAAAAGCTAAGATCCTTATCTCACTTTTTATAAGAGTGTAATCATTATTATAACATTGTAATGCTAGAAATTACATCTGTCAACGATTTTGATTTGAAATCATATATAAGAAAAAGAGCTTGGCTAAGGCCAAACTCTCCATTATGATGGACTATTCTTCTTCTACCAAACGTTTAAACTCCGCTTGGATTTCTGTATTTTCTGTTGGTTTTAAGTACATGGTTCCACCATTAGTCGTCGGTGAATGAAAGACAATCGCTTCTCCCGTATTGGTTATCGCAAAAAAGTAACTATGAACATCCGGATATTTATTCCAATTGCTATAACGCTCTACTATTCGGTACTGGGCATTTCCTAGACCTGTATCCGAGTACTCAGCATTCATTTTCTCACTTGGTCCATCATCCCTAAGTGTGTAGAGGTGGTCAGCACCGACATCTCCTCCTGCGATCCCCTTTTGGTAATTGGGTTGACCAAGTCTTCCCCCCCAGTCCTTTATAAAAGCTTCAAGTTTCGCCGATTTGTTAGCATTCCAAGGAGCTTTGGTAGCCGTTGGAGCACTCATCGAACTGGTAGCAACCTCAAATTCCTGCCAATCAAATCCCCTTAAATCAATTTGATCGGATGCATTTTTTCCAAAATCAGCAGCAATATCATTTGCTTGTATTTGAATCTCTTTTTCTTGGAGGATAGTCGCTTGCTCTTGCTTAGCATTAAGCTGATAAAGAGTTCCATAACCTTGACCCGTACCTGAGGACCAGCTAAGCTCCAGAACCTCTCCTCCTTTATAGACAAGCGCAGCATTTCTTGCTCCACCATGACCAGCAGTAAATCCTTCAGCTAAAAGGACTGGTTTCTCGGCTTTCAAATAATATAGGCCGGTTAAGAAATATTTGCCACTCACATTTAGGTCCGCAATCAGAAGTTCCTCTATCCCATCGTTATTTAAATCTGCAAAGGCATAACGCATTTCATCTGCTTGGTTGACCGCATTTTCAATTGCCCAACTATTGATTGGACGCTCAGTTGCTTGTAAATTTTGATAGAGACTTGCGATGCTTGCTGTATCCTTTGGCGAGGTCAAAATCTTTTGATAATCCTCAAATACAGGCTGGTACAACTTCTTGTAATCCTTTTTCACCTCTTTTTTAGTAACTTTTTTACCGGAAGATGATATAGACGATGTTTCCGAGCTGTTATTCAACTGACTAGAATGTCGAGGAGTTCGTTTGCTACAACCAACCGTAATAAGTCCTGCTAGTAAGAGAATAAAGGCTCCTAACTTCTCTTTTCGTTTCATAAGCTTCTCCTTCTGTGTCATCCTTGATATTTATACTTTTCTCTTTATATTATACCAAAAAAGAAGGCTACACCTGATGATTTGTGTAAAACCTTCTTATTTTATTTGATTTAATTTGGGTTCTTTTGCTCTCGCCAACCTGGATTGTCCTGGATTTCAAGATGCTACTTGATCAAGGCGACCACTTCATTATTGCTTGGAAGACATAATCCTTGTTCACGATTTGGTCATCACTAGCCTTAGCAAAGCGAAAAATCTGACCGATTAGAATATCAAAACATTATTTTTCGACCATACCACTGTTAATGAGACTTTCTTTCGTCACAGAATAACTAACTGTACTGTCATTTAGAGGATTAAAGCCTGGTACGATTTCTTTTAGCTTTTGCAAATCGATTTTCGTGTAATCAATTGTATTGTAGATATAGAAGATACCGTCTTTGTATTCTGATGTCAGTTCAAATCCGTTTCCCATCAGATCTTTGAATTTTTCTTGGCTTATGGCAACGGCTTCTTTCATTTCTTCAAGAGGGTTGTCTCCACCCATTTTTGAAATATTATAATCATCAACCTTTTCTTGTACTAATAAAGTATCTCCCTTGTAATACAAGGTGACGGTTGACTTACCTGCTTCATCACTCGCTTCAAGAACAGTTTTTTGGGCACCTGCTCTTGAGTCTTCTTTTTTAACTTCATCAGTTGATGAATCTTTGGTCTTTGCTTTAGTTGATGATTCAGTTGTCGCTTTTGTCGTAGCTTTAGTGGACGTTTGAACGGTAGATTTTGGTTCCTCTTTTGGTCCGCAACCAACTAGTAGGAGACTAGCTGTTAACAGGATAGTCAGATTTTTTACAGTTTTATTCATTTTGAATCCCTCACTATTTTATGATGTTTAAGAAAATGACTAACGTCTGAAACCAGTCATTTAACAAGATCAACTGTAGATATAGATGTATAAGAAAACCCTCAAAAATGATGTTCGCAGTCCCACCTTATCGATCATTGTAGCCATCTGGGTGGCTGGAATGCCATGCCCAGGCTGTTTGGATGATGGTTTCGATATTATCAAATTTTGGTTGCCATCCGAGGATAGCACGCGCTTTCTCAGAGGATGCGATCAAGGTATCTGGATCTCCTGGTCTGCGATCTGCAATCTCAAGTGGGATCGGATGTCCCGTCACCTTGCGGGCTGCTTCAACGATTTGAAGATTAGAGAATCCAGTCGATGAGCCCAGATTAAAGGCAGTCGATTCATTCCCTTTTCTGAGATACTCCACCGCAAGCAGATGGGCATCTGCCAAGTCAAATGGATGAACATAGTCCCGAACATTGGTCCCATCTGGTGTCTTGTAGTCATCTCCAAAAATAGAGATCTTTTCGCGTTTGCCTTGGGCTACTTGTAAGACGATTGGCAAGAGGTGGGTCTCTGGTCCATGGTCTTCGCCAATCGAGCCGTCAGGCTTAGCACCCGCCACATTAAAGTAACGAAGAGGCACATACTTGATGCCGTAGGCTTGATCAGCCCAGCGCATAATAGTTTCCATCATGAGCTTGCTTTCGCCATAAGGATTGATCGGTTTTTGTGGAGTGGTTTCAAGAATCGGAATCTCTTCTGGAATACCGTAGGTGGCAGCGGTTGAAGAAAAGACGATGTAGTGCACCCCACATTCATGCATGACTTCCAAGAGTTTGACCATGCCAGCTGTATTGTTGTCAAAATATTTCAATGGATCTGCCATAGACTCAGCGACCAGTGAGTAGGCCGCAAAGTGGATGACCGCATCAATATCTGCATGTTCCTTAAAAATCCTGCGCATGAAGTCTTGATCCGCTAGGTCTCCTTGGTAAAAGACGGCATCTGGATGCACCGCTGCACGGTGTCCTGTGACCAGGCTATCGACCACCACGACTTTTTCCTGTCCTTCATTGACCAAGCGGTCTACCATGTGGGAACCAATGTAGCCAGCTCCTCCGAGTACGAGTATTGCCATTTGTTTTCCTTTCGCTTCTTTATCTTCTCTCTTATTGTACCAAATTTCTGCCTCTTCTCCACACTTAAAGTGTCGCGACAAAGCGTCTAAAGGCTGCTTGACCTTCTGCTGTTCGCTTGTAGACACCGGCATCTTCGAGCACGCGCGCAAAGATTTGACCAACTGATTCACGAACAATAGCTTTTGCTTCTGCTTCTTCTGTGATGGATGGGTGAGTGACTTTCAAGTCAGCAGCCCAGTCCTGGTGGTAACTAGCCACACTGCTTTCACGTCCAAGTAGATAGTCTTGAACCTGCTTGAGCTCTTCTTTGAGACGAGGAGGTAAAATCGCCAAGCCCATGACTTCGATTAGGCCGATGTTTTCTTTTTTGATGTGTTGCACATCCGCATGCGGGTGGTAAATGCCATCTTGATGCTCTGGTGAGGTTTGGTTGTCACGGAGCACCAAGTCCAGTTCATAATGCCCATCACGGATCCGTGCAATGGGGGTAATGGTATGGTGGGGCTGACCGTCGGATGCCGCTAAGACTTGCACAGCTGGATCCGAGTAACCTCGCCAGCTTGCTAAAATATGATCTGCCAAGTTAATCAGCTCTTCCTTGTTATCTGACTGCAGACGCAAGACTGACATTGGCCAACGAACGATGCCCACTTGAACCCCTTCGAAGCCAGGAATGGTAAAGGTTTGGTCAAGTTCTGCCAGCTCCATAGGGAAGGTGTGGCGTCCGCCTTGATAATGGTCATGAGTTAGGATGGATCCTCCTACAATGGGTAGATCTGCATTGGAGCCTGCAAAATAGCCTGGAAAAGTCTCTACTATGGTCAAGAGTCGCTCAAAGGTCTTGCGGCTAATGGCCATAGGAACATGCTGGCTATCGAGGAAAATGCAGTGTTCATTGAAGTAGGCATAAGGGGAATATTGAAAGCCCCAGTCATGACCGTCCATGTCAAAGCGGATGATCCGATGATTGGCACGGGCAGGATGGTCTAGGCGACCTTGATAGCCTTCATTTTCAAAACACAGTTGGCAGGCTGGATAATGACTAGCTTTAGCCAGCTTCGCCGCTGCGATGTCTTTAGGATCTTTTTCAGGTTTTGACAGATTGATGGTGATTTCAAGGGAGCCATAGGGAGTTTCTGCCTCAAAAGCGATATTTTGCGCAATCGCCTTGACCTTAATGTAATCATTGCGCTTGGAGAGGGCATAGAAATCTGCAATCGCGTCTTCCTTGGACTGACGATAGGTCTCCTGGAAACGATGATTGACCTGACTAGGACTAGGGGTGATCCAATCCATCAACTCCGCTCCCAAGCTGTCCTTTGCGGCCATGCTATCTTGGATCTTACCATTCGCAACAGCGATTTCCAGCAGCTGATCTTTGAGTGAGATCAAGTCGGCCCGATGAGCTGGGACGTCTAGCCCTTCTTCTCCAATGCGACTCATAACGCGGTTTTTTAGATAAATCCGATCCATCTCTTCATAGTCACTTGCCACAATGACGGCTGTGACAAATGCATCTAATACCAGTTCTGTCATCCTATCTCCTTTTTAATCAAGCACCCGTGTCCCTGCCGCAACCTCTGCAATGTAGAAACTTGGCGCATAGCCAACGATTTCCTCATAGCGTTTGCCGACAGCTTCTTCAAAAGCCTCAACCTTATCTTTGTTAACAAGGGCGATGGCGCAACCACCAAAGCCTGCTCCCGTCATACGAGCACCAAGCACTCCTTCTTGTTCCCAGGCTGTATGCACCAAGGTATCCAATTCAAGTCCAGTTACCTCATAATCGTGTTCTAAGGATACGTGGGAAGCATTCATGAATCGTCCAAAGGCTTCCAAGTCTCCTTCTTCCAGAGCCTTGCGAGCTTGGAGGGTCCGTTGGTTTTCAAGTACCGCATGGCGAGCTCGTTTGATGCGATTTTCATCCTTGATCAAGTAGCTATAGGTATCAAAATCCCAGACATCCAATTCACCCAAGGTTTGGATGTCTAGTTTAGCTTGCAATTCTGAAACAGCTGTTTCACATTCCGCACGGCGTTCATTGTATTTTGAATCAATCAATTCACGGCGTTTATTGGTATTCATAATCACGACGACATTGTCTTTCAAATCAAGGGGCACCAAATCATATTCCAAAGTGTTGGTATCCAGATAAATGGCCCGTTGGTCAGCCCCCATACCGATGGCAAACTGGTCCATGATGCCAGAGTTGACCCCGATAAAATGATTTTCCGTTTGTTTTCCGATCTTAACCAGTTCTACCCGATCCACTTTAAGACCATAGATGGTTTCCGCAATGACGCCCGTCAGCATCTCTAGTGAGGCTGAAGAAGAGAGACCAGATCCATTTGGAATATTACCGTAGACATAGACATCCATCCCCACATCAATGGTGTGACCAGCTTCTTGCAAGAAATGAAGAACGCCTTTTGGATAGTTGGTCCAGTTGTGCTCCTCTTCAAACTGAAGGTTTTCAAGAGGAACTTCAATGATGCCCTTGTCTTCAAAGTTAGCAGAGAAGAAACGAAGAAGCTTATCCTCGCGTTTGCGAGCTGCTCCGTAGGTACCAAGGGTGATAGCTGCAGGGAAGACATGACCCCCGTTATAGTCTGTGTGCTCACCGATTAGATTGATCCGACCTGGTGAGAAGAAGGTATGATCCGCTTCTGCTCCAAAGACTGTTTGAAAAGCGTTCCGAAGTTCTTGAGTATTCATTGCGATTACCTCACTTATATAGTTATTTATCTTTAGTGTAACCCTTTTCATAAAGCAAATCAATTAGTTTACTAAAATTTTAGTAAACTACACTAACCAGGCCAAAGCTATGATATACTAGAAGACAGAAGGAGAAAACTTATGGCTACATTAAAGGATATTGCCAGTCTCGCTAACGTATCCATCGCCACTGTCTCACGTGTGCTGAATCAAGATACTAGTCTTTCTGTAACAGAGGAAACCCGCCACAGAATTTTGACCGTTGCTGACGAACTAGGCTACACCAGACATCAGAAAAGTGGGAACTTTAAGAAAGAAAAACAACAAATTGTCATCATCCAATGGAAAAGTGAAGAGGGAGAGCTGGACGACCTTTACTACTACAACATCCGTTTAGGCATTGAAAAAAGAGCACAGGATCTCGATTATGGCATCCTCCGCTATTTCAATGATATTCCCTTTCGATTAGGAGAGGAACTTGTTGGTGTCCTTTGTATTGGAAAGTTTAGTAGAGTTCAGATTGTCGAGCTAGAAAAGCTAGCCAAGCCTCTGGTTTTTGTCGATAGTAACACTCTCAACCAAGGACATCCTTGTGTCACGACTGAATTTGAAAATGCTGTACAGACTGCCCTTCACTATTTACGAAAGCAAGGGTGTCAAACAATTGGTCTCCTAACCGGAGAGGAAAAAACGACTGACCTATTGGAAAGTATTCCCGATCCTCGGCGAAGAGCCTATCGAAACTATTGTATTGAAAGAAACATTTATCACCCTGAACTCATACTCACAGGTAGTTTTACAGCTCAATCAGGCTACGATCTCATTTCCTCTAAGCTTCAGTCTGGCTCACCTTTACCAGATGCCTATTTTGCTGCGAGTGATAGTTTGGCCATCGGGGCTCTCCGGGCTTTTCAAGAGGCCGGTATTAAGGTCCCTGATGATATCCAACTCATTTCCTTTAATGATACCAGTTTAGCCAAGCAAGTCTTTCCTCCCCTCTCGACCATCACTGTTTTTACAGAAGAAATGGGACGAACCGCTATGGATGTCCTAAATAAACAAGTCCTATCTCCGAGAGAAATACCCACCCTCACTATGCTAGGAACCAAGCTAACTATTAGAGAAAGTACAAAGAATAGATGATCCTCTATCCTTTCAGAAAATAAGAATTTATGAAAACACACGAAATTTTATACCAGACTTTAGCCCAAGCGAAAGACTATGTCAACGGCGAGCAACTAGCCCAAGAAATGGGGCTGTCTCGCACGTCTATCTGGAAGGCTATTCAACGTCTAGAAAAAGAAGGCATCGAGATTGAGTCCGTCAAAAATCGAGGCTACAAGATACTTTCTGGAGACCTCCTAATACCCCAAGTTATCGAGGAGCATTGTCCTCTAACAGTCTCCTATAATACCCAGTGCCAATCCACCCAGCTAGATGCCAAGAATGCCATGGAAGCTGGTGGACAATCTTCTACTCTTTATCTGGCTCCTTTCCAGACAGCTGGTAAGGGACGTTTTGGGCGCGACTACTACTGTCCTTCTCAAGGGGGAATCTACATGTCTCTCCATCTCAAGCCCAACCTCCCCTTTGATCAAGCTCCCGCCTATACCCTCATGGTCGCAGCTGCTATCTACAAGGCCCTGAAAAATCTGGCCTTATTGGATATTGATATCAAGTGGGTTAATGACATCTACTACAAGGGGAAAAAAGTCGGAGGCATTCTGACTGAAGCCATCAGTTCCATCGAAACAGGCCTTATCACAGATGTCATTATTGGTGTGGGCCTCAATTTTGCCATCACTGATTTTCCAAAGGAACTGAAAGACAAGGCAGGGTCCCTCTTTGGTGCCCAGCCTCCCATTTCCCGCAATGAACTGATTGCTGAGATTTGGAAGGAATTTTTCACCACTCCAGAAGAGGAGTTGATCTACCTCTACAAACAACGTTCACTGGTCCTAGGTAAGGAAGTCCGTTTCGAACAAAATCAGACCAGCTACCAAGGTCTGGCCAGAGATATCTCAGACAGTGGACAACTACTAGTCCAACTGGAGGACGGCCAAGAACGCTGGCTCAACAGTGGCGAAATTTCCCTCAAACAGTGGGACCTGTAAAGCAGACCAACAGCTCAAAAAAGAGTCTGAGACAAAACATTTCTCAGACTCTTTTGTGTGAAGACAGATCAAAGCTTTTTAAAATAATTCTTGATATACTCTAAGCATATATCCAGTAAGAATTTGATAAATAATAATACAATTCCAATCTTCACAAACATGTAATATTTAAATGTGTCATCAAATTCATGCACACGGATCGGAAAGGTGAAGATATTAGACGGATTGATAAGAAAATATAGTGAGATACAAATGGATAAAACCAAGGCCACTATAAAAATTTTTTTATGTAATTGCATTTTTTACCTTACCCTTTCTTGTTTTACAACATTAAATACCAATCACCAATTTTATATAGCCTGATTCATTCTTTTCCTCCTCTTTCTAACAGGCTATTTTTATCGTTTTTACATCTTCATCATACACCAATTTCAAATTAATTCAAGTCTGTTTTTCTAATAATATTTATGGTATAATAAACTTTGAATGATAAACAAAAAAACTCAGCAACTATCTTAGTAAACTCTATAAAATTAACTTTTTAGATAACAGCATGATAAACTTAAGGTTCTTAAAAATTCAAGCATTGTATACATAAAAAAACACCCATCGTGTATACTGACCCCAAAAAGTTAGACAATGAATTGACACAAAGGATTTCGTTCTGTATTGCACAGGACTAAGTCCTTTTCTACAACAAAATAGGCTCTATAATTCCGACGTTGGTTTACCCACTACAGAAATTATAGAGACTCTAAAAAAAGTGCCTCTTGATACTTATTTTAGAAAGCAGACAAACTCCTAATTACATAAAGTAGTCAGTTTACTCTTCAAAAAATGACTGCTATTTTTTGAGTCATGTAAGGAAATTAAAAAATTTCCGCTGTGAGAAAAGTGCCTGAAACACAATTGTTTCAGGCACTCGGGAGTTTTGGAACCTTAGGTCCAAAACTAAGTCATGGAACTTCTTCGAAGTTCGCTGACGTCCGTACTCACCTAAGGAAAGTTTTTAAGTAGACTTTATATTCAATCTAAAATAAGCACCTCTCGGTGCTTATTTTTTATACTTATCTCGTTTTTTCTGATTGAGCTGTTGATCGATACTTTCGACCAATTTCCCTAAGATATAGCTGACTTGCAAATTTCTCAGTATCAAGAGAGCCCAGAAGATAGCTGCAAGGTAGCTTTCTCTCATCACTGCATCATTGAAAAAATAGGTTTCAAAGGCTGTAAAGATAGCCATAGTCCAAAATTGACGTTTATTCATATTGATATTCTACCATGATTTTCTGGAAAAAGCACATCCTAGTCTTCCTGAACAGTAATTTTGTCAGAGAGGAAATCGAAACCTTCCGGAATGACAGACTCTTCTGCTACCTCGACTTCTTCCTTGTGACCACGCGCTTTCTTCGAGAATTCCGCCCGGACCTGGGTCCACTCCTCCATGGAAATGGCCAAAATTTCAGGTGAGAATCCGGCTGCATTGCTTAAAATATTGCCAAACATGGTATTGAGGTTATCTCGCTTCATGGTCTGTTCGGCATTAAAGGCAGACTCAAAAGCAAGAATCGCATGGCGTTCATTTGCCGCAACCGGTTGCGAACCAACTAGCAAGGCCTTATCTGCCCCTGCTAAGCTTTCAATAATTTCCCCCCAAGCATTTTGCAGGCGGATGAGATTGTTACGGGCTAAATCTGGATTTTCAACCGCTTCTTGTAAGATGGCTTGAACCTTATTGCGATCCACTCGATAGCCCTTGCTAGACTTCTGAGGACGGGCTGGTACCGACTTGGCTATAGGAGCCCCGCTCCCTACTTGAGCTAACTGACTTTTCAGTAACTCCACTTCACTTTTGAGTTGGTCCATTTGTGCCAAGAAATCTGCTGGAAGAGCCGTTTGACTAGCTGAAGAGCCCTCACCCTTGTATTCTGCCAAGCGAATGGTCATCATCTCTGTATAGATCTTGGGCTGCAGGCTGTTTTTAATATCCGCTAAGCTCCTTGTCGCAAAATCAATCCAAGCAAAGAGGGTGGCTTGCGGAATGGTTAGATTCTGGTTAAATCGTTCACTGACATGGAGATTTTCTCCACCTGTCTGAACGATTAGAAGATCCCGTAAATACTGTAAGAGATCTGTCACAAAGCGGGCCATATTTTTCCCATTATCAAAAATCAGGTTCAACTGGTCCAAGGCAGCTGTTGCATCTTGTGCCGACAAGGCTGCCACATAGAGATCTAAAGCTTCTTGACTGATGGAGCCTGTGATTTCTTCTGCTGTCTCAGTGGTCAATTGGGCACCAGCTGTCAGGCTGAGGGCCTGGTCCAAAATGGACAAGGCATCCCGCATCCCACCTTCTGCCCGGCGGGCAATAATAGCCACAGCTTCTTCTTCGTAATCAATCCCTTCTTTATCCAAAACAGCTTTTAGGTGGTCTTGAATGGCTGGCGTCTTGATGGATTTGAACTCAAAACGTTGAACCCGTGAAAGAATAGTTGCTGGAATCTTGTGCAATTCCGTTGTTGCTAAAATAAAGACCACATTTTCTGTCGGTTCTTCCAAGGTCTTGAGAAGGGCATTAAAGGCTCCCGTTGAGAGCATGTGCACCTCGTCGATAATATAGACCTTATGAGGGGCCAAGCTAGGCGCATAGGTCGATTTATCGCGGATATCGCGGATCTCATCCACCCCATTATTTGAGGCTGCGTCAATCTCGATGACATCCTCTAGACTGCCATTGGTAATGGCTTCACAGATATAACATTCGTTACAAGGCTCTCCCCCTTTTTGATTGGGGCAGTTCATGGCCTTGGCAAAGATTTTCGCCACACTCGTCTTCCCCGTCCCACGAGGGCCAGAAAAGAGATAGGCATGGCTAATTTTCCCCTGTTCGACAGCTTGTCGTAGGGTCGTCGCAATAACCTCTTGCCCTACAAGCTGGCCAAAGGTCTGGCTTCGGTATTTACGATAGAGGGCTTGATACATTAGTCTACTACTCCAAACATCCTAAAATTCCAATTTGTTTTTTCAAGCAAGATGGCTACAAAACGTTCCAAATAAAGGCGATCTAGGTCGTCATAATCTCCCACCCGATCCGAATCTAGATCCAACACTCCCAACAACTGGTCCTTCAAGACCATAGGAACCACAATCTCACTCATGGCCCGACTGTCACAAGAGATATAATTGGCATGCTGGGTCACATCCTCGATGACCAGCGTCTCTCTTTTCTCCGCTGCTTCTCCACAGACACCTTTTCCTAGAGCGATATGGACACAAGATACCTGTCCTTGAAAGGGGCCTAGAATCAACTCTTTTTGATCATAGAGGTAAAAGCCTGCAAAGACGGAATGCGGTAGAGCTTGATTAAGCAAAGCACTGGCATTGGCTAAATTGGCCAAGGCATTGTTCTCTCCTTCTAAGAGAGCTTCTAACTGGGCTAGTAGGAGTTTGTAATTTGATTCTTTTTCTTGCGTATTCATACCCTTTATTATACCAAACTTTGGCTAGAAAATTAAGTATTTACCACGGAGCAAGCCTTGATAAAAAACCGACTAGACATCAGAAGTACCAAGCAATTGTTCTCAATAAAAAAGCCAAGGAGCAAGGTCCCTGACTTTGTAAAAATTCATTTAAGCGTCTCTCCGAACATATTGAATCGCCCGATATGTCAGAAAGATGGTCAGAACAAGGGAAACAAACCAAATTGTCCGAAGTCCATAATATTGGATGAGGAAGGTCGAAAGAATAGCCCCTCCGACAAAACTCCCAATCAAGGAGGTCATAAAGAGGGATTCCCAGAAAAACTCCATCTTGCGCTCCCGCACAAAATTCCCGTAAGCGACCATGGTCTTCTTGAGATTCCCTGTCATAAAGGAATGGTTGTAAGCATAGCCATCGACTTCTCCAAAGGAAATGGCTACAATCCCTAGGCTCAGTCCAAAGAAAGGCACGATCAGAACATTGGGCACTTCTTTTGGCAGAAAGCCTGCCACCAAGGTCGTCAGGACCAAAGGAACTAAGGTACTAAGTCGCCAAACCGAATGGCTAAAGAAGCGCTGAAAGACGGTCATCAAAAAAATCCCGATCATAAAGGCCAACATGGTGGCTAGTTTGACCTCCACATCAGATATTTCATGGCCGATTAACCCCACGGATAGAAAGACCACGTTTCCCGTTTGGCCAGCCGCCAAGGTCCCTCCTCTTTCGATAAAGGTGTAGGCATCTGAAAAACCTGCACACATAGTCAGCAGGCAGGCAAAAGCCTTACTTCTGGAGTGAAACTCCCTTCTTAACTTTTTCATATTTCTCCCTATTTGTCATGGAAAAGAGGCTGGGACACTACTTCCTAACCTCTCTCATTTGTTATCTTATCCTTCACGTGATTCGCTCAAAATCTTCTCAATCTTAGTCGTAATCAAATCGATGGCTACAGTATTGGTCACACCTTCTGGAATGATGACATCCGCATAGCGCTTGGTTGGCTCGATAAACTGATGGTACATCGGCTTCACCACTCCCAAGTACTGCTCGATGACGCTGTCCAAACTCCGACCACGCTCTTCCATATCTCGCTTGATCCGGCGAATGATCCGCACATCATCATCGGTATCAACGAAAATCTTGATATCCATCAAGTCACGAAGACGCTTGTCCTCCAAGACCAAAATCCCCTCAACGATAAAGACATCCTGAGGCTCCTGGCGATAAGTCTTAGCACTACGCGTATGCGCTGCATAGTCATATGTTGGAATATCAACCGGACGTCCAGCCAACAACTCATTGATTTGCTCGATCATGAGGTCTGTATCAAAGGCAAAAGGATGGTCATAGTTGGTCTGAATCCGCTCTTCAAAGGTTAAATGGCTTTGATCCTTGTAATAAGAATCGTGCTCAATCATGGCAATCTTCTCATCCGGGAAGTGGGACAAAATTGCCCGAGAAACACTAGTTTTCCCCCCACCAGAACCGCCTGTTACACCGATAATAATTGGTCTGTTTCGCATCTTCTTCTCCATTTTCTATAATCCTATTTATTCTATCACAAAAGCGGTCACTTGACCACGACTTGAACCATTTTTCTATGGCTTTCATCCAAAATCAAAGAAGGATCTCCTTTCCCCTTCCGTCCCAGTTTGAAAGGCCCATTCCATCTTTTTAGGGTGAAACATGATATAATGAAACCAGTAAATACCTGATTGAAAGGAGCTGCCATGCTAAAACTCGGTATCATCGGCACCAGTGCCATCTCCCATTCCTTCCTGGCTGCAGCTAAAGAAACAGACCAGTATGAGTTAAGAGCGGTCTATTCACGGACCTTGGAGAAAGCTCGTAGTTTCACCCAACCTTATGGACAAGTGGCCCTCTATGATGATCTGATTGCCTTTTTAGATAGTGACCTGGATGTCATCTACATTGCTAGTCCCAATTCACTCCACTATCCTCAGGCAAAGTTAGCCCTTCTAGCTAAGAAACATGTCATCCTTGAAAAACCAGCCGTCACTACTCCCAAGGAATGGGAAGAGTTGGTCAAATTGGCCAAGGAGCACCAGGTCTATCTCTTTGAAGCAGCTCGCAACTATCATGAAAAAGCCTTTGCGACCATCCAAGACTTTCTCAAAGACAAGACCATCTTGGGTGGCCACATGACCTATGCCAAATACTCTTCTAAGATGCCTGAGTTCTTAAAAGGGTCTACTCCCAATATTTTCTCTGACCAGTTTGCAGGCGGAGCCCTTATGGATCTGGGTGTCTATCCCCTCTACTTTGCAATCGGCCTCTTCGGTCAACCTGAATCAGTAACCTATCAGGCGCGGCAATTGCCTAATTCAATCGATTTGAACGGACATGGTAACTTGGTTTATTCTGACTTTGTCATCGGCATTCAAGCCGGCAAAGATGTGACCAGCAATCTTCCTGCTGAAATCTACACAACAGATGGCACCCTCTTTCTGAGTGGCATTGAAGCCGTTAACGAGGCTGTTTTTCAAGACCATTCTGGAAACAGCTACCAGCTTCTAATCACTCCTGCCCCTCATAACATGCTAGAAGAAGCCCAGGCCTTTGCTAGTATGATGACAGAAGGCGACCAGATACTTTACCAGACTTGGCTCCAAACTGGACAGATGGTCCATCAAGCCCTCTATGCTATGCGCCAAGATGCTGGAATACACTTTAAGGACGAAAACTAATATGACACTAGCATTCCCACCGCTCTGGCAAGAGCAACTCAAAACCCTCGGCTTTGAGCAACTCACTGAAATCCAAGAACGCCTCTTTGAGCCGATTACCCAAGGGGAGAACGTACTTGGAGTCAGCCCGACAGGAACTGGGAAGACTCTGGCCTATCTCTTCCCTAGTCTTCTCAAGCTAAAGCCTAAAAAAGCACAACAATTGCTGATCCTCTCCCCCAATACAGAATTGGCCGGACAAATCTTTGATGTCACTAAACAATGGGCAGAGCCTCTTGGACTCAGTGCTCAACTTTTCCTTTCTGGCTCTAGTCAAAAACGGCAAATCGAACGTCTCAAAAAAGGACCCGAAATTCTCATCGGAACTCCAGGCCGTATTTTTGAGTTGATCAAGCTCAAGAAAATCAAGATGATGAATGTCGATACCATCGTTCTGGACGAATTTGACCAACTTTTCAGCGACTCTCAGTATCACTTTGTCGACAAGATTTGTCACTACGCGCCACGAGATCATCAATTTATCTATATGAGTGCAACGACCAAGTTTGATCCAGAGCAAATCGAGCCCAATACCCTGACCATTCAGGTAGAAGGGCAAAGCTTGGACAATATCCAGCACTTCTATATGGAAGTGGACAAGCGAGAAAAGGTCGAACTCCTCAGAAAACTATCCAATGTCGAAGACTTTCGTGGCCTCGTTTTCTTCAATAGCTTGTCCGACTTAGGGAGCGCTGAAGAAAAACTCCAGTACCGAGAAGTTAGCGCTGTCTCACTTGCTAGTGACGTCAACGTCAAATTCCGGAAAGTCATTCTGGAACGCTTTAAGGATCATCAGCTGACACTCCTTCTGGCAACAGATTTGGTAGCGCGGGGAATCGATATCGACTCACTAGAATGTGTCGTCAACTATGAAGTTCCAAGAGATGCCGAAACCTACATCCACCGATCTGGGCGTACCGGACGCATGGGCAAAGAAGGCTATGTCATCACCTTGGTTAGCCATCCAGAAGAATTAAAAAGCTTGAAAAAATTAACCCCTGTTCGTCCTTTGATCCTTAAGGGAGCTCAACTCTATATAGGGGAAGAATAAGAAAATCGTTCGTAGTATTACGAACGATTTTTTTAATTACGATTGTAATAGAGGCGATGAGTTTCCACTTGGTGGTTTAAGAGTTCATCAACCGTCACAATGGTGTAGCCTTGCGATTGAAGGTATTGAATCACAGCTGGGAGAGCATTAATCGAAGTTTGGTGAATATCATGCATCAGGATAATTGATCCTGGTTTGACTTGTTTTTTCACCTCTGCTAAGATCGCTTCGGTGTTATGACTCTTCCAATCCAAGGTATCCACATCCCACATGATAAAGGCTTGATCCACTGCATATTGAATGGCACTATTAATCGAACCATAAGGAGGACGAGTAATCTTCGTTTGCACTCCAGTCACCTTTTGAATCACTTCTTTGGTATCCATGATTTCTTTTTGAGCTGACTCCAAAGGCAACTTAGTTAAGACAGGGTGGTTCCAAGTATGGATCCCGATTTCATGTCCTTCCTGACGGACCCGTTTAGCCACTTCTGGATAGGCAGAGACATTCTTCCCAAGCATAAAGAAAGTCGCTTTAACATGGTACTTGTTGAGGATATCCAGGGCTTGAGGAGTCGTCGATGGATCTGGACCATCATCAAAAGTCAAGGCAACCATCTTAGCGTGACGTTGGGTTTGGTAGGCCTCATAAGCTTCCCGATCTCCAGGATTCAGGCGAGCAGAATCAATCACATCATAGAGCTTCGAAAGGGGCATATCGAAGGTTTCCATGCCCTCAATAGTAACTGGAAGTGTGATAGAAAGAACACCTTGATTGTAGGTGAACTGCCAGCTTGCTATATCACTTGCTGAGACAGCTTGCATCAGCTCTTCAATTCGATCTTCCCCTAACTGTAGGAAGACCAGCTGAGAGCGCAACTCTGTTAAGAGGGTTTCTTTGGCTAGATCAGCATCCGTAAACAATTGGGAGAATTGGAAGACCGTCCCCTCATCCGTTAGATAAAGGAGGGGAAGTTTGTCGATCCCATCTTTGATGAACTTACCGTTTTTCCACTTGTACTGGGTCTTCTTCACCTGATAAGGATGAACCCCGACAAATGGGTCTTCTGAACGTTCAGTATGATAGAACAATAGTTCTTTTGCTTGCTGGTTCTTCTTCTCTTCTTGGGGAAGAGAGCCAACGTCAGCCAAAATTCTCTCTTTGACCACTGCGATAGGTTCTTCGTTATTTTTCGGGTAGTAGGCAGCAACATAAGATTGACCGACCATTCCTTTTTGAAGAATGGTATCTTTGTCTTTTTCAACTGCTTCTTCTTCCTGGATTGCTTTGGAAAACTGTTGATTATAATTTTTGATAGCGCGTGCTTCCTCAATCTTCTGATAAGCAAGATAAATTCCCCCGATGAAAAGGAGGTTGAGGAGGATGAGAATAAGTATTTTCAAGTAGGATTTCTTCATACTCTTATTATAGCAATTTTATCACCAAAAAACAGTAGAAAACTCTAGAATCTAGAAAATAAAACCTAAAATATGGTAGGGAAATTAAAGTAGCTCAGTCCTATCTCCTGTCACTTTGAACCGGCAACTTTCAAGCAGAAAAAAAGAACAGATGTGGTAACACCTGCTCTTTGTCACAAGTTATATGATGCTGATTATAAGGACTTTTCACGAATCACTTCTACTTTGTAGCCATCTGGGTCCACAATAAAGTAATAGTTTGGAAGCGTTCCTGGCAAGCCTTTAGGATCTGTTACTTGGTAACCTTTTTCCTTATGCTCCGCATGAAGGGCTTCAAGGTCTGGCGTACTCAAGGCAACATGGGCAAAGCCATCTCCAATGACGTAAGGACCATGATCATAGTTGTAAGTTAATTCCAACTCATAGTCATCCCCTTCTAAACCAAGATAAACAATCGTAAATTTGTATTCAGGAAAATCTTTGCGACGCAATTCCTTAAAGCCAAACGCATCTGCATAAAAGGCAATTGATTTTTCTAAATTCTCCACACGCAAACAAGTGTGTAACATTTTTGAAGCCATACGACACCTCTTTCTTTTTTTACTATTATACACTAGTCAGGCAAAAATAGCGATTATTTGAAATAGATGAAAAAAGAGGCTGGGACAAAAGTCCTAGCCTCTCAATTGTCTTTGGATTATCGAGCAAGACGCAGTGGTTGAGTGGGCTCTACTACGCTGATTTTATCAGCTTTTACAGCCCTACTCAACTGTGCGGAGGTGAGACGACGAAATCGAATTCTAACGAATTACCGATTTCTGTCCCACTCTCTTACTTGTTTTTCGTTGATTTAGAAGTTGATTTCTTTTTACTATCTGACTTGGTTGCTAGTTTGACCTCGAAAATAGCACCTTTCGGCTTGTTATCTCGAACAGTAATGGTGCCATTAAAGGCTTCCACGATTTGCTTGGCTAAGGATAGTCCTAAACCAAAACCACCCTTTTGACGCGTCCGCGCCTTATCCACTCGGTAGAAACGATCAAATATCCGCTTTTTATCTTCGTCTGAAATCCCTGGTCCATTATCCTCTACCCGAAGATAGAGATAACGATCCTTGAATTGAGCGACAAACCGTATCTTTCCTTCTTCCTCTGTGTATTTGAGGGCATTGTCATACAAAATGGTCATCAGCTGTTTCAGTAGGACCTTGTCAGACACCAGACTCCTTTCGACCTGATTCTCATACTCGAAGATTTTATCATTTTCCTCGGCAATGATTTCATAATTGGCAAAAGTTTGGTCGAAAAAAGAGGGAGGGATTTCACAAAACTCAGGTTTAATCCCATCATCTCGACGGGCTAAGTTTAAGAGATTGGTCGTCAGTAATCGCATATTGCGAACCTCATCCAAAGAGGAGGCGATGTTCTCACTGGATTCCATGATCGTTGCCTCTGGTTTTCGGAACAGGGTTTCCAAACGATTTTGCAAAACTGCTAAAGGTGTCCGCAATTCATGAGAAGCATTTTCGACAAATGCCTTCTGCCGATTCATACTCTCTAAGAGAGGTTTCACACTGATTTTAGCCAGAAAGATACTTGCAAAGAGGGAAATGCCCCAGAAGCAAATCATGACCAAGGCGATTTGGCTCTCGTGTTTTTCACTGGTCTGCTCCAACTGGCTAATATTGGTCATGATCACGGCATATTTCACCCCATCGATATAATCATCAGGGTCAATATCCACCAAATAAGCCCGGTAACTTTCCTTCTGCTTATAATGATTGGTAATTTGAATCTGCTTGATCTTGTTTAAATAGCTGCGACTAAAGGTCACTGTTTTTAGATCCAGGAAACCATTATCCGTCGTCACATTTTCAAAATTATCATTCAAGAGGATGGCTGTACTATTAGAAGTGACCGATGGTCTAGGGCCATCCTCGGGACCAAGTTCATCATCTTCTGGTCGGTCATCATCTGGTTCGTCTCTTCCCATTCCATTTCCTGTACGATTGGCCAAGCTAATAATAGAATAACGATCTTTACTCAGCATCTTTAAATTTTCATCAACCGTTGTATACAGACTTGACCGCATCACTTGAATAATAATCAAGGTCATGGTTGAGAAAATCAAGGTAAAGAGTCCGAAATAGCGGATGAAATAAGAAAAGTCATCCGCATTGACAGTTTTTTTAATTTTATTGAGCATCTTTCAGAATGTACCCCACGCTACGCAATGTTTGGAGATTTTTTGCAAAGTCTGTTCCTTTTAACTTCTTACGAATCTTAGAAACATACACTTCGACAACCGAGATAGTCGTATCGCTATCAAATCCCCAAAGTCGATCAAAGATTTGTGTCTTGGGCAGGATAACATTTTGATTTTGAAGGAAATAGACCAAAAGATCAAATTCTTTACCTAATAGCTCCACTTCTTTCCCTTCAACAAGCGTAGAATTTGTCGAAAGATTAACGGTTACATTCCCATAAGAAAGGGTATTTTCATTGACCTTACCAGAGCGCTTCAGCAATGCTTGGATCCGCATTTTGAGCTCTTCTAGGTAGAATGGCTTGGTCAGATAGTCATCTGCCCCTAACTCAAACCCATGGCCCTTATCGTCCAAACTCTCTTTGGCTGTCATAATCAATACTGGAGTGGAGACACCCTTATCTCTCAATTCTTTCAGAACTTGAAAACCATCTTTTTCAGGAAGCATGAGGTCAAGCAAAATCAAGTCGTAGATCCCACTTTCAGCCTCGTAAAGACCTTCGTCTCCATCAAAGACTTGCATGACATCTGCAAAGTCATCTAAAAAATCAAATACTGAATTAGACAAACCGAGGTCGTCTTCTACTAATAGAATCTTAATCATGTGTACTTCTCCTTCTCATTCTTCCACACAAGGATGATGAGTATTTTCTACTCTATTATAACATGACAAGGCCTTATTCAGTAGCATTCAGATAGCGATTTCAACTTTTTTCTTAGCCTGCTGTCCCTGTCTCATCCTTTGATGAATTGTTTGTATTGCTAGACGATTTTTTCGAAGAGGATTTCTTGGAGGACTTTTTACTCGATTTACCATTTTGTTGCTTGTCTTGTTGACCTTGAGGCCCTCCATTTTGTGGTGGTTGGCCATTCATATCTCCTTGTCCTGGTCCACCGTTTTGGCCATCTTGCGGTGGCATACCGCCTGGTCCTCCACCAAATCCATCTTGTCCTTGACCACCTTGTGGTCCCTCTCCTTGTGGTGGTTGGCCATTCATTTGTCCTTGTCCTGGTCCGCCATTTTGTCCATCAAAACCTTGTGAGTTAGAAGGTCCATTTTGTTCTTGATGATTCCCATGGCTATTTTGTCCTTGAGAATTTTGGGCAGGCTGGTTACTATTTTGTGTAGTTACCGCTGCTTGTTGGCGCTGGGGACTCGTATTGGCTGTCGCCAACATTCCCAATCCAAATCCACCAGTCATCCCAACGATCAGTCCTCCTGTTGCTGCGGCAGTTGCCCACCACTTAGGACTTTTCTTAACGACAATCATTTTTTCAGTTCTTTCTTGCTTATGTTCATTCGAAGCTTGCATTCTTTCAATTCCTTATATATATTTATTTAAACAAGGCCTTTGTTTAGATAGGGATAGTTTACCGATTCTTCCTTAATCGTGACTAAATTTTTTCTTAAACTTTCCTAAAATGAGGATGGAGACAATTGTCACAGCTGAATAGAGGACTTGACAGGCTTGCCTTCTTTTTTGTAGAATAGTTACCATAAAAATAAAGAGAGGTTTACTGTTTTGAAAAAAATAGAATCAATGACATTAATTGCCCTTGGAGCAGCACTGATTGCTGTTCTATCTCCATTTCAAATCCCCCTTGGTCCCATTCCAATCACGCTTCAGACTTTAGCAATCGGCTTGATTGCTAGCATCTATCGCCCTACAGAAGCCACTCTTTCTGTTCTCATTTACCTCCTCTTAGGTGCCATTGGCCTTCCCGTCTTTTCAGGTGGTCACGGAGGCATCAGCGCCTTCTACGGTCCCACTGCCGGATTCCTTTTCTTCTTCCCTCTTCGAGCTTTGGTGACTTCTATCTTTGCTGGCCAAAAGGGACAACCCATTCGTATCTTCCTTGCTAACGCCTTAGGGGAAGTCGTTCTCTTTATTGGGGGGGCCTTAGGTTTTATGCTCATTACCCACCAGAGTTTGGATCTCACCGTAAAACTGGTCGTCCTACCTTTTGTATTACCAGATTTGATTAAGATGACTTTGACAACGATTTTCGCGGTTATACTCTATCGCAATCTCAAACATCTCCCATATTTTAAAAAAGAAAAATAAAAACTCTTAGAGAGGCCTGCAAACCTGCAGATTCCTCTCTAGGAGCTTTTTCTTTATTTCGTTGCTAGAAGGGCTGTTTCAACAGCTGCTTTCTCCCGCTCGATGAGATCGATACGAGCCGCGATTTCTTTGATTCCCATCTTGATATTACGGCTAATCGCCATATCCTCCAATTGAGGCTCAAAGAAGGCCTTGTATTCATTTAACCGTTCACGGGTCTTGAAACAGTTAGCTGGGTAGATGACAAACTTATCAAAGCTCATATCACCACCGAGTGCTTTCTTGATCCAATCCCAGTTTTCACGCGCCCAAGTCCAGGTTCTTCCTTGGGTAAAGTCATGGTGCAAGAAATTGAAGTACCAGCTCATAGCCAAGTCCTGAGGTTTCACCACATCCTTGTTCTTCCACTCTTTCAATAGTGCTTCCAAAGTTTCCTCATCCTTGGTATAAGAAAGGGCAGCAGCCAACTGGCGTTTAAAGTTTCCATCAACTGTCTTCACATAGGTATCCAGATATTGTTGGCTAAGCGCCTTGGTTTCCTGGTGTTTGATTTGGTTGACTAAGATTTGCAAGCGAATGGCAGCTGGAAGTTTTTCCAAATCAGCTGCGTGCGCTTCAAAGATAGCACTCGCTTGTGCTTGTGCAGCTTCATCATTGGCCTTGATCATATTAGCAATCATTAGCTGACGAACTTTTTCGTCTTCTTCTGATTCACCAGGCTTAGCTTCCAGTCCCAAGCGTTCGAAGTTGTAACGGTTCATCCGTTTCAACAACTCATGGAAGGCTACTTCTGTTTCAGTTCCTTCATCCACAAAGAGACTAATTCCGCTCAAGACGCTCGAAACAGCAGAAACAACCAGGAAGGAAGTTTCTTCTGTCAAGTGTTCAATCACTGGCAAGAGGCTTGCATAAGAAATTTGACCACTTTCCGCTAAGAGACGGCGTTCTTGAACCACTTGTAGTTTCGAAGTACTATCCAAGCTAGCAAGGTCAGCAAGAATGTCTTCCAACAATTCCCCACGGTAGTCACTGATATAGTGAGATGTATTTTCTGTATTGAAGCGAAGAGCTCCGCTGTTAGCTGCTTTCAAGGCACTGTAGTTTGGAATTTCTAAGACTTCAGTTTCCAAAGTATCTGGAATACCTGTCCAGTTGCTATTCAATGGAACAACCCACTTACGGCCTTTTTCTTCTCTTTCTCCGATGAAGAACTGCTCTTGACGGATGATCAAGGTATCGTTTTCTACAACAGCTGAGACAACAGGGTATCCTGGTTGCTCCAACCAAGAATCCATAAAGGCTGCGACATCACGACCTGAAGC
Organism: Streptococcus sp. 343_SSPC; assembly: GCF_001072385.1. Lineage (NCBI taxonomy): Bacteria > Bacillati > Bacillota > Bacilli > Lactobacillales > Streptococcaceae > Streptococcus > Streptococcus sp. 343_SSPC. Next base: position 121,004 of record NZ_JVKU01000026.1, on the reverse strand, counting down.
TTGCCCAAGAGCATCCCAAAGGTCACGACCGATGGTATTGCCGTATTGGTGTTTTTCAAAGTAAATCTTCAACCCTTTACGGAAGGCGTCATCACCTAACCAACGGCGAAGCATGTGCATGAGACGGCTACCCTTAGCGTAAACGATTGCTGGGTCAAAGAGGGTGTTGATCTCGTCTGGGTGTTTCACTTCCACATGGACGGATTGAACTCCATCTGTAGCATCGCGTTTCAAGGCAGCAGGCACACCAGTTGTTTGGAAGTCTTCAAAGATATTCCAGCTTGGTTCGATAGCATCCAAGCTGACATATTCCATCATATTGGCGAAGCTTTCATTCAACCAGAGGTCATCCCACCATTTCATGGTCACGAGGTTTCCGAACCATTGGTGAGCCAATTCGTGAGCCACCACCAAGGCTACTGTTTGACGGCTTTGGGCTGTCGAGTTTTCATCTACAAGGAGATAAACTTCACGGTAGGTTACCAAGCCCCAGTTTTCCATCGCTCCTGAAGAGAAGTCTGGGAGGGCGATATGAAGGGATTGAGGGATTGGATACTTCACACCATAATAGTCTTCATAAAATTCAATGGCACGAACGGCAATATCCAATGAGAAGTCCAAGTTTTCTAATGGGTGAGCTTTGGTAGAGTAGACACCGACTAGGGTTCCATTCTTGGTCTTAGCTGTCACTCCTTGAAGGTCTCCAGCCGCAAAGGCCAAGAGATAAGAAGACATACGTGGAGTCGTATCAAACTTCCAAATCCCTGTTTCTTTACGGTTTTCCACATCGATTTCAGGCATGTTAGAAAGAACAATTTCTCCCTCTTCTTGGTCAAACTTCACAGCCAAATCAAAGGTCGCTTTGGCTTCTGGCTCATCCACACTTGGGAAGGCTTCACGTGCAAAGTGGCTCTCAAACTGAGTAGAGATCACTTCCTTCTTCACACCATCTACTGTGTAGTAAGAAGGATAAATTCCTGTCATATTGTCTGTGATCTTACCTGCATAAGTGAGGGTAAGGTTTACTTTTCCAGTAGCAGGAACTTCGATAAAGACAGCCTCTTCCTCATCATTGACTGTAAAGGCACAGTCCTGCCCGTCTACTTGTACAGTTTCGATGATCAAATCCTTTTGGTGAAGAGAGATGCGAGTCTCTTTTGCTTCTCCTCTAATGATCACTTTCCCTGAGAAAGTTTTACTAGAGCGGTTCAAATCTAAGAATAGATCGTAGTGCTCAGGTACAAATGTATCAATAAAATGTGCAACTGCTTGCATGAGTAACTCCTTCTTCATTTTTTCTCATCTTCTATTCTAACATAAATCCTACTAACTGTAAGGTAAGAGGGGGCAAAACCAGACCTACAAAAAGACAAAAGTCTGAGATCATGACCTCAGACTTACTTTTCTTATAATTCCACAATTTTTCCAGTTTCGAAGTAGACAACCCACTCACAGATATTTTTAGCGTAATCACCAATACGCTCCAAGTAGTTGATGACTTGGAAGTAATCACGTCCAGTAATGATCAAGTCAGGATTATGCTTGATTTCTTCCGTTGCTAACTCTTGAATACGATCATAGTACTCATTAATTTTTTCATCGCGAGTTGCTACTTCATAGGCCGTTTCAACATCCCCTTTTAAGTAGAGCTCCAAGGTTGCTTCAACAAAGTCTTTGACTTCTCGACCCATTTTGCTGATTTCTTCTTCTACAACCTTACTACGAAGTTCTCCCTTCATACGGATGGTTGCTCGAGCGATAGATACCGCATGGTCTCCCATACGCTCAACGTCAGATACAGCTTTTAAGACTGTCATCACCATCCGAAGGTCCTGAGAAACCGGTTGTTGAAGGGCAATCATCTCAAAGGATTTGCGCTCCAACTTCACTTCATACTCATTAATCTCTGCATCATCTTCGATAACCTGACGTGCCAGATCACGGTCATGAGTGACAAAAGCTCGAACCGTGCGGTTGATCTGGGTCAAGACTTCATTTCCCATGGCATAAAACTGGTTATGAAGCTTTTCTAAATCTTCTTCAAATTGTACGCGTAACATTTACTTTCCCTTTCTTATCCAAACTTCCCTGATACATAATCTTCTGTTTCCTTACGAGCAGGGTTCAAGAAGATTTTTGAGGTGTCATCATACTCGATGAGGTCCCCATCCAAGAAAAAGGCCGTTCTATCCGAAATCCGACTAGCTTGCTGCATAGACCGCGTCACCAAGAGCATGGTATAACGATCCTTCAAACCATAAAGTGTTTCTTCAATCTTTCCAGCAGAAATCGGGTCCAAGGCTGAGGTCGGCTCATCCAAGAGGATAATCTTAGGGCTGGTTGCCAATACACGCGCCACACAAACCCGTTGTTGTTGCCCCCCTGATAACCCAATCGCTGAATCATGGAGACGATCCTTGACCTCATCCCAAATAGAAGCATTTTTCAAAGAGGTTTCGACTGCTTCATCCAAGACTTGCTTGTCCTTGACCCCATTGATCATGAGTCCGTATGTGACATTGTCATAGATAGACATAGGGAAAGGGTTGGGCTGTTGGAAGACCATCCCGATTTCCTTACGAAGTTCTACTGTATCTGTCCGAGGACTATAGATATTGTGACCATTGTAAATGACTGTTCCTGTCGTTGTCACCTCATGGTTCAAATCTCCCATCCGGTTAATAGCCTTGAGCAGGGTAGACTTCCCAGATCCAGAAGGACCGATTAAAGCCGTGATTTCTTTAGGGGTGAAATCCAGTGACACACTATTCAGTGCCTTTTTCTTATTGTAATAAACCGACAAGTCCTTGACTTGCAAAATTGGTTCTGTCATGTTTTCATCCTTATGTTGTTTCAATGTTGCCAAATCCTATCCAAAGTGACCAGACACATAATCGTTGGTCGATTGCAGTTTTGCATTTTGGAAGATATTGGCTGTTTTATCATACTCGATCAAATCGCCTAGATAGAAGAATCCTGTATAATCGCTGGCCCGAGCTGCCTGTTGCATGCTGTGGGTCACGATGATAATAGTATAGTCCTTTTTCAACTCGAGCATGGTTTCTTCCAACTGAGCAGTCGCGATAGGATCCAAGGCTGAAGCTGGCTCGTCCATGAGCAAAATCTCTGGTTTAACGGAGATGGCACGGGCAATACAAAGGCGTTGCTGTTGACCACCAGAGAGGGTCAATGCGGACTTGTGCAAGTCATCCTTGACCTGATCCCAAAGGGCTGCTTGCTTCAAAGATTTTTCGACGATTTCGTCCAAGACCTTCTTGTCTTTGACACCTGCCCGCTCGTGGGGGAAGGTAATATTGCGGTAGATGGACTTGGCGAATGGGTTTGGTCGTTGGAAGACCATTCCGATATGCTTTCTCATTTCATAGACATTGATATCTGGACGGTTGACGTCAATCCCTTCGTACCAGATTTCCCCAGTCACACGCGCAATATCAATGGTATCGTTCATTCGGTTCAAACTTCTAAGATAAGTGGATTTCCCAGATCCAGAAGGACCGATCAAAGCTGTGATTTTATTCTTCTCAAATTGCATATCCACCCCTTTGATAGATTCATTTGAACCATAGTAGACATGCAAGTCTTTGGTCGAAAGGACCACTTTTTCTTCAGGAAAAGTAATGATATGTTTCTCATCCCAATTGTACTTTGACATTTCTTCTCCTTTTATGCTGAGGTTAATTTCTTATGGAGGTAAGTACCGAGCTTACGCGCTCCAAAGTTGAAAATCAAAATGAAGATCAACAAGACTGCAGCCGATCCAGCGGATACTTCAATCGCATCTGGAATGGTTCCTTCACTATTGACCTTCCAAATGTGGACCGCTAGGGTTTCTGCTTGACGGAAAATAGAGATCGGACTGGTGACACTAAAGAGGTTCCAGTTGCTCCAATCCAAGGCTGGGGCAGACTGACCAGCTGTATAAATCAAAGCCGCTGCTTCCCCAAAGATCCGCCCAGAAGCTAGTACGACACCCGTAATAATACTTGGCAATGCTTCAGGTACCACCACGTGAATCACGGTTTCCCAACGAGAAATTCCAAGTGCAAGGCCGGCTTCCCTTTGTGTATGGTGGACATTTTGTAAACTATCTTCAATGTTTCGTGTCATCTGAGGCAGGTTAAAGACCGTCAAAGCCAAGGCTCCAGAAATAATCGAGAAGCCATATTGGAACTGCACTACAAAGACCAAATAACCAAAGAGACCGACTACAACCGATGGTAGAGAAGACAAGATTTCAATACAGGTCCGAACCAAATTGGTCAATGGGCCTTTCTTGGCATACTCTGACAAGTAGATCCCTGCCCCTAATGAAAGTGGGAAGGAAATAATCAAGGTAATGACTAAGAGGAAGAAGGAATTATAGAGCTGAATCCCAATCCCTCCACCTGCTTGGTAAGAAGAGGATTTGCTGGTCAAGAAGGTCCAAGACACATGCGGCAACCCTCTAACCAGAATATAGAGAATCAAAGAAGCAAGAATAGTGACAATAATTCCAGCAATTGCATAGAGAACCCCTGTCGCTATCTTATCTATTTTTTTAGCGTGCATAGTTCTTCTTACCTCTTTCTTTCGTAATCAATTTGATAACGCTGTTGAATGCCAAACTCATCAGCAAGAGCACCAAGGCAAGTGACCAGAGAACGTTGTTGTTAACAGTTCCCATAACCGTATTTCCGATACCCATGGTCAAAATAGAAGTCAAGGTGGAAGCTGGCGTTGTTAAAGAATTTGGAACAACCGCTGAGTTTCCGACCACCATCTGAATAGCCAAGGCTTCACCGAAGGCACGGGCCATTCCAAAGACAACTGCTGTAAAAATACCTGAGCGAGCCGCCTTTAAGGTGACATGCCAAATCGTTTGCCAACGAGTCGCTCCCATAGCCATACTCGCTTCCCGATAGTGACGAGGCACTGCCCGTAAGCTGTCTGTTGTCATAAAGGTCACAGTTGGAAGAATCATGACAAAGAGGACAAAGACCCCTGACAAGATCCCAAATCCTGTCCCACCAAAGATGGAACGAACAAATGGAACCACCACTTGCAAACCAATAAATCCGTATACAACAGAAGGAATCCCTACCAACAATTCAATGGCTGGTTGTAAGAGGCGAGCACCCTTAGGAGAAACTTCTGTCATAAAGACTGCTGCACCGATGGCAAAAGGTGTCGCCACCAAGGCTGACAAAAGGGTTACAATGAAGGAACCCAAGATCATTGGCAAAGCACCAAATTCTTTTCCAGATGGATTCCATGTGGATCCGAAAAGGAAACTAAAGACATTGACCTTGTTGACAAAGAAGGTCGATAATCCCTTTTGGGCTACAAAAATCAAAATCAAAGCTACGACAAAGACAATCAAACTCATACAGCAGAAAGTAATGGTTTTACCAAATTTTTCCAACCGAGAATTATTGGACTTTGCGAGCATTTTTTTTGCTACTTCGTTCATGTTTTACCTAATTCTTCTTATTTCTTCGTAATATTACCGTCAAGATCACGGCTGACTTTCATATCATTGATTGGGATATAGCCCATCTTACCAACGATTTCCTGCTGGACCTCATCTGTCATCATGTAGTCCAAGAATTTCTTAGCCAATTTACTTGGCTCTCCCTTGGTATACATATGTTCGTAAGACCAGATTGGCCAGTTATTGTTCACCACGTTTTCCTTAGTTGGTTCATAGCCATTTAACTTCATGGTTTTAACACTATCATCCACGTAGGTAAAGGCCAAATAAGAAATGGCACCTGGAGTCTGGGAAACAATGTTTTTCACCATTCCATTTGAATCTTGTTCCTGAGCTTGTTTTGGATCTTTCCCATTCATGATGATATCATCAAACACAGCACGGCTACCAGATCCTACAGCCCGGTTCACAATGGTAATTTCCAGGTCCTCACCACCCAATTGCTTCCAGTTGGTATATTCACCAGTAAAAATCTTACGCAATTGTTCGGTTGTTAAATCGTCAACAGAAATATTCTTATTGGCAATAATGGCTGTTCCCGCTACTGCTACTTGATGGTCTACCAAGCTAGAAGCATCGATGCCATCTTTTTCTTCCGCAAAGAGGTCACTATTTCCAATATCGACAGCTCCTGATTGGACCTGAGACAGACCTGTACCAGATCCACCCCCTTGGACATTGACAATCTTACCGGGATGTTCTTCTATATAACGATCTACTACCCCTTCAACTAAGGGTTGTAGAGCTGTCGATCCAACAGCTGTAATCGCTTCTCCACGGTCAATCCAAGATGCACAGGCAGATAGAGAAACTGCAAGTGCTACTGTTGCTAGCCCAAGGACTAGCTTTTTGCATTTATTCAATGTAAGTCTCCTTGAATCATAATCAAATATCGTTTAAATTTTATCTCTAAACACTTGGTCATCTTCTAGTATTCTAGCAAGAATCACTCTATTTCCACTATAACATAGAAAGACCGCATTTCCTAATAATTTATCTAAATCTCAGGCCTTTTGGAAAGAAATTTTTCAAGGTACGGCCCGTTACTTTAGCAAAGCCTAAACCATTGCCTCCAGCTAAGACTTGATACCATCCATTGGTATAGTCCTGCTCCAGTTGAATGGTCTCCCCAGCTGCGTACTTGATGAAGTCTTGATCTGATAAGCTGACCGCTTTCTTCACTTGCTCTGGCTTCAGAGCTAGGCCTAAGGCAAAGCTAGGTTCAAAGCGATTTTTCTTGAAGGTTCCAAGGTGCAAGCCATTGCGAGCAATCTTGACCTTTTTCAAATCAGGAAGTCCAACCGGCAATAGATAAAGCTGATCTCCAAAACATTGGTAGAGGCCCTCCAAGTCCATGGCCAAGCAGTCCTTGGCAAAAGCTTGCCACAACTTTTTCTGCTCAGCCGTTAGATTGGAACGGCCTTCCTTGATCTTCTTGACTTCAGGCTCTCCCTGATAATGGAATTTAGCAACAAATTGCCCTTCCCCTTTGAAACGATGAGGGTACATCCGAGCTGTTTCAGGATGGCCGATCCCTTCTACCATGCCATTGATTTTTTCAATCGGTAGCAATTCCAGCTCATATTCGTCTAAGAGCCAAGAGACAATTTCTTCGTTTTCTTCTGGTGCCCAGGTACAAGTCGAATAAACCAGCTGCCCCCCTGGTGCAAGCATCTTGAGGGCATCTGTTAAGATTTCTCTCTGGAGACCAGCACATTGGGCTGGATAATCAGGATGCCAATAGTCCATAGCATCTGGCTGCTTTCGAAACATTCCTTCACCAGAGCATGGTGCGTCCAAAACAATCAAATCAAAATAGGCTGGGAAAACCTTAGCCAAGCGATTGGCTGATTCATTGGTCACCACGACATTACGGGCTCCAAAGCGTTCGACATTCTCGACCAGAATCTTGGAGCGCCCCTTGTGGATTTCATTGGAAACAAGGAGTCCTTGATTGTCTAAATAAGAGAGCAAGTGGGTTGTCTTGCCACCCGGTGCTGCCGCAAGATCCAAGACCTTCATACCTGGTTTTGGATGGGCTACTTGGGCTACCATTTGGGCAGCCGGTTCTTGCGAATAGACCAGTCCAGTGACATGGGCAACGGATTTACCCGACACCTTGCCATAGTAACTCCAAGGCATGCCTGGAATAGGGTCATCTCCACTGATTTGCTCCGCCTTTAATGGATTAGTCCGATAGGCAGATACGGCCGGCTCGTCAAAGGTTTGAAAGAAGGCCTCAGCCTCCTCTCCAAGTAGTTGATCATATTTTTCTTTAAATCCTTGAGGAAAGGTCATGCGTGTGTTCCTTTCTTCAAAAAGGGTTGAATCTCATCTAATTTACAAGTTGGCACCATCATGATGGGCTCCAAGGTCTCATAGTTGGGTTCTTTTCCTTCTAGAGTCAAAACAGAGTAACCTAGGCACTCGCCCATGATGGCTGCTGCTGCATAGTCCCATGGCCAGATATAGCTGAAGTAGCCTAAAATACCACCGGATAAAATCTTGGTAAAGCTGATACCAGCACTCCCATAAACCCGAATTCCTAAGCATTCTGCCCCCAGATCCGCCATGCCCCAAGCGTTGGACTTGAGCATACCAACATTGGAAGCCACTAATAAATCACTAAGGGGACGATTTTGAAAGGGTTGCAGTTCTTGCTCATTACAAAAGACTCCAAAATCCTTTCCACCAAAAAAGAGATGATCCCGCATGACATCATAAATCAAGCCAAACTGGCCAATCCCTTCTTCAAAATAAGCAACCATAACAGCAAAGTCTTCTTTTTGGGTCACAAAATTATTGGTCCCATCAATGGGATCAATCACCCAGACCTTACCGGAACAAATAGGTGCACGAAGATCATCCTCTTCCGCAAAAATGTGGTCTTCTGGATAGGCTTCTAAAATCTTGCCAACCAGGGTTGCTTGCACTTCTTGGTCCATTTGAGTCACCAAATCCGTCGGATTTGTTTTGACTGTGATTGCTAGCTGGTCATGCAGGTGTTCTCTAAGATAGCTTCCTGCTTCTTTGACAATGGTCTTAGCAAATTCTAATTTATTGATCAATCGAAAACCATCCTTCCCCTTTTTCTTTCGCAACTTTGGTTGCACGATAAAGTGAGTAGCCGCTGACCTCTTCAAATTCTTTGCCCAGACGCTTTTCTTCGCCAATACTTGGGACAACTTTCTTAAAGGCCTTATAGGCTTCTAGGTAGATGCGGGCATCTGCCTTTTGTTCGTAGGCTTGTTCAACCTGATTAAAAAAAGAAAGCACCGAAGCAAGCTCTTCAGTGCTCCACGATAAATCGAGTGGGTAACTATAATTCTTATTCATATTAATGGATCTCCGCTCTTAATGTAGCAGATCTTAACTCTTCCTTACGATATCCTCGAGGGAGAAATGCACGGATTTCATCCTCATTAAAACCAATTTGCATCCGTTTCTTATCTAGAATAATTGGGCGACGCAAAAGACTAGGATTTTCCTCAATCAACTTGATCAAAGCAGAAATCGATAAATCCTCTACATCAACATTTAGCTTCTGAAAAATTTTAGAACGAGTTGAAATAATATCGTCTGTACCGTTCTCAGTTAGAGCTAAAATATTACGCAACTCCTCAGTTGTTAAAGGACTCGTCATAATATTGTGTTCCTTAAAAGGAACCTCATGTTTTTCTAACCAAGCCCGGGCCTTTCGACAGGATGTACAACTCGGAGACAAAAATAATGTAATCATGTTCTTCTCTTCTTTTTTTGGACACACTTAGCTGACTCTATTATACAAAATTATTCCGCGCTTGCATAGTGATTTTTTAATTTAGACAAAGAAAATTCTCCCCTTAAGGGAGAATTTCTAACAAAAATTATCTGGTCCATTGACGAGCCAGGATCTCGTCCTGATGCAGTTGCTCGACGAGGGCTTCTACACTGTCAAATTTGACCATTTCTCGAATCTTGTCTAACCAAAAAATCCGAATCGTATGTCCATAAATATCTTTTGAAAAATCAAAGATATTGGCTTCAAAGCGAAGTTCCGTCCCATCAAAGGTCGAGTTTTTCCCTACAGAGGCCATCCCCCGGTGACGTTTCCCTAGCACTTCTACTTCGACGACATAAACACCATCTTGAGGAAGATGGGTGCGATCGATAGGCGCCAGATTGGCTGTTGGAAAACCAATGGTGCGACCCCGTGCATCCCCATGGACTACAATGCCACGACTGGATAAGGGATAACCTAAAAGATCAGCTGCTTCTTTGACCTGGCCAGATGCAATGGCCTGCCGAATACGAGTTGAGCTAATTTTTTCGTCCTGGTCTAGGACAGGTGGAACGACGATGACTTGACCCTTAAAATAGGTTCCCAAATCACTAGCTACTTTCTTGTCGCTACCAAAGCTATAATCAAAACCTGCCACTAAGACACGCGCCCGAAGTGCAGTTAGGTAGGCCGCAACGAATTCTTGGGCCGTATGAGCCGCAAAATCACTGGTAAAATCGATAAGATATAGATCATCGACTCCAAGTTCTTCCATCCGTTTAAAGCGTTCCTCTGGGTTTTGGAGATGGAGGAGTAGTTCTGGTTGGTAACGGGCAAAAGCTAGCTTTGGAGATTCTGGAAAGGTCAAGACAGCTACTCGAAGTCCTTGCTCATCGGCAATGGTGCGAGCTGTCCGAAAGAGCTCCTGGTGCCCTCGATGGAGACCGTCAAAATAGCCCAAGACAAGAACGGTATCTGCTTGAGCTTTTATTTCTTTTTCACTAGTTACATAACAAATGTTCATAAATTTATTGTAACACACTTTCTGTCAGAAAAACCTTGCGAGGTTTGTAAAGTTCTTCCCTTTTCTCCAAAATGGCTACCAATTTCCCTTGGTAAAAAGCAGCCAACTCCCTGGCTTCGCTCTCAACTGGAATAAAGCGTCCCACTTGGACTTCGCCGACCTCTTCTACTGTCAGCTCTACTTTTTCCAGATCTCCGGTGCCAATCTCAAGTGGGCGAAGGAAGCTCAAATCTCCTTGCCCCACTTTTTCAGCCACTTCTTCTAAGGTCAGGGCATCATCCAGTGACAAACCGGCAGCACTGGTTCGTGTTAAGTGGGACATGTGAGCCGCATAGCCCAGTTTTTGACCAAGGTCCACCGACAAGGTCCGGATATAGGTTCCCTTGCTGCATTTAACTCGGAAACGAAAACGGGCTAGACTTTCTTCATAGCTAATCTCACTGGTGCGCGTGAATTCATAAATCGTCACCTGTCGGACAGGACGTTCCACTTCTTCTCCTGCCCGCGCATATTCATAGAGCTTACGCCCATTGACCTTGACCGCTGAATACATAGGCGGCACCTGCTCCATCTCTCCCACCATCTGGGCAATCATACGGTCCACCTCTGTTGCATCTAAAGGTGCTTCCACTGGGGTTCGCTCTAGGACATCCCCGCTGGCATCCTCCGTTGTGGTAGAAAATCCCAAAGTGATTTCGCCCTCATAGACCTTGCCTTCATCTTGCATAAATTCGACCATCCGGGTCGCCTTGCCAACTGCAATCGGAAGCACTCCCACCACATCAGGATCCAGCGTTCCCCCATGGCCAATCTTCTTGGTACCTAAGATTTTTCTCAGTTTAAAAACCGCATCATGGGAGGTCATTCCTGCTTCTTTTTTTAAGTTGATAATTCCGTCCATCTGATTTGCTCTTTCTAACTCATGTGTGACCATCCGGGCCACCGACCCTTTATTATACCATGAAACGAGACTTCTTGTCCCTGTTTCCCCCTTCCTGATGAGCTTCCAAAAAATCCCGTAGCAGATTTCAGACTTTTTAAAATGGGTTTGATACAATAGAAAGCGAAAGAAGGTGTAACATATGTTAATGTATGATGTTATTGTGATTGGATTTGGTAAAGCTGGTAAAACTCTTGCAGCGAAATTATCAAGCCAAGGAAAAAAAGTCGCTCTGATTGAAAAGAGCAAGTCTATGTATGGTGGTACTTGTATCAATATCGCTTGTATTCCAACTAAGACCTTGATCGTCGCAGCGGAAAAAGGCTTGGATTTTGAACAAGCTATGAGTGAAAAAAATGCGGTCACTACTCGTCTCAACGGCAAGAACTACGCAACGATTGCTGGAACGGGTGTAGACATTATCGATGCGACAGCCCGCTTTGTGTCCAACAAGGTCATCGAAATTCAAGTTGGAGATGAAAAGGAAGAATTGACAGCTGAAACCATTATTATCAATACTGGTGCTGTGCCAACTATCCTTCCAATCCCAGGATTGGCTGAAAGTAAATTTGCAGTGGATTCAACCGGTATTCAACGTTTGGAAAACCTACCAAAACGCCTGGGCGTCCTTGGTGGTGGACCAATCGGATTGGAATTCGCCCACCTCTACAATACCTTGGGTAGCCAAGTAACAGTATTGGATGCTTCTGAAGCATTCTTGCCACGGATCGAGCCAAGCATCGCAGCTCTTGCAAAAGGCTACCTGGAAGAAGATGGTATTCAATTCTTGCAAGGCGTTCATACCCAAGAAATCAAAGATGGCCAAAACAGCTTAACCGTTGTAACGGATAAGGGAGACTTCGAGTTCGATATCCTTCTCTACGCAACAGGACGGAAGCCAAACACAGTTGGACTTGGTCTTGAAAACACAGATATCCAAGTCACTGATCGTGGGGCAATCCAAGTCAACCGTCATTTGGAAACCAGCGTCCCTGGTGTCTTTGCAGTTGGGGATGTCAATGGTGGTCCTCAATTCACTTACATGTCACTCGATGACTTCCGCATTGTCTTCAACTATCTCACAGGTGATGGTAGCTACAATCTCGAAACTCGTAACAATTATGCGACAACACTCTTCATTGCTCCTCCACTTGCCCAAGTCGGCTTGACTGAGCAAGAAGCACGTGACAAAGGGCTTCCAGTTGCTGTTAAAGAATTGCCAGTTGCTGCCATGCCTCGTGGACATGTTAATGCAGATCTTCGAGGTGCCTTCAAAGCCGTGGTCAACCCAGAAACCAAAGAAATCCTTGGAGCAACTCTCTTTGGAGAAGCTGCAGGCGAACTCATCAACCTGATTACCATGGCTATGGACAACAAGATCCCTTATACTTACATCGCAAAACAAATCTTTACCCACCCAACCATGGCAGAAAACCTAAACGATCTCTTTGCGATTTAAATAGAATAAAAACACTGGAAAATTTTTCCAGCGTTTTTTAGTTTAAGAATTCACAGACAGCCTCTTGAAATGCTTTATTTTCTTCATAAAGAGCATGCCCAGAATGCTTTAGAATAAGGAGCTGACAACCCGAAATCGCTTTTGCCAGTTCCTTGGATCCGTCCATACCAATCACATCATCTTCAAGCGCACCAAGGATCAGGGTCGGACAATGAATTTCTTTTAAGACCTCAAGGCTATTATGTTCCAGGCAAGACTGAGACTGAATGGCTATTCTATTTTCATCTTTGATTCGCCCCAAGCGACCCATGATATTATAAAGCAACCGCCACTTTTGATAGCTCTTTTGCGTGTAGGAATGCTTGGCAATATCCAGCATGAGATGCTTAAAATTTCCAGATTGACTAAGTTTTTGCCAATGCTCAATTCGTTCTCTAGCAAGTTGACTAGGTTTTGCAGTGGTCACGGCTAAAATGAGCTTTTGAACCTTTTCAGGGAAATCCGCAGCTAGCCATTGGGCAATCATTCCACCTTGTGAAATCCCCATAACATAAGCGGTATCTAGGTTTAGTGTCTCCATTGCTTCTGCTACATCTGCTGCCATATCCCGCGTCGTATAGCCCTGCCTCAGCTCATTGATTCGAGAAAAAACATAGATTTTATATCGCTTAGCAAGGAGACGATAAGAGAAGGAAAAGAGCTGGGCCTTTCCTTTAACGGTCTGAAGCCCATCCCCCAAGCCTGGTATGATCACTAATGGTTGCTTACCTTTACCAAAGGTCACATAGTCCATGCTCTTTTCGTTAAAATATAAGGTTTTCCCTTTTGTTGAAGACATTACTTCGTTCCCTCTACTATTTTTTCCATGATTTATTTAGGTTGAGTTTTTAAATGCAAGGCAAAGCCGGCAGTCACTTTTTCAAATCCAACTGCCTGATAAAACTGATGTGCAGCATTTCGTTCAGCGGTTAATCCACTATTTAAAGCCAGTGCCTCAACTCCTTCTTTTACCGCTTGTTTTTTCAATTCATCGATTAGCCTACTAGCAATTCCTTGTCGTCTTGTTTCTTTTGCAACTGACAAAGCTAAAATACGATAGTAAGATCCATCTGCTTCAAAAAAGAAGAGTTTTGCATAACCTAAGAAACCTAAAATTTCTCCGTTTCTTTCAGCTAGAAGACAGCCATAATGTGGTTGAGAAAGAATCATTTCTAAACGTCGAGACAGCTTAGAAGCGGTCGTTGGATAGCCCAAGTCTTCGTATAAAGACAGTAGGGCTTCAGCATCTTTTATGGTTGCTTTTCGTATCTGCATAGGATCCTCCTATTCTCCTTTCAGAGCATCAAATTTAGCTTTCATGGTTGGATTTTTGCGGGTCAATTTTTTGACTGATACATCATCCAACTTATTATTAGCGAGGCGAAGTTGATTTTCTGATGTGGTCAAGAATTTCTTGACTTCTTCCATCCGCTTGATGGCTTTGTCGATTTCATCGATGGCCTTACCGAAGTTGACGGAGGCTGAATTGTAGTTCTTAGCAAAGGCAACCTTGAAGGCGTCTAGATCTTCTTCAAAGTGGGTGATGTCAATATTTTGCTCACGGATAAGTGCTAGTTCTTGCTTGTATTTAAGAGAGTTAAGAGCCGCATTGCGCAAGAGGGTAATCATGGGCAAGAAGAACTGAGGCCGGATAACATACATCTTCTCATAGACGTAGGACACATCGACAATACCCGAATTGTAGAGCTCGCTATCAGCCTCAAGAAGTGTCACCAGAATAGCATACTCGCAACCTTTCTCCCGCCGGTCCTTATCCAGCTCTTTGAAGAAATGCTCGTTTTTCTTCTTGGTCGCTGTCTCATCGCCTTCATTTTTCATCTCAAACATGATAGAGAGGATTTCTACACCATTTTCATCCACCTCACGGTAAATGTAGTCACCCTTGCTGCCAGTTCTGGCATCATTGTCCTTGCCAAACTCAGCTCGTGGAAACATAGCCATACGATTCTTGTTAAACTCATACTCGCAGTGCTGTTCCAAACTCTCACCAATCATCTTAGTAGACTGCTTAGCTTTGAAATCCTTGTAGAACTCTATGGTCTCGTCTTTCTGCCGCAGCTCTACCTCATAGCGCTCTTTGAGAGAAGTCTGGGCGAGTGCTGCTTCCTTTTCTTGCAAGGCTAGCTGATTCTTAACCTCGTCTCGCTCTTTTTCCAGTGCAGATAAAGTCTTTTGCAGCTGGTTCTCATGCTCCAAGCGCAAGGTGGCCAATTGATTCTCCAGTGCCTGCACTTCTTTTTCTTTCTCTAGCAGGCTTTGGCTAGCCGTTTGCTCCACCTCTTTTTTGGCCAATTCTTTTTCAGTATCAAACTGTTGAATCTGGTTCTGTAACTGGGCAATTTCTTGATCCTTCTTGGCTAACTTCTCTTGTTGCTCATTGAGGGCCTTTTGCTCAGCCAAAGCCAACTCTTGCCGAATCCGCTCATGAATTTCCTTGTCAAACTCAGCTGTCCGTACCTGTGACAAGAGTTCGCTGTATTGACTTTCATTGACTGTAAAGACTTCCCCACAGTTGGGACACTTGATTTCGTTCATAGTATGCCTCTTTCTCTATTCTTAGTATATTATATCATGCCACCTGTAAAATCAAAACCAGCAAACGAGGCTTGCTCCTACTATTTCCCTCCACAATTAAGTTTATGGCAATGAATAGAGTAAATGAGTGCATTTGAGAAAGCAGAACGATGACCATTGAAACTTCCCGCTGTGAGAAAAGCAGGAGAAACAGATTTGTTTCTCCTGCTCGGTAGATTTGAGACGGAAGGCTCAAATCTAAGGTATGGAATCCCAAAGGGAGTCGCTACCGTCCGTCCTCACCTAAGGGAAGTTGATAAAAGGACAAAACCAGCAAGCTAGGCTTACTGGCTTTAGTTTATTTCTTCTCAATCGGAGCAACACTGGCCAAGAGTTTTTTGAGACCCACTTCTGGGAAGTTGATCTTGAGCTCTTGGATATTGCCACTACCAGAGACTTCTAGGACAGTTCCTTCGCCCCACTTCTTGTGAATGGCAATATCACCAATGGCCCAAGCGACACTTTCTTTGGCGCTAGAACGGTTGCTATTGCCAAAGGGGAGGCTTGAGGACGTGAGGGTACTTGGGGCTGCTTGTCTTTTGCGCTCTTGAAGGGCTTGTGACAGGCTCATGCCTTTTCCAAAGGTCGTTCCGCCACCATTGCTATAAGAAGCCTTAAAGCTAGTGTTGGCCGGACGCGCTAATCCTTGGTAGGTTAACAAATCTGAGCTAATTTCATTGATAAAGCGCGTCGGACGGTTGTAGCTGGTCCGCCCAAAGAGCAAACGAGAATTGGCATTGGTCAAGAAGAGAACCTTCTCTGCCCGCGTGATCCCCACGTAAGCCAAACGACGTTCTTCTTCCAACTCATCCGGATCCTCTGCCGCTCGACTAAGAGGAAAGACGTTTTCTTCCATCCCAATCAAGAAGACCACTGGGAATTCCAAACCTTTGGCCGCGTGAAGGGTCATCAAGGTGACTTCTGAGGTCTCTTGCGCTCCATCGTCTGTATCGGCAATCAAGGCTAAGTCGTTCAAGAAACGACTCAAGGTGTCCACACCTGATTCGTCTTCAACAGAATCGCCATTTTCATCAAAATTCTTGGTAACAGATAGGAACTCTTGGATATTCTCGATGCGGGCCTGACTTTCCAGATTTCCCTGATTGGTTAGGGCCGTCATATAACCTGTCTTGTCAAGGACTTCTTCGACCAACTCTGTAATGGTCATCTGGTCCAATTTTTCTCTCAAATCAAGAATGAGATTGGCAAAGTCCCAGATGGCTTGGGCAACCTTTCCTTTAATGCCAGAGAGCATGATATTGGCTGAAGCATCCAGAAGTGAGGTCCCTTGCATTTGGGCAAAATCACGAATCTTATCCACTGTACCTGGCCCGATTCCCCGCTTGGGTTCATTGATAATCCGCTCAAAACTGATATTGTCACTGAGATTAGCAATCAAGTTTAAATAAGCAATAACATCTCGAATTTCCTTCCGGCTGTAGAACTTGGTGCCCCCTACCATGGTATAGGGAATATTGGACTTGAGCAGTGCTTCTTCAATGGTCCGTGACTGGGCATTGGTCCGGTAGAGAACCGCAAAATCACGATGCTTATAGCCAGCTTCGCGACTGAGCTCTTCAATGGTTTTGGCAACAAAGACCGCTTCATCCTGCTCATCATTGGCCCGGTAATAAACAATCTCTTCACCGTCTGCATTTTGGGTCCAAAGATTCTTCGGACGGCGGTTCCGATTATTTTTGATGACGTCATTGGCTGCTTGCAAGATCGTCTTAGTCGAGCGGTAATTTTCCTCTAACAAAACGACCTTGGCATCAGGATAATCCTTCTCAAAGTCCAGGATATTCTGCATATCCGCTCCCCGCCAGCCATAAATAGACTGGTCCGCATCCCCAACGACACAGATATTTTTAAAACGTGAAGCCAAGAGTTTGACCAACTGGTATTGGGCATGGTTGGTATCTTGGTACTCATCCACATGGATGTATTGGAACTTCTGCTGGTAATAGGTCAGCACATCAGGATGCTGGTCAAAGAGACGCAAGGTCAACATGATCAAATCATCAAAGTCCACCGCTTCTGACTGACGGAGTTCCTTTTGGTAAGCCTCATAGCACTTGGCTACGATCTGAGTATACATATCTCCCGCTTGGGCAGCATAGGCCACTTCATCAATTAAGTCATTCTTGGCATTGGAAATAGTTCCCAAAATGGTTCGTTCATTCCATTTCTTAGGATCCAAGTTTAACTGCTTGAGAATACGTTTCATCAGTGTACGCTGCTCACCTGGATCGACAATGGTAAAGTTACGATTGTAACCAATGTGATCCGCATCGCGTCGAAGGATACGCACACACATGGAGTGGAAGGTGGCGATCAAGCAATCTTGGGTGGCTGGATTTAACTGGTAAGCTCGCTCTTTCATCTCCCGAGCGGCTTTATTGGTAAAGGTAATGGCCAAAATATTCCAAGGATTGACCATTTTTTCATCAATCAAGTAAGCAATCCGATGGGTCAAGACACGTGTCTTACCAGAACCTGCCCCCGCCATGATCAAGAGGGGACCTTCTGTCGTTTGGACCGCCTCTGCTTGGCGATTATTCATACCATTCAATAAAGGATTCATCTCATACTCCTCGTTCATTCAATCGTTCTATTATACCACAATTTGCCTCTTTCTCCTTGAGAAAATGGTCGGCTTCATTTGAATTTTAAGCGTAAAAAGTCTATAATGAATCTTTAAGAAGATACGTTTTTCTTTATCAAAGGAAAACGAGGAAACGAATGAAATAAAAACGAAAAGTAAGGAGGGACTCGTGGAAAAATCACAAAGTAATTTAAAACTAGCCGAACGTGGAGCACTGATCAGTATTGTCGCCTACCTGATTCTTTCCGCAGCTAAATTAGCAACAGGCCATCTTCTTCACTCCTCCAGTTTGGTCGCTGATGGTTTTAATAACTTATCCGATATTATCAGCAATGTCGCCCTTCTCA
The DNA here is from genome assembly GCF_001072385.1 of Streptococcus sp. 343_SSPC. Classification (NCBI taxonomy): domain Bacteria; kingdom Bacillati; phylum Bacillota; class Bacilli; order Lactobacillales; family Streptococcaceae; genus Streptococcus; species Streptococcus sp. 343_SSPC. The sequence goes on along the minus strand of NZ_JVKU01000026.1, from coordinate 102,744 downwards.
TTGGCATTCGCTTAGCCCGCCAGCCAGCTGACCGTGACCACCGGTTCGGTCATTGGAAGATCGAAGATCTAGCTAGCCTGGTGACGTCCATCATCATGTTTTATGTGGGCTTTGATGTCCTACGAGATACGGTTCAAAAAATTCTCAGCAGGGAAACAACTGTTATTGATCCTTTAGGAGCCATTGTTGGAGTTGGGTCAGCCCTTGTCATGTTTGCGGTCTATCTTCATAACCGCACTTTAGCCAAGAAAGCCCAATCCAAGGCCCTCAATGCAGCTGCCAAAGATAACCTGTCTGACGTGGTCACTTCTTTAGGAACCTCTGTTGCGATTGGGGCTAGCGCTCTCAACTACCCCATTGTGGACCAATTGGTGGCCATTGTCATCACCTTCTTTATCCTAAAAACCGCCTACGATATTTTCATCGAATCCTCCTTCAGCCTCTCTGATGGGTTTGATGAAAGTCTCCTGGATAAATACAAGGCGGCTATTCTGGAATTGCCAAAGGTCAGCCGGGTCAAATCCCAACGGGGACGAACCTACGGAAGCAATATCTACCTGGATGTCGTCATTGAAATGAATCCAGACCTCTCTGTTTATGAGAGCCATGCCATTACCGAAGAGGTCGAGCGCCTTCTCAAGGAAAAATTTGGAGTCTTTGACATTGACGTCCATGTGGAGCCAAGTTCTATCCCTGAAGATGAGATTTTGGACAATGTCCTTCTCAAATTAAAGACCTATGAGGAACGTTTGCAGGCTCAACAGGAATACCAAACCCTCCTGGCAGACAACTTCACCCTCATCAATGAGTATGGCCAAGAAAGTCACAAGGAGGACCTGGTCCGTTTGCAGGAAGAACATCAAATTCCGTTTAAGAATTTCGAAATCGAATCCATCAGTCAAAAGACCAAATTGATTCGCTATGAGTTAAATAACCAGATCCACACCAGTCTCTGGCGGCGTCATGAACACTGGCAAAAGGTCTTTCACCAAATTACCAGTAAACAGGAAAAATAGAACTCTCTACCTCAATCTAACAAGAATAAAAAGCTACTGCAATTCATTTCTGCAGTAGTTTTTTTGTAAGAAAAAATAGCCCTTCCGGACTATTCTTCTTCTTTAATAAAACCAAATTTATTTAGGGGGTACAATCTGAAATCGACAACACCTTCAATCTGATCTGCTTGAATATAACCAAATTCACGACTGTCTTTGGTATTGTTGCGATCATCATTTAGGACTAAGTAACTATTACTTGGTACTTTTCCAGCCTTGGTTCCCTTAAATTCTCTAGAGAAAAAATCATTTGTAAAATAATCACCACTTGGTGCCGCCAAATGTTTGGTCTTCATCTTGTCCAAATATGGCTCTGCTGTAGCTACACCATTCAGATAAAAGACATCATCCACATAGCTGACCTCATCGCTCTCTATCGCAATGACACGTCCAAGATATTGTTTCTCTTTTACATGATAGAGGACCAAGTCTGTTCGATCAATTTTCCCCTTTTTAGTCGCTAATACTAAATCATCTTTCTTAACGGAGGCATTGGCCATTTGATCAGATACCCACAATGGTTGAAAAACAAATAGGCGCAAAGTAATGAGTACCAAGCCCAATATTCCAATGATGATAATATTCCGAATCAAATCCCTTTTCGACATTCCTATCCCCCCTTTCAGTTCATCCCATTATACCATTTTATTAGACAATAAAAAAGGCCCACATTCCCAAATTGTCAGAAACTTGCACTAAAAAGAAAAACCTTGCCTCCAAGCTTTTACGCTTAGAGAACAAGGTTTGTTTATTGGTTAGATTAACGTACTGTACGGATACGCATTGTATTTGTACGAACAGCTTCACCAAGTGGCACACCTGCAACGATTACGATATCGTCACCAGATTTTACAAGACCTGCTTCTACTGCTTTACGTTCTGCGATTTCGAACATATCGTCAGTTGATGATGGAGCATCTGTCAACATTGGGATGACACCCCAGTTCAACATCAATCCACGTTCAGTCAATTCATCGAATGTCAATGCCAAGATATCAGCATTTGGACGGTATTTAGAAATCAAACGTGCAGTGTGACCAGTCTTAGTCAAAGTTACAACCAATTTGATGTCCATTGAGTTTGTAGCGTCTTTAACAGCTGAAGCCATAACTTCTGTCTTAGAGTTACGTTCGAATGAATCTGAGTTCAAACGTCCGTATTCGTTAAGAAGAGTTTGAGCGTTCTTATCGATAGTAGCCATTGTGCGAACAGACTCAAGTGGGTATTTACCATTTGCAGACTCACCTGAAAGCATTGTAGCATCAGTTCCGTCGATAACAGCGTTAAATACGTCTGATACTTCTGAACGAGTCGCACGTGGTTTTTCAGTCATTGTTTCAAGCATGTTTGTTGCAGTGATAACAACTTTACCAGCAGCGTTCACTTTTGTGATGATCATTTTTTGGTAAACTGGAACCATTTCGAATGGTACTTCGATACCCATGTCACCACGAGCGATCATGATACCATCAGCTGCTTCAATGATTTCATCCAAGTTATCGATACCTTGTTGGTTTTCGATTTTCGCGAACAATTGAACGTGACCGTTACCAGTTTCTTCACAGATAGCACGAACTTCGTTCACGTCTTTTGCAGTACGTACGAATGAGATCGCGATGAAGTTGATACCTTGTTCCAAACCAAAACGGATATCGTCGTTATCGCGTTCAGCAAGAGCTGGGAAAGGAATTTTTGTGTTAGGGATGTTGACACCTTTTTGTTTAGCGATCACACCGTCGTTTTCAACTTCAACGATGAATTCACGAGTAGCATCGTCTTTTTCTACAACACGAAGACCCAATTTACCATCGTCGATCAATACTTGGCGACCAACTTCAACATCATCGTAGATGTCAAGTGCGCCAGCAACGTTCAAGGCAATCACTTCACGAGTTGATTTGATACCTTGTTTAGTCGCAACGCGAATTTTTTCACCAGTTGTATAAGAGTACTCTTTAGCATCGCCTTCGAACAACTCTGTACGGATTTCTGGACCTTTTGTATCAAGAAGGAAACCAACTTTTTTACCAGCGATTTCTTCTGCACGTTTAACTGTTGCCATACGATCACCTTGTTCTTGGTGGTCACCGTGTGAGAAGTTGAAACGGAAAGTGTTGGCACCAGCTTCGATCAATTTAGCAATGTTTTGTGCTGAAGCTTCAACGTCAAGTTTTTCACCCCAATATCCATCATCACCAAATTTTTTACCACCACGGATTTCTACCGCAGGACCTAAGGTTGCAACGATTTTTACACGTTTGTTCATGATTTCTATGACTCCTTTTAAAATACACTGTCTTTTTAGACAAATTTTAACAAATAAATATTAAATAGAAGATAAGCTACGGTTCAACTCCGCAAGGTTCAAGTCAGCCTTGTGAGGGTTGTTCACTTTGATCTTACCGTCTTCAGTTAAGCTAAAGAGGGCACCTTCTTCTGCACTACCAAGAATTGGGTTTTCCACCATTTGTTCATTGCGGATACCAACAGCTACGCCACCGATACCAGCTTTCAATAACTTAACAGCATGTGCACCCAAACGTGAAGCAAGAACACGGTCACGCGCAGTTGGTGAACCACCACGTTGGATATGTCCAAGTTCTGTTACACGAAGATCGCTTGTATCTCCAGCATCTTTCAAGGCTTTACCAAATTCAGCAGCAGACATCACACCTTCAGCAAGAACGATGATGTTGTGTGTACGACCTTTTTCGTAGCCCTTCTTGATGCTCTCAACGACATCTTCGATAGCAAAGCCTTCTTCTGGAATGATAATTTCATCCGCACCAGAAGCAATACCAGACCAAAGGGCGATATCCCCAGCATTACGACCCATTACCTCGATAACGAAAGTACGGTGGTGACTAGATGAGGTATCGCGGATCTTATCAATCGCGTCCATAACAGTTGTAACTGCTGTATCAAACCCGATTGTAAAATCTGTACCAACGATATCATTATCAATTGTTCCAGGAAGTCCTACAGCTGGGAAACCATGTTCAGTCAAACGCATCGCTCCGTGGTATGATCCATCACCACCGATAACGACAACACCTTCGATTCCATGTTTCTTCAACTGCTCGATCCCTTTTAATTGACCTTCGCGTTCAGCAAATTCAGGATAGCGAGCTGAATGAAGCATCGTTCCACCACGAGAAATAATATCTCCAACTGATGAAGCATCCAATTGATGGATATCACCAGCAACCATACCAGCGTATCCATTATAGATACCAAATACTTCCATTCCTTCAGAAATTGCTTGGCGAACAACTGCACGGATAGCAGCATTCATTCCAGGGGCATCTCCTCCACTGGTTAAAACAGCAATACGTTTCATTTCGATATTTGCTCCTTTTTTTCTTTTACATTCTAAATGATTATAACACAAAGAGGCTCAAATTTCTCCTATTTTCCGTAGATTTTATCGATAAATCGTTTTCATAGCAATACTTGCCAGCTCATTTTCTAACTTCTCGTTTTTCTGGACGGAAACTCCTTTTAATTGAATGGTCTTTTTCTCCTCTTCATAGCGAATAACGACAGGATAAGGACCTGGATAAGCTTTTAAAATATCTAAGACTGCCCGGTCCTCCTGGTGATCAAACAATTGAATCCAAAAACGCTGATTGGTGGCTTCTTCTGCTTCCATTAAAACCATCTGAAGACGATCATCTCTAGATTGCACTTTTCCTTTGAGATAGTAATAGCCCTTCTCTCTTATTTTTGAGCTATAGTGGCGATAAGTATCAGGAAAAAGAGTGACATCCATCTTCTTTTGGAGATCGGAAACTTGTAAAAAGGCCATATTTTCTCCATTTTTGGTTCGGATGGTCCGGATCGATTGAACTTCAACCAGGATAGTGGCCTGTTCTCCTTCGCTTAAAGAGGCGATCGGTCGAGTCGGTTTGCTACTTGCAGCTACAATTTCCACCAGAGGATGTGGGCTAAGACCGACACCAATGACCCTCTGCTCCATTTCATACTTCTCAGCCTTGCTATAATCCTCGGCACCCATCCAGGAATAATTGGCTTCCCCAAACAAACTCCCCAATTCATCCGCAAAGACAAATAGGTTAGGAAGGTTCTGAAGGACTTTTCTGCGATTCTTTTCAAAGCAGTCAAACAAGCCTAATTCTACCAGTGGCGTTAAAAGAGGAAGTTTGTGGTATTGGCTAGGCAAGCGCAAGATAAAATCTTCAATGCTCTCAAAGGGGCGTTGGTCAATAATCCAATAGGCTAGATCTTTTGGAAGACCTTTGATATTTTTCATTCCTAGATAAATCTTCTGATCTTGGAACTTATCCTTATAAGGAATGGTATTAATAGTCAAAGGAGCTACTTGGAAATCAAATTGCAGCGCATCGGTCAAGTAATCACTACTAGAGTAGTTGAGCATAATGTCAAAGAAGACATCTGGATAATGGACTTTAAAGTAAGCCAATTGGAAGGCCAAGGCCGAGTAGGCATAGGCATGGGAACGGTTGAAGCCATAGCCAGCAAATTTTTCCATAATGGCAAAGACTTGCTTGGCTTTTTCTGCACTGTGCCCAAGCGCGACAGCACCTTTGATAAAGTCATCTTCCATCCGATGCATTTCTGCCGCGTTCTTTTTCCCCATGGCCCGTCTGAGGATATCGGCTTTTCCTAGACTAAAGCCAGCAAATGTCTGGGCCACCTGCATGACTTGCTCCTGATAGAGCATGATGCCATAAGTTGGTGCTAGAATGCCTTCCAAACTAGGATCAATCATATCCACCTTCTCTTTGCCATGCTTGCGTTTGACGAAATTATCAATATAGTCACTAGCCCCAGGCCGGTTCAAGGAAGTGGTCGCGACAATCTCCTCAAAACAATTGGGTTGAACCCTTCTAAGCAAACGAATAGCTCCCGCTTGCTCAAACTGGAAGATCCCTTTGGTATTTCCCGCAGCAAACAAAGCAATCGTTTCCGGATCTTCTAGAGGAATATCCTCGATTTTAATATCCTTTTGATATTTTTCCTTTACTGCTTCCTGCATCCGTTGAGCAAAGGTCAAATTTCGGAGTCCTAAGAAGTCCATCTTGAGCAGACCATTTGCCTCAACACCATGGGCATCATATTGGGTCAGATTCATCTCCTCACCCATCTTGATTGGGATTTGATTGGTGAGGTCTTCTCCACTCATGACGACGCCTGCCGCATGAATCGACGTCTGACGCGGTTGCCCTTCAATCCTCTTCGCAATTTCAAAGCCCTTCCGGTATTCTGGGCGACTTTGGATGGCTTGGCGAAAAGCTACATTCTTTTCATAAGCAGAAGCTAAGGTATCCCGTAAGCCAATCCGCTTGGTGAGGTTGGTTAACTCATACTCTGGGGTTCCAAATCTCTTAAAAACATCTCGAATAGCTTGTTTGGCTCCAAAAGTTGAGAAGGTCACGATTTGAGCCACATGAGGACTGCGGTAGCGATTTTTAACATACTGGATAAATTTGGGACGATAGACATCCGGAATATCAATATCAATATCTGGCATGGTATAGCGCTCTAAGTTCAAGAAACGCTCAAAGAGGAGATTGTTCTTAACCGGATCAATCCCTGTGATATCTAAGGCATAGGCTACTAGACTACCAACTGCTGAGCCACGGCCCATCCCCATATAGTAACCTTGACTTCGTCCAAACCGTAATAAATCCCAGACAATCAAGAAGTAGTCATCAAAGCCCATCTGATGGATGACAGCTAATTCATGGCGCAAACGCTCTTGGTAAACCGTCTGGTCCAGCCCCTTGCTTCTCAAGCCCTCCTCAGCCAACTCACGTAATTCCTCGACTGCAGGTTTCTCTGGATTGAAGCGAGGAAGCTTCAATTGCGTATCAATCTCATAATGAACAGCCGCAAGGGTCTTCTCTAGATAAGAAATACTATCTGGATAATTATGAGCAAAGGCCCGCTCCAACTTTTCTGGTGGCAGTAACATCATAGAAGTGTCAACAGCTCCCACTTCTTTCAGACTGCAATTGTTCCGAATGGCATGGAGCATCTGAAGACTCTCCAAATCACTCGTAGAAAAATAGCGGACTGTATGGAGGGGGAAAACAGGACGAGAAAACTGTTTCGCTGGAGTATCTGGAAAGACACCAATCGCAAAGTCTTGGCCCAAGTCTAAATACTCAATCCCTTCAAAATAGGGAATGATGATGGCTAGATCATCCAATAAGTGTTGAAAGGCCGACCAGTCAGTTGTCCCCATCATTTTCATGCTGGAAATCTTGATTAAATGTTTATAACCTACGCTACCTAATGCAACCAAACGGATAGACAAAGGACCCGCTGGTAACACGACTTCCAAATCAAGACCTAGGACAGCACCGATACCAGCTTTTTGGCACTCTTCTAAAAACTCGTAGGCCCCATATAAATTATCTATATCCATGAGACCAATTTGTTGGTAACCCATTTCTTTGGCACGCTGAATATAGTCTCGAATAGAGACTAAACTGTCCATAAAGGTATAAACCGATTTTGTGTCCAGTTGTGTAATCACCTTGCACTCCTTTTCGTCCGTTCTTTCCTTCTATTATACAGGAAATCCGCCAAAGAAGACACTCTTACCCATTGCCAATCCTGCCTAACAAAAAAAAACAGATCAACTGATCTGCTTTCCTTTCTCTAACGGAAGACATGGGATTCGAACCCACGCACGCTGTTACACGCCTACCGCGTTTCCAACACGGCCTCTTAAGCCTCTTGAGTAATCTTCCAAACTAGTATCCATTATACGGAAAAGCGCTCCTCCTGTCAACAAAAAATTTAGGAATCGCTCACAAGATATCATTGCTTGATAGATTTTAAAGAAATAAAAAACGACAAGGATTTGTCGTTTGCATATATAAAAATGGAGCCGGTGGGAGTCGAACCCACGTCCAAACATCTGCCAACATATTTGTCTACAACCATAGGTTATGTATTGCTTTAACAGCTCCTCGACACATAACTCAAGCCTAGGAACTGCGAGTCTATTAATCTCTTATCAAACTGCTAGACAAAGTTTGATCGTATCTCGCTATAATTAAGACCTGTCATCAGACACGAGCAATCCGAATCGGGTCACGCCTGCTGGTTTTTAGGCAGCTAGAGCGTAAGAAGTGTTATTTTTTGCAGTTATATTTAACTGAGCGTTTACGTCGCCACACGAGTTGCAAAATATGCCTCATAATGCCTGTCGAATCCGTAACGACCCCAAAATGATATACTCCAGTGTATCATTTTTTGGGTAAAATGGCAAAAGAAAAAGAGGAATTCCTTCCTCTTTCATTCTTATTGCAAGTTCAATTTGAATTTTGTTACATAATGAACGGTAAAGTACATAGCTACAATTTTTACTAGCTCATAGATATAGGCTGGAATAAAGTTAACAACCAAGATATCACTAAGGGTATCAGAAGACATAGTTGCAGTTCTTGAAAGTTCTGAAATAGATATAGAAGGGAACAATCTTCCAATGATACTGAGTACAACCCAAAGGATAAATCCAAAGACGAAGGCCATCACGATACGATTGTTAATGAAGAGCTGACCCAGTGAGATGGCACAGTAGAGCATTAAAATACCTGAAATAGTCGCTAACACTTGAAATAGCAAGCTTTGCCAAATAAGAGATGACCCAATATGTTCGAACACTGGACCAAGCACATCAAAGATATTCTGTTGTTGAGCAAGACCGATCACTCCTAAGAAAATAAGCAAAGAAAGAATCAAGCTAATAAAACAGAAAATACTCCAGATCAAAGCAGATGTTACTTTTACAAGTAAAACAGTATGAGATCCAGTTGGCAATGTCCAGGTCAAATAACCTTCACGACCAAAAATATTGTTATAAAAACGACGAATAATAATAATATAGTTGGTCAAGGTCAAGCCAATGTAACCTGCAAAAATAACCAGGACAATAATTCCCACAATTGTATAAGTTGTATCTGCTGTATAAGTCGCTGCCCCAGTTATAACACTAGAAGCTAATAAACCAGCAAAAATGGAGAGAATAGCAAGCACACCCGAAATAATGAGATACCACTTATAGGTTGCTTTTAATTCATATTTCATTAATTTCCCAAACATAAGAACCTCCTAATACATTCTAAATTGTTCACGGAAGATCTCATCAATCGATTTACCGTATTGGTTGCGAAGAACAGTTGTGTTTTCATGCAACAGAATACGTCCTTGATTGATAAAGAGCGCTTCATCCAAGACTTGTTCAACGTCCGCAATCAAGTGGGTTGAAATCAATACTGATGAGTTTGGACGACGATTTTGAATGATGGTTCTAAGAATGTAATCACGCGCAGCAGGATCCACTCCACCAATAGGTTCATCAAGAATGTACAAATCCGCTTCACGGCTCATGACCAAAATTAATTGAACTTTTTCCTTATTCCCTTTAGAGAGTTGTTTCAATTTTTGCTCTGGGTGCAAGTGTAAATCATTCAACAGTTGATAAGCACGTTGAGCATTGAAATCCTTATAGAAGTCTTGGAAGAAACGAAGGGTTTCTGAAATTTTCATATTCTCATCCAAATACGTTGTATCTGGCAAATAAGAAACGACTTGTTTGGTTTTTGCAGAAGGTACTTGGCCATGGATGTAGACATTACCAGAAGTTGGTTGCAAGAGCCCATTCACTAATTTAATAATGGTAGTTTTCCCACTTCCGTTTGGTCCTAACAAACCAATGATACGACCCGGTTGAATATTGACACTCACATCACCTAAGGCAATATGTTTACCATACACTTTTTGAACATGGTCTAAGTAGACCAAAGGGTACTGATTCATAATCTTCTCCTTAATTTAATAATGATTCTATTATAACCTTACTAAGAAGTGATTGCAAGATATAATCGTAAAAGAAGGTAGAATGTTCGTACTATTTGACATCCAAACCATCTTCACTAAAAAAAGAGGAACATCTGCCCCTCCTTTAAAACAATTTTATTTAATTCCCAATGCAATCCGCGCATAGCGGCTCATCTTCTCAACAGTCCAAGCTGGATACCAGACCAGTTTCACATCGACCTTGGTCACTTCTTCCATTCCCGTTAAGGCATCATAAATCTGATCCGTCAGCAAGTCTGCCAATGGGCAACCCATGGTGGTTAGGGTCATATCGATTTCTGTTTCACCAGTTTCACCATCAAACCGAATTTCGTAGACCAAACCAAGGTTGACAATATCAATACCTAATTCAGGATCGATGACCTGCTCTAGATTTTCAAGAATACGGTTTTTAATTTGTTCGATTTCTTCTGTCGTATAACTCATTCTTTACTCCTTCTTCACACGGTTCATCCCCATGAAGAATATTTTTATTTACAGCAAGCCCTAGATTCAAAGGGCGCTAGAAAAGGGCACCCGAACCTAGGTTGCTTTTCCATTTCTAGGCAACCGTTAAAAATGTCCACTGGACCTTCCTCGCTTCCGAATTTCTGGGCTCGGGTTAAAAAGATCCACAGGATCTTTTTAATCCTCTATAAAGTCACGTAATGGTTTGCTTCTGCTTGGGTGGCGGAGTTTGCGGAGGGCTTTGGCTTCAATCTGACGGATCCGTTCACGGGTCACGTTGAAGACTTTCCCCACATCTTCCAAGGTCCGCATTTTTCCATCGTCCAAACCGAAACGGAGACGAAGCACGTTTTCTTCCCGATCTGTCAGAGTATCGAGGACTTCATCCAACTGTTCGCGTAGAACCACTCGAGTGGTGTAGTCTACTGGATTTTCAATCACTTCGTCTTCGATGAAATCTCCCAAATGGCTATCATCTTCTTCCCCGATTGGTGTTTCCAAAGAAACAGGCTCTTGGGCAATTTTCAAGATTTCACGCACCTTGTCTGGCGTCATATCCATGCGTTCAGCGATTTGTTCTGGTGTTGGATCTTGTCCCAATTCTTGCAAAAGATTGCGTTGTTCACGAACCAACTTGTTGATGGTTTCCACCATGTGTACAGGAATTCGAATAGTACGGGCTTGGTCTGCAATAGCACGAGTGATGGCCTGACGGATCCACCAAGTCGCATAGGTAGAGAACTTGAACCCTTTGGTATAGTCAAACTTATCAACGGCCTTCATCAAGCCCATATTTCCTTCTTGGATCAAATCCAAGAATTGCATCCCACGACCAACATAGCGCTTCGCAATAGAAACAACCAAACGAAGGTTGGCTTCTGCCAAACGTTGCTTGGCTTCCAAATCACCTTGTTCCACCAAGATGGCCAATTCTTGCTCTTCTTCATTAGTTAAAAGAGGAACGACCCCAATTTCTTTCAAGTACATCCGTACTGGGTCATTGACTTTAGCAGAGTTGCTTCCAAGCAATTCCTCATCCGTCAACTCTGGTTCTTCCTCTTCGTTGTTCAAGACACGCGCGCTTGGATTTCCTTCCTTATCTGTGATGGAAATTCCAGCATCTTGAATCCTTTGCAACAAATCATCAATCCCATCGGCATCCAAGGTAAAAGGAATGACCAATTGATCATTGATTTCATCATCTGTTGCAGTACCACTTTTTTTATGACTACGAATAAACTCTGCAATTTGGACATCTAAAGTTGTGATATCTTTTTGTTCTTTCGCCATTCCTACTCCATTCTTCTTTTTTGAGCGATTAAGCGCTCTAGTTCCAACAAAGCCTGATCCGCATCTCCACTGTGAGAGGCTTCTCGGACTTTCTTTCCTATTTGTTGACTTTCTTTGCGAAGAAGCTCCCGATTTCTCGTTTCTTCCACTTCTTCCAACTCATTCTCCGCTATTTCATCCGGTAAATTTTCTTCTAGCATCAGATACCAGGCCCGTTGCACTTCCTCTGTCTGCTCTGACAAATCTTGCGATGTCACTTCTCCATTTTGACAAAGAAGTTGGTACAAGGTTTGCAAGGCAGGGGTATCAAATGAAAAATCTGTTCGAAGACGATATTCATTCAAAACATAAGGAAAATCCTTCATCCGATGAAGGAGATGATTCTCAGCCCGAACCAGGCGAGGCAGTTGTTTTTGCACGACAGTTGGACTAGCAAGTGGAGCCTGTGTCTGAATTTTCCCTTGCTCCTGACGCTGGCTACGCATCTGAAGTCGACTAGCATTAACCGTCTGTTCTACCTGCAAATAATCAAAGTCGACCAAGAGATCGGCTAATTTATAAATGTAGGTGTTTTGTGCCGTTACAGATGGCGTCTGAGCTATTAAAGGAGCCATTTTTTCGACAAATTCAATCTGCGCCTGCAAATTTTCAATATTGTCTGGCTTCCAATAATCCATGAGAAACTCTACCCGACTGAGACGTGTTTTTTCTAATAAGTCCGCCAAAGCTTGAGGAGAATTCTTATTAAGATACTCGTCTGGGTCCATCTGATCAGGAATCTGGACGACCTCTACCTCCTGTTTTTCCAGGACCTCCAAGGCCTTTGCTGTCGCTAGCCTTCCCGCCTTATCCCCATCATAGGCCAAGATAACCTTTTTGGTAAATTTGCTCAGATGGGCCACATGTTCCTGCGTGAGGGCTGTACCCATGGAAGCAACGGCATTCTCAATCCCAGCTCGGTAGGCTGCGATGACATCCATGAATCCTTCCATCAGATAAAGCTCATGCTTCTTCTTAGCGACCTGCTTGGCCTTGTCCAAATGATAGAGCTCATAACTCTTGTTAAAAAGGAGCGTACTGCGACTGTTCTTGTATTTCCCCTGAGGCTTTGCTCCCTCAGCTGGTTCACGCCAGAGTCGACCAGAAAAGGCAATGACTCGCCCAGTATCATCCGATAAGGGAAACATGATGCGATCTTGAAATGCATCATACATGGTCCCCATATCACTAATATGAAATAAACCTGAGTCGGCCAAAATATTTTCTGAAAACTTTCCAGAAACACTCTGATACAGATAATTCCCTTCTGCTGGTGCTAGCCCGATTTGAAAATGCCGAAGGACCTCATCGTCAAGTCCTCGATCATACAAGTATTGCCGAGCCTCTTCACCCATCTTTGTCGTCATCAGGATGGCATGATAGAACTTGGTAGCCTCTTGATGGATCTCATAAAAGGGCTGTTTCCCATCTGCTTGTTGGGGCCTAGACTGAGATGGAGGAAGAGACTGGACACGAATGCCCACCTGATCTCCGACAATTTGAACAGCTTCCATGAAGGAGACACCACGATAGTCTTCGATAAACTTAAAAACATCGCCTGAGCGGCCACAACCAAAACAATGATAGAATTGTTTATCCTCGACCACATTAAAAGAAGGCGTCTTTTCACCATGAAAAGGGCAGAGACCCAAAAAGTTTCGTCCTGCCTTTGTCAATTGAACGACTTCTCCGATTACATCTACAATATTCACACTGTTTTTAATTTCCGAAATCAGTTGTTTGTCAACCATAAACAGTGCCTCCATTTTACCATAGAATATCATTAACTATTTTAAACTAATTTTTGTCAATTGTAAATCATCCGCATTGATTTTCACCTGATTTTTCCACATTTTTCCCTAGATTTGAAAGCCTTCATTTTCCTTAAATCAACTTTTTTAAAAAATTTGAGCATAATGATTGAATTCGAAAAAAATTTCAGTTATACTATCCTCTGTAAAAAATTATTATGAAAGGACATATTAGGATATGTTAAAAGAATTGAAAGCTTTCCTCCTTCGTGGAAACGTTGTTGACCTTGCTGTTGCTGTGATTATCGGGGCTGCATTTGGAGCTATCGTTACATCATTTGTAAACGACGTTATTACTCCGCTTATTTTGAACCCAGCTTTGAAAGCTGCTGGTGTTGAAAAGATCGCTGAATTGACTTGGAACGGTGTTGCATACGGTAGCTTCTTGAGCGCTGTAATCAACTTCCTTGTTATCGGTACTGTTCTTTTCTTCGTAGTGAAAGCTGCTGAAAAAGCACAAAACTTCGGTAAAAAAGAAGAAGCTACTGAAGAAGAAGCTGCTGCTCCAACTCAAGAAGAGTTGCTTACTGAAATCCGCGACTTGCTTGCAAACAAATAATCAGATAAAAAGATCCGATCTTCTAGCTAGAAGGTCGGCTTTTTTTGTCTTCAATTTTTCTAGAGAAACAAAAAACAGACCGAAGTCTGTTCTTGTATTCAATTAGAATTTTTTACGTTTACGAGCTGCTTCTGATTTACGTTTACGTTTTACAGAAGGTTTTTCATAGAATTCACGTTTGCGTGTTTCTTGAAGAGTACCAGCTTTAGTAACCGCGCGTTTGAAACGACGAAGAGCATCGTCAAGAGATTCATTCTTACGTACTACTGTTTTTGACATGTTTTTCACTCCCTTCAAGTTCAAGATCTACTCTATTCTACACGGAATTCTAAAGATTGTCAAGAAAAAGTTAAAGGAATTCGTTTCTCACCATCATCTTAGCTTCAAAACTAGTCTTGAATTTCAGTTTTGGTAAAATCCTTTTATTCATAACGATCATAAATCCTTGACACTGCTTGTTCGAATTCTTCCAATTCCTCCCAGTAATTCGTTGGGAGATTGCGAATTCTACTTAGATCATTTGGATCAAAATGATAGACCAGATGGCGCAAAATTTGATTTTCTATCCAGCGCACATCTTTCAGCTGTTCGATACTGACTGATTCCAGCCTTTCTAGATACCGACATAAATCCTCGAGTGCTTCCACACGAAAATCCTTCTCCTCATGCAAATAATATAAAAAACTCAAATGATCCGCTCTTCTATTATCTTCTATCAGATTCCTTTCTTTCATCCCTACTCCTTTTATAAAAACGATTTACTCTGCAAAAGATAAAAACACTTTCCGTAGTGCTACGAAAAGTGTTCTGGTCTTACTTATAAAGGTAGCTAAAGAGAGCAATAGCAACGATAGCTGCCAAGATTGGTGCTACAACTGGTACCCAAGCATACCACCATTTTGAATCTCCCTTGTGTTCTCCTAGGACAGATTTTGGAAGGAAGGCGTGAAGCAAACGTGGACCAAGGTCACGGGCAGGGTTCAAACCAGGTCCTGTAGGACCACCAAGTGAAGTCACCAAAGCCATAACGAGGAATCCAAGCGCCAAGTGAGCCACTCCTAAACCAGGAGCATTTGCTTGAGCCAAGGCCAATTTTGCTGCTGTTGAATTTGCATCAAAAATTCCACCTTGCTCAGTAGCAGCTCTTTGAGCTAAGCCAACAATCTCTGCACCGAAGAAGTGTTTTGTTAAACCAAGTGCACCGAAGAAAAGAACGAATGATCCAGCAAACTCGTTGACGAAACCGTTGATGGTTGCCGCTTTACGTGATTCTGGAGTTCCTTTATCCAAGCTAGAAATCGTTGAGAATGTTCCCAAGATATTGTTTGGATTCTCCGTTTGAAGGTAGTAAGGACGGTGAGTCGCAACGACAACCAATTGTCCAAACATGGCTCCAAGAATTTGAGCAACGACGTAGTATATAACATTTTCCCATGGGAAGAGTCCGCTCACTGCAAGACCAATCGTGAAGGCAGGGTTAATGTGGTTACCAGAAACGTTACCAAACATCAAAGCTGGAATCATAACACCCATTCCGTACCCGATTGCAATCACAAGCCATCCACTTTGATGCCCCTTGGTACCCTTCAATTCAACGTTTGCAACAGCACCATTTCCTAAAATAATCAAGAAAGCTGTTGCAATAAATTCGGTCGCAACTTTAACCCAAAAATCAAATTGCATTTTTGAATAATCTCCTTATAAATAAAAATAATAATAATTTATTCTAACAGATTATTGAGGACTTGTAAATAAACCGAACATTATTTTTAAAAAATATATCTCAATCCCCTGATTCATCCTTTTCTATCCTTGTACTTCCTACACTTTCTATTTATCCCCGAATTATGATACAATAGGACTAGTTACACATCACAAAGGAGATCTCATGTCTGAAATCTATGACATTACCATTATTGGTGGTGGCCCTGTTGGGCTTTTTGCTGCCTTCTATGGCCATATGCGTCAAGTAAAAGTGAAATTGATTGATTCCCTTCCTCAATTAGGTGGTCAACCTGCTATTCTCTATCCTGAAAAACGAATCCTGGATGTCCCTGGTTTTACGAACCTAACTGGAGAGGAATTGTCCCAACGGTTGATCGATCAATTAGAAACATTCGATACCGACATTTGTTTGAATGAAACAGTTTTGGACATTCATAAAAACGAGGATCACTTCCTCATTGAAACCAATAAAGGCCAGCATTTCAGTCGTGCTGTCATTATTGCGATGGGTGGTGGTGCCTTTAAACCTCGTCCTTTAGAAGTGGATGGGGCTGAGGAATTCGAAAATGTTCACTACCATGTTTCAAATATCCAACAATATGCCGGCAAACAAGTTGCAATTCTAGGAGGAGGAGATTCAGCAGTCGATTGGGCCCTAGCCTTTGAAAAAATCGCACCGACAACTCTGGTCCATCGTCGTGATAATTTCCGCGCACTCGAACACAGCGTTGAAGAATTGAAGGCTTCTTCTGTCTCTATTCAAACTCCTTATGTTCCTAGCCGTTTAATCGGAGAAAATGGCCGTGCTAGCCATCTGGAAATTACCAAGGTTAAATCAGATGAAACCCAATTAGTCCCCATCGATGAACTCTTTGTCAATTATGGCTTTAAATCATCTGTTGGGAAATTGAAAGAATGGGGCTTGGACCTCCAACGCCACAAAATCCTCGTGAACCGCAAACAAGAAACCAGCCAAGAAGGCATTTACGCTTGTGGCGACTGTTGCTTCTACGAAGGAAAGATCGACTTAATTGCTACTGGTCTGGGCGAAGCTCCTACTGCAGTAAATAACGCCATTAATTACATATATCCAGATAAAAAAGTTCAACCAGTCCATTCGACTAGTTTGTAAGAAAAAACCTTTGAATCAATGATTCAAAGGTTTTTTCTTATAGTTCATCTAGCTCGTCTGCTATCTTATTGATTTTTCGCAAGCGATGATTGACGCCACTTTTGGTTAAGGGAGTTTTCAGGGCATCCGCAATTTGCTGGATGGAATAGTCGGGATTCTGGATTCGAACATAGGCAACTTCCTGAAGCTCGACCGGAAGGCCACCTAATCCAATGGTATCCATGATTTTGACGATATTGTTAATGGTCTTCATACTAGCTGTGACCGTCCGCGCAATATTGGCCATTTCAGCATTATTGGCTCGATTGAGATCATTGCGCGCTTCTCGCATGACCTTGACAGACTCAAATTCTTCCAAAGCCTGCTTGGCTTCTACCAAGATAAGGAAATCAATAATATCCTCTGCCCTCTGCAAATAGGTAACGACTCCTTTTTTGCGTTCGATGGTCTTAGCATCTAACAAAAAGTGTTGCATGAGGTTGGCCAAGTCCTGGGCATGGTCGGAATAAACAGAGCTAATTTCTAATTGATAGCGGCCAGACTCCGGATCCTTGATGGTCCCACTTGCTAGGAATGCGCCTCTCAGATAAGCTCGACTCGCTTCATCTTCTTCTAAAATTCTTGGGTCAATCCCAGTCTCTATACCAAAGAAAGAATCTGCTAAGTGCAGGTCTGCAAGAATCTCTTCGACCTTTTCATCGATAGAAACGGTATAAACGCGATTCTTTTTCAAATTGGTTTTTTGGTGGTGACGAATGTCCGATTTGACCTGATAAAACTCTACAATCAATTCGTAGATATGGCGGGCAATCTTAGCATTCTCCGTGGTCAGAGACAAGCTTAAGCCCCCCATACTCAGACCCAAACTACCTGACATCTTAATCAGAGCAGACAACTCACTTTTCTCAAAGCGGTGAAGGGTCAAGAGCTCTTCTTTTACTTTAATGGTAAAACTCATTTAATCACCTGTACGATTTGCATCAACTCATTTACCACAGCTCCTCCATCATGGAAGGCGCCGCCGTTTTCCAAGCGAAGGAAATTGCTTGAAATAACTCGGGGAACCTGCGATTTTAGACCTGCAAAATCGTGTTCTACTTGAACCAGGTATTCATCAAAGCGATTCGTGTCCATATATTCTTGAGGGACTTTTTCAATATTGACCAAAACAGTATCAATAAACGGCTTCTTCAAGTGTTTATGAAGGACGGAAACATGGTCACTATCGGTAAAGTGTTCTGTCTCCCCACGTTGGGTCATGATATTGCAGACATAAGCGACCTCTGCTTTTGTTTCAAGCAAGGCCTGACCAATTTCTTCGATCACTAGATTGGGAAGGATCGATGTAAAGAGGGAACCAGGTCCTAAAATCACCATATCACTTTCTAAAATCGCATCTACTACTTTTCGACTTGCTTTTGGCGTCTCATCGTTATAGGTATTGGTGACATAAACATAATCAATCATGCCCTCATGATGGGCGATTTCACTCTCACCAGCCACCTCTGACCCATCCATAAAGACGGCATGAAGAGTTAATGGTGTATCACTAGAAGGATAGATTTTTCCTGTCGTATGGAAAAACTTGGTCAGTAATTGCATGGCATTATAGGTCGATCCCTGCATTTCAGAAATACCGGCAATAATCAAATTCCCTAGAGGGTGCCCAGCTAGTGGTCCATCGTCTTCCGCAAAACGATATTGAAAGACTTTTTCATAAAAACGAGGCATGTCTGACATGGCTACTAGCACATTTCGCAAGTCACCCGGTGGTGTCAATTGATGAATATTTTTTCGAAGTTCTCCAGAACTACCACCATCATCCGCTACTGTTACAATGGCTGTAATTTCAACATCTTTTTTTCGAAGGCTGTCCAAAATGACGGAAATTCCTGTACCGCCTCCGATGACGGTCATCTTTGGTTTTCTCATGAACGATTCACCGTTTCTTTCCGTCGGTCTTTGTCGCGATGACTCATATTCACCGTCCAATCTTTCGCTAGATCCCGTCCAAGACGAGCTGCAAAGGCTACTGAACGGTGTTGACCACCTGTACAGCCCACTGCAATCGTCAAAACAGATTTCCCTTCTCGCTTGTATGCAGGCAAGATAGGAGCAATCAAATCGTAGAGATGGCGATAAAACTCCTCTGATTCTTGATGGTCCATGACATAGTTATAGACATCATCATCCAAGCCCGTTTGATTCCGTAGCTCTGGTTTGTAATAAGGATTCGGTAGGAAACGAACATCAAAAACCAAGTCCGCATCTAAAGGCAAACCATACTTAAAGCCAAAGGACATGACTTCAATCCGAAACTCAGGCTGACTATCTTGTCTAGAGAACTGTTCAGCAATCACTTTTCGAAGATTACGAGGAGTTAATTCCGTCGTATCAATGACATTTTGGCTCATGTTTTTTAGCGGAGCCAAAAGTTCCCGTTCCAACGTAATCCCATCCAAGACACGCCCATCAGCTGCGAGTGGGTGACTCCGACGAGTCTCTTTATAGCGCGCAACCAATTCACTATCGGTCGCATCCAAAAAGAGAATTTTAAAATCAATTCCTTCGTGGTTCTCTAATTCGTCCAAAATGGAGCGAATTTCTGCGAAGAAAGACCGGCTCCGCATATCCACAACGAGAGCCAACTTATTGTTGTCCATCGACAATTGAATCAGCTCAATAAATTTCGGCAAGAGAGCTGGTGGCATATTGTCGATGGTGAAATAGCCCATATCTTCAAAGGATTGAATGGCTACAGTCTTTCCTGCACCACTCATTCCTGTCACAATGACCAGTTGAATTGTTTTTTCTGTATCTGTCATCCTAATCACCTTTTCCTTACAAAAAAGGAGGAGACCATCATCTTTCCAGTTGGTCAGTCGATGGCTCTCACTCCAGCATTCTTATTTCCCGAATGCATTCCTCTATTCAGACTATACTTCTGCAATGACTTCAATTTCTACTTTGACGTCGCGTGGCAAGCGAGCCACTTCTACTGCAGAACGTGCTGGAAATTCACTTGAAAATGCTGTTTTGTAGACCTCGTTAAAAGGTACAAAATCATTCATATCACTTAAGAAACAGGTTGTTTTAACCACGTGATCAAAGTCCGTTCCAGCTTCCTCAAGGATAGCAGCAATATTTTTCAACACTTGTTGGGTTTGTTCTTGGATGGTTTCTCCAACAATTTCACCTGTTTCTGGTGAAAGCGGAACTTGCCCACTTGCAAATAAGAGATTGCCCACAATTTTTCCTTGAACATAAGGTCCAATTGCTACTGGTGCTTTGTCTGTGTGAATTGTTTTTGCCATTTTTTTCTCCTGATTCCTAATTTTCACTGGATGTTGCTAATTTTTCCCGTTCTAACCGTAACTTACGGTTGGGATTCAGCTTATTAAAGAGTTCTTCCAATTTTTCTGCATTCCAAACGTCTGCAGCAGAGACAAAATTTCCATCTTTATCACGAAAGGATATAGGTTTATCTCCCATCTTCTTCTCCTCTTTACATCTAACTAGTCAACAAATTCAAATTCAAATTTACCGATCCGAACGATATCTCCGTCTTTGGCTCCACGCGCACGAAGGGCTTCATCGACACCCATTCCACGCAATTGACGCGCAAATTTCATGACAGACTCATCGCGATCAAAATTGGTCATATTGAAGAGCTTCTCTAGCTTATCACCAGACAAGATCCAAGAAGCATCATCATCGCGATTGATCTCGAAGGCTGGTTGGTCCTCATCAAAGCCGTAGTAAACTTCTTCTTGCGCCATATCTTCTTCCGTATAGAGCAAGAATTCTGGTGTTTTGTCTAACAAGTCTGCTGTTGCTTCTAACAAATTATCCAAACCTTGATGCGCCAAACTAGAGATTGGGAAGATCTGCGGCAGGTCATCAAACTCGTCGTAATTGGCGGCCAATTTTTTCTTGAACTCTTTCAAATTTTCCTGGCTCTCTGGCATATCCATCTTATTCGCCACGATAATCTGCGGACGTTCCATCAAGCGAAGATTATAGGTTTCAAGCTCTTTATTGATTTGAACATAATCTTCATAAGGATCACGTCCTTCACTGGCCGACATATCGATGACATGCAAGATGACACGGGTGCGCTCGATGTGACGAAGGAACTGAGTCCCCAGTCCGACCCCTTGGCTAGCCCCTTCAATCAATCCAGGAAGGTCTGCTACTGCAAAGGATTCACCTGACGGCGTCCGAACCATGCCCAAGTTTGGAACGATGGTTGTAAAATGATAGGCCCCAATTTTTGGTTTGGCAGAAGTAATCACACTGAGAAGAGTTGATTTCCCTACTGATGGGAAGCCAACCAGACCAACGTCTGCCAAGACTTTGAGTTCTAATTCGAGTTCCCGTTCCTGACCCGGTTCCCCATTTTCTGAAATCTCAGGTGCTGGATTTTTAGGAGTGGCAAAACGGATATTCCCGCGTCCTCCACGTCCTCCATGGGCAACAATATACTCTTGCCCATTTTCAACCAAGTCGGTAATGACCTTACCAGTCTCAGCATCTCGGACTGTCGTTCCTTGGGGCACTCGCACATAGAGATCTTCTGCTCCCCGTCCGTGCATCCCTTTGGTCATACCCTTTTCCCCATTTTGGGCTTTGAAATGCCGGTTATAACGGAAGTCCATCAGCGTGCGCAGGCCTTCGTCTACAACGAAGATCACATTGCCTCCGCGTCCACCATCACCACCCCAAGGGCCGCCATTGGGAACATACTTTTCACGGCGAAAGGCCACCATGCCATCGCCACCATTTCCAGCCTTGACCTTAATCTTGGCTGTATCTAAAAACATACTCATAGTTTATCGTTTTCCTTTTATAACCAAGTGTTGCTTGGTAGTCCCTTAGTAGGATAGTGCACCCAAAGCTGCAGCAAAGATTGCTCCAACCGTTACAATCAACATAATTACAATGACCAGCATGGTCAATTTTTCAAAGAAAGTTTTTTTGCGTTTTCCGTTGTCTCCAAAAGCCACGTTTTTTACCTCAATTACAATAAATTCATTAGCCCTATTTTACCACGAATAAGGGCATTTTTCAAACATCCACCTCTAGACGTAAGGGTAGCTTTGGATAAAATAAATTTTTCAACCTCCACACTGGTTCAAATCCATTTTTTATCCAGCAAATAAAAAAGACTGGAAAATTCCAGCCTTTTAAAAGCGAGTATTATTTTGTTAACTTCTTAGACCGTAACACAGTAAAGCCAACCGCACAACCCAAGATACCAACTAAGATAATCACAGGCATCATCTTTTCACCCGTATGAGGAAGCACTTTTTTCTTCCCAGTTTTTGGAATATCATTGGTTTCTGTTGTAGCCGGATCGGAAGGTTTTGATGTCGTTGTTGTCGTAGATGAACTTGATGAAGAACTAGAGCTTGATGAAGAGGATGAGCTCGATGAAGAACTAGAACTTGATGAAGAGGATGAGCTCGATGAAGAACTAGAACTTGATGAAGAGGATGAGCTCGATGAAGAACTAGAACTTGATGAAGAGGATGAGCTCGATGAAGAACTAGAACTTGATGAAGAGGATGAGCTCGATGAAGAACTAGAACTTGATGAAGAGGATGAGCTCGATGAAGAACTAGAACTTGATGAAGAGGATGAGCTCGATGAAGAACTAGAACTTGATGAAGAGGATGAGCTCGATGAAGAACTAGAACTTGATGAAGAGGATGAGCTCGATGAAGAACTAGAACTTGATGAAGAGGATGAGCTCGATGAAGAACTAGAACTTGAAGTCGGTGGCGTTTGTTCTTTCTCACCCAATCCTTCTCCAGAACCTGATTCCAATCTTACTTCTCGTGTTAAGCTACGTGGCTCTGGGAAATTGGTTGCTTTCCATGTTAAGGTGTTATGAACGAGATCACCAACTTTTGTACCAGGAGCTACTTTAGTAGAGTATTCGATGTACATTGGCCAATTGTAGTTATCTCCAAAGTCAATTGTAAATCCTGTAATCTGACCAGCTTCATTCTTGTCGAAGACAGCTTTTTTACTGAAATTGTCTAAAACTGGCAGACTTAAAACATGGGCTTCATTTCTAATGCCACCTTCTACTGGACTAAAGCGAACCGCACGGAAACTGCCTTCTACCAGTGTCAAACCATCTCCAAATTGATCCTTAATGACCATGCCACGAAGGATATCTTGACGAGCATTTAAGATAATCCGCCATTTTACAATCGTTGGATCTGTTTGGTCTTGGTAGCCATATTTCATTTCATAGTCACCAGCTTGACCATCCGTTTTTTCGTAGTTTAATGAAAAATCTGTATTGCCAATTTTAAAGGTCAGTGGGGATGTTTTTGTAACAACCTCTGGATCCACTTTCACATCAAAACGCAAAGCTACGCGTTTATTGAGTGGGTGGGAAGCAAAATAATCGTTAAATGTGACCGTTACGGTCTTGTTTGCTGTATTGACAACAGCTTTCCCGACTGTCTGACCATTTGTTTGACCTTCTTCCACCACATCAAATTCGAGAGCTGTATAGAAGGTTAATTCTTTCGGCAAAGCCAAGGTCAGGGTGTCACCTGCTTGAATCGCTTGTGTATCTGGAAAGGCTACATTGATGGTAGCGGACAATTTTTCGTTTGTTAAGACTGTGGTTCCACTGGTTACTGCTTGATTGTCCTTGGTCAGACTAGCTGTTTGCGTATAAGACAGGACTTCTGACGCTTGAATGGTTTGAACAAAAGCATTCGAAAAAATAACTGTAGCAACAAGGGCTAGGGACCACATGATTCGACGTAAATATTTCATATTGACCTCCTCAACTCTCGCTTGGAGAGTTCACTTCTTTATTTAATCTTTAAGACCAATTTCATCTTTGACTACAGCAGCAATTGTATCTACATAGTAATCCACTTCTTCATCAGTCGGAGCTTCTGCCATGACACGAAGAAGAGGTTCGGTACCACTTGGACGCACTAAGATGCGACCATTTCCAGCCATTTCAGCTTCCATCTTTTCAATAATCTCACGAATGGCAGGTACTTCCATAGCCTTGTCCTTCATGCTGTTTTCAACACGGATATTGACCAATTTTTGAGGATAGATGGTAACTTCTGATGCAAGGTCTGATAATGTACGACCAGTTTCTTGCATAATCTTTGTCAATTGTACGGCACTCATCTGGCCATCTCCAGTGGTATTGTAGTCCATGACAATCACGTGACCAGACTGTTCACCACCTAGATTGTAACCAGACTTCCGCATCTCTTCAACTACATAACGGTCTCCGACAGCAGTCACAACCTTGTTAATACCCTTGGCATCCAAAGCCTTATGGAAGCCAAGATTGGACATAACGGTCGTTACGATGGTGTTATCTTTTAAGAGGCCCTTCTCAGAAAGGTAAGTCCCAATGATGTACATGATTTTATCACCATCAACAAGGTCCCCATTTTCATCAACTGCAATCAAACGATCACTATCACCATCAAAAGCCAAACCAATAGCCGCACCAGATTCTCGGACAGCCTCTTGCAAAGCCTCAGGATGGGTCGATCCTACTTGGTCATTGATATTGAGACCATTTGGGCTTTCTCCAATAACTGTCAAACGTGCTCCCAAGTCAGCAAAGACTTGACGGGCGCTCGTAGATGCAGAACCATTCGCAGCATCTAGAGCCACGTGCATTCCTTCAAGCTGGGTTCCAGTTGAAACTAAGTATTCTTGATACTTACGAAGTCCTTCAGGATAGTCCATCACAGTTCCAAGACCTTCTGCACTAGGACGAGGAAGAGTATCAGACTCCGAATCCAATAAAGCTTCGATCTCTAATTCACGGTCATCATCCAGTTTATAGCCGTCATTCCCGAAGAATTTAATCCCATTGTCTAGAGCTGGATTGTGGCTGGCAGAAATCATGACCCCAGCACTTGCCCCTTCAGAACGAACCAAATAAGCTACACCTGGTGTCGCAATCACACCGAGTTTGTATACTTTAATCCCTACAGATAAGAGACCCGCAACAAGCGCACTTTCCAACATTTCACCAGAAATACGAGTGTCTCGTCCTACGAAAACAAGTGGCGTTTCTTTTTCATGTTGACTGAGGACATACCCTCCGTATCGACCGAGCTTAAAGGCCAACTCTGGTGTCAATTCGACGTTTGCTTCTCCACGGACTCCGTCCGTTCCAAAATATTTACCCATTATGATAATCCTTTCGATGAATCTTTATTAATTGCTATTATTTGATGAGGAACTGGATGACGACGAGCTAGAACCTGTCTGTTTCAACTCAACCTTCATGTATAGTTCTGTTGGAGAGATGATGACTGGTAAATCATTTCCCTCGCTATCGACTGCCTTCAAGGAGACGGTTGCCGTGTAGGTATTGTTCAAAAGATCTCCTTCAGGGAAGATGGCTTCCACATGATCAATTTTGGCTAAAGTATCCTGGTCGCTAGTGACAGAGACCTTATCTTCAGAAAAAGTAACATGTGAGAGACTCCAACCTGGGGCAATTTGTTTGTCTGGTATCGTGACGGAAACATCAAACTTTTTCGTCTTTTTCTTACCAATTTTTGCAGTGACTGTTTGAGGCTCGATGGTTGCAGTTAAACCGGAAGGTAAGCCTTCCACCTTTAAGGTGATTTCATGCTGGCCCTCTTTCAAATTGCTCAGATCGGCTACCACTTTAAATTTACGAGTACTAGCCTGCATTTCTGATGCTAAAGCGACACGATTGGACCCTTTCAGAAAGACGGTCACTTCTGAGCTAATCCCACTGACAAAATATTTACTATCGTTGTATTTTACATCAATCGGAATATTGGTAAGAGTATTGGTATAAGTTTCAGAGCTCACTTGGCGTGCACTACTGTTATTCTGGAAATTAACAGAGGTTGCATTGATGAATAAGAGACTTGAGAAAAAGACTGAGGTCACAATGTAGGCAATTTTTCTTTTTGGAATCATTTAATACGTCCTCCAAAAATTCTTGATTTCAAATCTTTTTTTCCTTGATCTTCTGGAATAATGAAGGAACGCAACTCTTGTTCGAATTCTTCGATACTAAGATCGTGTCTAAAGCTCCCATTTCTCGTAATAGAAATCCCGCCCGTTTCTTCCGAAACAACAAAAGTGAAGGCATCACTTACCTCAGACAAGCCAATTGCTGCCCGGTGCCGTGTACCGAACTCTTTTGAAATTCCCGTGCTTTCTGTTAAGGGAAGATAGGCACAAGATACAGCAATTTTATCATTGGTGACAATCACGGCCCCATCATGAAGTGGGGTGTTGGGAATAAAAATATTGATCAGTAGTTCACCTGATACATCTGCATCAAGGGGAATACCTGTGGATATGTATTCTTGAAGGGTTCTACTTCCTTGTATCGCAACCAAGGCACCAATCTTCCGAGGGCTCATATAAGCAACCGCTTTTACATAAGATTGAACCAATTTTTCTTCTGTACTAATCTGGTTGGTTGAGAAAAATTCAGTGGCTCGACCTAATCGTTCTAATCCCGTCCGAATTTCCGGAGAGAAAATCACTACCGCAGCAATGACCCCGTAGGTGATGATTTGGTTGATCAACCAAGAAATGGTCGTTAAACCAATCATATTGGCAATTAACTCAAATAGGAAAAAGGTCAAGACACCACGCACCAAAATCATAATTTTAGTGCCGACAATGGCTTTGATAAAATAATACAGTAACCAAGCCACTAGGGCAATGTCAATAAGGTTGACAACCACACTCCAGGGAGTGGGAAATAAACTGGCCCAATACTGGGGATTTGACAGTTGTTGGATGTTCACGATCTCATACCTACCACTTCTCTTCTAGGCTTTTCGCGCGACTAACCATTGTTGACGCTTACTGGCAACAGCAGGGCTTCTAGCAAATAGATAGCGCGTTCAAACTACTCTACATCATTATATCATGTTTCAACAGATTTTTCTGTAACCTTCTATTGGTTTTTATGATAAAATATGAATTATGAAGATTAAGACTAGTATGGGGCTTATTGCCGGAAAAATGAGTAGTCACCTCCTGCGTATGCTTGGACGTGGCTCTACCCTTCCTGGAAAAATCGCCCTTCAAATTGATAAAGATATTTTACAACACCTGGCCCAGAACTACGAAATTGTAGTTGTCACTGGTACGAATGGGAAAACACTAACAACGGCTCTCACTGTTGGCATTCTTCAGGAGGCTTTTGGACCTATCGTTACCAATCCTAGTGGTGCCAATATGATTTCAGGGATTACGACTACTTTCTTGAACGCAAAAGGTTCTTCTGGTCGTCCAATTGCTGTTCTTGAAATCGATGAAGCCAGCCTGTCTCGGATTTGTGACTACATCACTCCGACCTTGTTTGTGATCACCAATATTTTCCGCGATCAAATGGACCGCTACGGAGAAATCTACACGACTTATCGGATGATCTTGGATGGGATTAAAAAAGCGCCTCAAGCGACTGTTTTGATGAATGGGGATAGTCCTCTTTTCCATACCCTTCCCCTACCAAATCCCGTTCAATATTTTGGCTTTGAGACTGAAAAAACTGCTCCACAGCTAGCTCATTACAACACAGAAGGTATCGTCTGCCCAGAATGTCATGGCATCTTGACCTACCAGTTGAATACCTATGCGAATCTGGGAGATTACATTTGTGAAAGCTGTGGTTTCCACCGTCCTCCTTTAACGGTTGCTGTCGATGAATTGACCGAGCTGACCAATACTTCTTCTCACTTTAAGATCAACGGCACAAACTACCACATCAATATCGGGGGCCTCTACAATATTTATAATGCCCTCGCTGCAGTTGCGGTGGCCCATTATTTTGATGTAAGCCCAGACGTCATTAAGCGTGGTTTCGATAAGAGTAAGGCTGTCTTCGGTCGTCAGGAAACCTTTAAGATTGGGGATAAAGAATGTACCTTAGTCCTGATCAAAAATCCGGTTGGAGCTACTCAGGCTATTGAAATGATCAAACTAGCGCCGTATCCCTTCAGCTTGTCCGTTCTTCTCAATGCCAACTATGCAGATGGGATCGATACCAGCTGGATCTGGGATGCGGACTTTGAACAAATCACCCAGATGGACATTCCAGAAATCAATGCTGGTGGGGTGCGACACTCAGAAATTGCTCGGCGACTTCGGGTCACTGGCTATCCAGCTGACCAGATTACTGAAAATGCAAAATTAGAGGATGTCTTTACCCAGATAAAAGGACAAACTACCCCTCACGCCTATATTTTAGCCACCTATACGGCCATGCTAGAATTCCGTGAATTGCTAGCTCAAGAACACCTGATTGAAAAGGAGATGAATTAATGACGTATACTTCACTACAATCCCCTGATCAGGAAAACTACCAATATGAATTGAGAATTGCCCATCTTTATGGGAATCTGATGAATACTTATGGGGATAATGGCAATATCCTCATGCTCAAGTACGTTGCGGAAAAGCTTGGTGCTCGCGTAACGGTGGACATCGTTTCGCTCAAAGACCGCTTTGATCCAGACCTCTACGACATTGCCTTTTTCGGTGGAGGCCAAGACTACGAGCAGACTATTGTATCCGAGGATCTACCAGATAAAAAAGAAGACATCGAACGCTTCATTCATGACGATGGCGTGGTCCTGGCTATCTGTGGTGGCTTTCAACTTCTAGGACAGTACTACATTGAAGCTTCTGGCAAACGCATTGAGGGCCTTGGTATTATGGGCCACTATACCCTCAACCAAGAAAATAATCGCTACATTGGCGACATCAAAATCCATAATGAAGAGTTCAACGAGACCTACTATGGTTTTGAAAACCACCAAGGTCGGACCTTCTTGGCAGAGGATGAAAAACCGCTAGGTAAGGTCGTCTACGGAAATGGGAACAACAAAGAAGATGGTTGCGAAGGGGTTCATTACAAGAATGTCTTTGGTAGTTACTTCCACGGTCCTATCTTGTCCCGAAACGCCAATTTGGCCTATCGCTTGGTGACAACTGCTCTAAAGAAAAAATATGGACAAGACATCGTCTTAGCGACTTATGATGATATTTTAAGCCTTGAAAAAGCAGAAGAATACGCTGATGTGAAAAGTAAGGCTGAATTAGAAGAATAGGGAGACAAAATGAATAAACGAAAACTACAATATGTTGCACTACTGATTTCTGTACTGCTCATTGCGATTATTTCCTTGGCCAATATGCAAACGGTGACTGTGAACTTTTTGCTGGTCCAATTTAAACTCCCGCTCATCATTTTGATTCTGGTCTGTGTCCTTCTCGGCTCGTTGGTAACTTTCTTAGTCAGCCTTCCAAAAAATTTCTCATTAAAACATGAGTTAAAAGCCGCAAAGAAACAACTAGGACAAAAGATGTCCGGTGAAAAAGAAGAAAAAATCAAACAAATCGAAAACTAAAAGCACCGATAGGTGCTTTTTTGATGTAGACAAACTGTTTTTCATAAAACAACCAAGGTGATGCTGAAAAAAATTTAAGTAGATACTCAATTAGGCTTACTAAAAGTTATACTTAAATTTTCCGCTGTGAGAAAAGTGCCTGAAACACAATTGTTTCAGGCACTCGGGCGTTTTGGAACCTTAGGTCCAAAACTAAGTCATGGAACTTCATAGAAGTTCGCTGACGTCCGTACTCACCTAAGGAAAGGTTCTAACATAACTTTGTCTTTAATCTGAAATCAATCGATGCTTTTTCATGCTGATTTACCTTCTTTTGATTGCAGTTGCTTGGCGACTACTTGAGCTAGGAGTGAAAAGAGGATGACGCCAGCTCCAATCAGGAGAAAAGATTCTACACGGACGCTTGGCAACCAAGTCATCAAGCCCTTGGCGATAGGCATAAAGAGAATGGCTAGGGTAAAAATCGTGCTTAAGACCCTGCCCAGATAGTCTCCTTCTACCTTGGTTTGAACCTGAGTAAAAAAGTGGATGTTAAAAATTGTCATAAAGAGTTCACAGACTAAATTTCCAGAAAAGGAAAGAAGAGGCGGAAGGGGCAAGCCCATCATGAAGACTCCTACTCCTGTTAAAATCAATAAGAAGAGAAGCATCTCCATGCTTGATTTAAATTTATTGGCGATCAAGGCTCCGATGATAGAGCCGATAGCCCCCAATGTTAAGATGGTCGCATAGGCTCCTTTGACCCCATAAAGGCGATTCGAAAAAGGAAGCAAAAACTCAAAAGCCGCAAAAAAGAAATTGACACTGGAAGCCACCAAGAGGAGAAAGAAAATCTCTTTCTGATGCCAGATGTAATCTAGTCCATTTTTCATATCCGAAAAAATATCTTTTCCCGTAAACTGTTTCTTTTCCTGAACCTTGGCTTCTTCTTTCGGAAGGAATGCCACTAGGACAAAAGCGATGAAAAAGGTCAGTGCATCCAGTAAGAGGGTCGCGTGGAGACTGGCAAATTGTAAAACAAGGAAAGAGAATACAGGTGAGCTGACACCGACCACTTGTAAGGTCAACTCCAAGTGGGCATTATAGGTCACAATCTCATCTTTCTCTACAACTTCTGTGATAATAGCTTTATTAGCAGTACGAGAAAATGCAAAGGCAATGGCCTGGACAATATTGGCAACAATCAGGGCTGCAATCATCCAACGATTATTCCTGATTAAGGAAATGCCCAAACAAAGGAGACCACAAACCAAGTCGGTCGTCATCAAAATCTTGCGACGGGAAAAACGGTCTGAGATCACGCCACCAAATGGATTGACTAGAATGGAGGTGACAAGTTCAGAAATCTGATAGATCCCCAACACTGTCTTTCCTACCGTCCCCATCGAGGCCAACCAAACACTGTTCCCATAGTCATAGAGCATATTTCCCATTCGATTGATTGCTCCACGAGCAATCAACTGGATAGTATGTCGATTCATAAAAAACCTCCTTCATTTTCTGAAACTATTGTATCAGTTCATGAAAGAGGTTTTCATTTTGTCCCCTATTTGGGAAAAATAATGGTTTACAAATTTATCAAAGGATCCCTACTGTTCTTTTGATTGAAGCTGCTTAGCTACTAGCTGAGCCAAGAGTGAAAAGAGAATAACCCCAGCTCCAATCAAGAGAAATGATTCCATACGGACGCTTGGCAACCAAGTCATCAACCCTTTGGCGATGGGCATAAAGAGAACAGCCAAGGTATAAATTGTGCTCAATACTCTACCTAGATAATCATCTTCCACCTTGGTTTGTACTTGGGTAAAAACGTGGATGTCGAAAATGGTCACAAAAAATTCACAGACCAGATTTCCTGAAAAGGAAAGATAAGGTGGAAGGGGCAAGCCCATTATGAACACTCCTATCCCTGCCATGATCAGGAAAAACAGGAGAATTCTCATACTTGATTTCATTTTATTGGCAACAAGTGCTCCTAGAATAGATCCAATAGCTCCCAGCGTTAAAATGGTCGCATAAGCTCCTTTGACCCCGTATAGACGATTCGAGAAGGGAAGTAAAAACTCAAAAGCCGCAAAAAAGAAATTGACGCTAGAAGCCACTAATAAGAGAAAGAAAATCTCTTTCTGATGCCAGATATAGTCTAACCCATCCTTGATATCAGAAAAAATATCTTTCCCGGTAAACTGTTTCCTCTCTTGCACCTTAGCTTCTTCTTTCGGAAGGAAAGCCACTAGGACAAAGGCAATGAAAAAGGTCAGCGCATCTAATAAGAGGGTCATATGAAGACTGGCAAATTGTAGAACTAGGAAAGAAAAAACAGGTGAACAGACACTAACAACCTGTAAGACTAACTCCAAGTGAGCGTTATAGGTCACAATCTCTTCTTTCTCTACTACCTCGGTAATAATGGCTTTATTGGCAGGTCGAGAAAAACCAAAGGCAATGGCCTGAACAATATTGGCAAAAATAAGGGCCGCAATCATCAAGCTATCATTTGTGATAAAAGAAATCGCCAAACAAAGTAGTCCACAAACCAAGTCGGTCGTCATCAAAATCTTGCGACGAGAAAAACGGTCTGAAATCACTCCTCCAAAAGGATTCACGAGAATCCCTGTCACTAACTCAGAAATCTGATAGATCCCTAATACCGTCTTTCCTATAGTCCCAATCGACGCCAGCCAGACACTATTCCCATAATCATAGAGCATATTTCCAATTTTGTTAATAGCTCCACGACTAATTAATTGGACCGCATGTCGGTTCATAAAATCTCCTTTATCACTGTCCTATTTAGAACATTCATTTTTTACAAATTTATCAAAGTGTTCTTGATAATAGGCCACCTGCTCTGGCAGTCCCAGCACATCAAAAATGTGCATGGCTTCCCTCATTTGCTGCCGCCCTTCTTCTATTTGCCCCTTTTGATACAGGGCAAATCCCTTGAGATAATGAAAGACATTGCGTTCGTAGAGCTTGATGCTCTTGCCGATAATCTTTTCTACATAGGCTTCAAAATAGCTGGCATTTTCAAAAGAATTGTGTTCTAAACAATGCTGGTAGCAATTCAGGGCTAGAATCAAGACCAGTTTGCGATGGCGACCAATTTCTTTGTAAAAATCTTCACGCTCCATCACTTCTCTCCCAAGGCGAGCAACATAGTCCACATCATAAAAGCTGTAGAGATTGCCAAAGAGGATCAACTCATACATGGTCCATTCTTCCGTTTGAAAGAGGTAATCCGCCACCTTTTCCAGATCAGGTTGCTTCATGGTGTAGCTGGCATCTCTCTGGCAAATCAGGCCTTGTAGCAGGATCCAGTTCAATTCAAAATAGAGGGGATTGGTGGAATGTTTGGCTTTTTCAAGTTGTTCTCTTTGAAGCTTTTGAAAACCCGCAATATCATTTGAATAGTAAAGCGGAATAATCTGAGCCATCAAAGCGACATGCTCATGGTGTTGAAAATTTCTGGCCTTATCCATAAAATTCTCAATCGTCACATGGATATTGTCCAAAATGTCAAAGAAGCGCGACGCAGCCAGATCCGACTCCCCCAATTCAAAACGGGATAATTGGGAGGTCGAGCAGGCCTCTCCAGCAGCTTCTTTTAACGAATAATTTTTACTGATCCGAAATTCACGAAAAACTTTTCCAAGATCGTCCATCTATTCCACCTGCTCTGACAGTTCTGCCCACTCTTCCATGACTGCTTCCTGCTGGACAGTTAGTTGGTCCAGCTCACTTTGGAGTTGTACCAAGTCGGCTGCATCGTTGGTGCTATGCATGGTTTCGGTGATATCTTGGATTTTCTGATCCAGCTCTTCCATCTCTGCTTCCAATTGCTCAATGCGACGAGTGATTTTCCGGAGTTCCTTTTGGTTTTGCTTTTGCAGATGATAGTCATTGCTGGTGACTTCTTTGGCCGAAGAAACAGGCATAGCTTCTGCTTGTGCTGCAGCAAGGGCCTCTAACTCAGCTTTTTTCTCCAGATAATAATCATAGTCTCCTAGGTAAAGAGTTGAGCCCTCTTCTGAGAGTTCCAAGACTTGTGTAGCCACCCGATTGATAAAGTAGCGGTCGTGGCTGACAAAGAGCAAGGTCCCGTCAAAGTCAATCAAGGCATTTTCCAGCACTTCCTTGCTATCGATATCCAAGTGGTTGGTTGGCTCATCGAGAATCAAGAAATTGTTATTCTCCATGGACAGCTTGGCCAAGAGCAGACGCGCCCGCTCTCCACCTGACAGCATGCCGACAGTTTTCTTGACATCATCCCCAGAGAAAAGAAAGGCTCCCAGGCGATTGCGGATCTCCACTTCTGGTGTCAGTTTAAAGTCATTCCAGAGCTCATCCAAGACACTGTTGTGAGGGGTTAGCTTACTCTGTATCTGGTCATAGTAGCCTACCTCGACATTGGCCCCAAAACGAGCTTCTCCCTTGATAAAAGGAATCTGCCCGACAATAGACTTGATAAGAGTAGATTTCCCGATTCCATTTGGTCCTACAATAGCGACCGCATTCATCTTGCGGATATCCAGATTGATGGGCTCTGACAGGATTTGATCATCATAGCCGACGGCTGCCTCTTCTACTGTCAGGACGACATTGCCTGATGTCTTATCGGAATGGAAAGTCATATGAGCAGACTTGGTCCCAGCTTCCGGCTTGTCTAGGCGCTCCATTTTTTCCAACTGCTTACGACGAGACTGGGCCCGTTTGGTGGTCGACGCCCGCACCAAATTGCGATTAACAAAGTCTTCCAGCGCCGCAATTTCTTTTTGCTGCTTCTCGTAGTTCTTAGCTTCAGTCAGCAGTTTTTGCTCTTTTTGCTCCACAAAACTCGAGTAATTACCGACATAGCGGTCCAAGGAATGCTTGGTCAAGTCCAGTGTAATGGTGGCGACCTTATCTAGGAAATACCGGTCGTGGCTGACAATGAGAAGGGCCCCGCTATAATTGACCAGATAGTTTTCCAACCAGGCAATGGTCTCAATATCCAAGTGGTTGGTCGGCTCGTCCAGTACCAAGAGATTCGGTTTTTCCAAGAGCATCTTGGCCAGAGCGAGACGGGTATTTTGCCCACCAGACAGCTCTTCAATCTTCATCTGCCACATGGACTCATCAAACTTGAAGCCGTTTAAAATCGCGCGGATATCTGCCTCATAGGTAAAACCACCTGCCTGACGGAATTCTTCCGATAGACGGTCATAATCCTGCATGAGTTTTTCCAAGTCAGCCCCAGTTTTTTCCCCCATCTCAAGCTCCATCTGCCGCAAAGTTTTCTCCGTTTTACGGAGATCGTCAAAGACATGGAGCATCTCATCGTAGATAGTATTGGACGACTCAAAGCGGCTATCCTGGGCTAAATAAGAGAGAGAAAGGTCCCGCTTTTTATTGATTTCCCCAGAAGTCGGCTCTTCTTCTCCCACCAAGATTTTTAAGAGCGTAGACTTGCCGGCTCCGTTCTTTCCGACCAGGGCAATCCGGTCCCGTTCATCCACTTGCAGGCTGATATTATCAAAAAGAACCTCCCCTGCAAAAGAGCGTTCAATTTTGTTGGCTTGTAAAATAATCATAGTTTCATTTTACCTTACTTTTGAAAAATTGACAATTGAAGAAAAGGCCAAACGCTAGATGCGCTTGACCTGTCCTAACTTTTTAAATAGCTGAGATATTGGAAGCCATTTGGCTGTACTGATAGGCGAGGAAAAGCCCGATGCCAATCACCAGCAAAAGCAAGCCCCATTTGATGACTCCCTTTACAAAGCGAATCACAAGTAGGATCATCATGGAGCCAATCAGCCAAGTGATGGCCGAATGGGAGAAGAAAGCTTGGACGGCTTCCTTATTGTCCCCGAAAAATTGACGGACTCCCTCAGGAGCATAGTTTTCCCAAGCCTGTTGAATGCCTAATTCATGGGAAATTGCTTGCCCTTTTTGGAATAGCCATAGAAAGATTCCAGAGTTAAACACAAAGAGTGCCACTTGTTCTGGAAAGGTTCGAATAAGATACAGTATACGTTTGATCATTCTTACTCCTTGTATAGTTGCCGAACAGCCTCAATATCCCTCTCTTGGATGTTATAAAAGGAACCAGCTGCCTGCATGACGGACTCTTCCTCAGTATGGTCCAAACCGATCGCATGGCCTAGTTCATGCTCAGCTGTGTTTACAATCCGCTGATGGGAATAGTTGTACTGCTTATTAAGTAGGTAATAGCGATTCAAGCGAACGGTCACCCGTTTGAAACGATTGGTTAAAACATTGGTCTGAGATTCGGCCTCACCCGCTGCAGAAACCGTGCTATCATCCATCTCCGTTAAGATAATATCAGCCTCTTCTTCACTGGTGACAAGTTGGAAAGTGAAGGCCCCTGTCTGATTCCAAGACTCAAGAGCTTCCTCATAGGCACGGGTAAAGGTCTCATCCATTTCAGGATCTAGATAAACTTTTGCACTTGCCTGATCCCATCTTGCTCCTGTAGAGGTATGGCCATCTGTTGCTAAGTCCTCTTGAGCAGATGGACTTCCCTGACCCAGTAGAGGACCATCTAGATGAAAGTAAGCATCTACCTGGGTGACAACCGTTTGGGCTGCGCGACTGACCCCATCTATTCCGCTACCGGTTTTGCCACTAAAGAATAAAACACCAACCAGCAAAGCAAAACTAAGGGCGAGAGTCCAAAACAAGCCCCAAACAAGACTCCAAATAACCCGTATTAGAAAACGAATCATGGCTATAATGGTTCTCACAAGTTCCTCCTTTCCTTAGGAAGACCTTTGTTTAGGTCTAGAAGAGGTTTTTTTACCTCAGTTTTCTTAAAATAAGCTAAAGGGTGACGTCATGAAAGGAAAAAGATCCAGTTGACAGCAAAGCCAACCGAATCCTTTTCATCCTGCTTCTTCTTTTATACGCAGCTTAACGATGCACTGTTACTTTTCCAGTACGATAATCCAAACTAATCCCACTCTGGACATTTGGAACAAAAACGTTAAACTCTAGACTGCCATCACTCGATTTTGCTTCAATTTGACTGCCAACTGGTACCAAATCTTCATCTGAAGCATAGTAGAGAGTTACCCGATAACGGACCCGCTTATTTTTATCTAAGGCCTTCCGAACAAGGGTTTCATAGTAATTTTGTCCCGTTGAAAAACTGTCACGCGCTTGGTTGGCCCAAGCTGTTTGAACCGCAATATTTTTAGGATTCGTCATCGAGGCATCAAACCCATCTAAGTTGCCAATCAAGGCATAGCCGAGAAGATGGCCCCGATCAACCGCATGGTCATATTCCCCAGCTAAATTAGTTACTTGGTGCCAGCCAGCGGGAGCCCAATCTACATCCGTCTGTTCCCTTTTTTGGTATTGACGAGTCGCCTTGGTCATCAAAGCATTGGCAACTGTTGGAATCTCTCGTCCTTTTACAGTCTTTGTCTTAGTATCTGCATAAGGGAGACTAGCAACATCCGCATCCAGATTGGTTTTGTTTTGATTAATGATAAAAGCGCCCGCTTCGTTCCATTGAATGTTCTTTCCTAGTTTAGCTCGAACACTATCTGTCAGAACACTCTCCGCTAGTTCCTTACTCGGTGTTGCTTCTTGACTCGAAGTAACAACCGTTTGAACCTGAGAGTGACTAGCGACTGGCTGAGGTTGACTAAAGTAATAGCCACCGATGGAGAGGGCTGCTGCCACCACCAAGCCCAGTAGGGTTTGTCCTGATTTTTTCATTTTAAGTGGTTTCTTTTGATTGTTTGCCACACTGGTTTCCTCTGTTTCTACTGAATGGGAAAGAGCCTGGGATCACGATCTCAAGCTCCTCTTTTTGATAAATAATTACTTACCTGAAAATTTCTGAAGGATTTCCTTCCATGTATCTTGCGAGAGAATGGACCAAGGATCCTTCCCATTGCCAATGACACCATAACCAATGACCAAGCCAAGAGCGAAGACAATCGCTAAGATAGTAAGAACCAATAGGACAATCCCCAATTGTTTTCCGATTGCTTTTAATTTAGTTTTCATCATCATCTTCCTTCACACGACGTACATCTGCTCCAAGAGCCACCAATTTCTCATGGAATTTAAAATATCCACGGTCGAGGTGGGTTAACTTGCTCACTTTGGTTTCTCCCTCAGCCACAAGCCCCATTAAAATCAAGGTTGCACTAGCACGCAAGTCTGTCGACATTACTTCAGCCCCTTGTAAGCTAGCTCCACCTTGGATACGAGCTGTATCTCTCATAATATCTGAATGTAAGCCCATCCGACGCATCTCTTCCAAATGTTGGAAACGATTTTCAAATACTGTTTCAATCATAGTCGATTCACCAGAGGCCATGGCCATCAAAGCAGTGAATTGGGCTTGCATATCTGTCGGGAAGCCTGGATAAGGAAGGGTTTTTACCGTTACTGGTTTCAATTTAGAGACATCTGAGCGAATGCGAATACCATTTTCTTCTTCCGTTACCTCAACACCCATTTCTTGCATCTTAGAGAGAAGAGGGCGGTTGTGTTCCCAAATAGCATCTTCAATTAAAACGTCACCACCCGTCATGGCTGCACCAACCATGAAGGTTCCTGCTTCAATTCGGTCTTGAACAACATTGTGAACCACTCCATGCAAGCGATCTACCCCAACAATCGTCAAAGTTTCTGTTCCAGCTCCACGCACCTTAGCGCCCATTTTGTTTAAAAGAGAAGCCAAATCCACAATCTCAGGTTCGCGGGCTGCATTTTCGATAACAGTAGTTCCATCTGCCAAAGTTGCTGCCATCATGATATTTTGGGTGGCACCTACGGATGGGAAATCCATATAGATATGCGCCCCATGAAGACGATCTGCTTTTGCTTCAATGTATCCAGCTGTTTGAGTAATCTTAGCCCCCATAGCTTCCAAGCCCTTCAAGTGCAAATCGATTGGACGACTACCAATGGTACATCCACCCGGCATGGAAACTTTGGCATGACCATTCCGAGCCAAGACAGGGCCTAAAACGACGATCGAAGCTCGCATCTTGCTGACATATTTGTAAGGCGCTTCTTCTGTTAATGGTTGGGTCGCATCAACGACTACTGTATTGGTCTCCTCATCAAACATAACTTGAGTGTTCAAGCCACGAACGACATTATTCATTGTAAAGACATCAGATAAAACAGGAACATTGGTCAAGGTCGTTGTTCCTTCACTGGCTAAAACAGTTGCTGCTAAAAGGGGAAGGACTGCATTCTTTGCTCCTTCAATCTTCACAGTTCCAACTAGGCGATTTTGACCACCATTTACAATAATTTTATCCATACTTGTTATTACTCCATTTCATTCAGTCACGACTACTATCATACCATAAATTCATTAAAAAAGAAGCTAAAAGTTCCCGTTAAACAACTGCCGACTGAATTCATAAATACTGATAAAGAAGCTACTAGTCAAATAGCCAAGACTAATGCTGATCAATAAAATAAGAAGCCGAATTTTCACAGCTGTTTCGGCACTTACCTTTAAAAAACGCTCCCACTGAACCACCGTTGAAAGAAGGTGGTAGGCGAAGAAAATAAACAATAGGTGACTGCAAAAAGTAAAAATCATTTGAATCATACCTCTATTATACCATAAGAAAAACTTTCCTTTCATAATCTTTAGATTCAAAAAAAGAAGTCAATTTAATCAACTTCTTTCTATTTTTATAATCGATTTCCGACGTTAATCCGGTTAATAGCTCGTTGAAGGGCAATTTTTGCACGACGCTCCATATCAACAGAATGTTGATCTTTGGCTTCTTCAAGGGCTTTTTCAGCACGCATTTTTGCACGCTCAGCCCGGCTAACATCAATGTCTCGAGCGCGTTCCGCCGAATCCGCTACGATGGTAATGACATTATCTGCCACTTCGATAATCCCACCATTCACGGCGATCCAATCAATGTGTTTTTCGTCATCGATCCGACGGACCTTCACTTGGTCTACAGCCAAAACCGCAATGGTATTGATATGACGAGGTAAAATCCCTAATTCACCATCAATTGTCTTGACAGATACAAATGCGGCATGATGATCATAAACCAGTCCATCCGGTGTAACGATTTGGACGTTCATTTGACTCATCTTTCACCTCTTCTTAGAATCCCATTTTCTCAGCTTTCGCAATCACATCTTCGATCGAACCGACACCACGGAAGGCATCCTCAGGCAAGTGGTCATGCTTCCCATCCAAAATTTCCTTAAAGCCACGAACAGTTTCTGCAACCGGTACATAAGAACCTGGTTGACCAGTAAATTGTTCCGCCACGTTAAAGTTTTGAGACAAGAAGAATTGAATACGACGGGCACGAGCCACCAAGGTCTTTTCATCATCAGACAATTCATCCATCCCCAAGATGGCAATGATATCTTGCAGTTCATGGTAGCGTTGAAGGACGCGTTTGACCTCAGAAGCCACTGCATAGTGCTCTTCTCCGACGATGTCTGGAGAAAGGGCACGAGAGCTAGATGCCAATGGATCCACGGCAGGGTAAATCCCTAATTGTACCAATTTACGCTCCAAGTTGGTCGTTGAGTCCAAATGGGCGAAGGCTGTTGCTGGGGCAGGGTCTGTATAGTCATCGGCTGGCACATAGATGGCTTGGATCGATGTAACAGAACCTTTATTGGTTGAGGTAATCCGTTCTTGCAATTGTCCCATTTCCGTTGCCAAGGTCGGTTGGTAACCCACGGCGGAAGGCATCCGTCCCAAAAGGGCTGATACTTCTGAACCGGCTTGGGTGAAACGGAAGATATTGTCGATAAACAAGAGAACATCTTGACCTTCTACATCACGGAAGTATTCCGCAATAGTCAAACCAGTCAAAGCTACACGCATCCGTGCTCCTGGCGGTTCGTTCATTTGTCCAAAGACCATGGCTGTTTTTTCGATAACGCCAGATTCCTTCATTTCCCAGTACAGGTCATTCCCTTCACGGGTCCGTTCTCCAACCCCTGTAAATACAGAGATCCCACCATGCTCTTGGGCAATATTGTGGATCAATTCTTGAATCAAGACGGTCTTTCCAACTCCGGCACCACCAAAGAGTCCGACCTTCCCACCTTTCAGATAAGGGGCCAAGAGGTCAATGACCTTGATCCCTGTTTCAAGAATTTCTTCTGAAGTAGAAAGCTCATCAAAGGATGGAGCTTTTTTATGAATGGATTCACGAGGAGCATCTTCTGGAAATGCTTCTTCCAAGTCAATGGTATCTCCCAAGACGTTAAAGACCCGTCCAAGAGTTTCTTTTCCGACAGGTACAGAGATTGGACGACCAGTGTCCAATACTTCCATCCCACGAGTCAAGCCATCTGTTGATTCCATGGCAATGGTGCGAACGACACCATCCCCAAGTTCAAGAGCTACTTCAAGAACGACTTTTGATTTTTGTTGGTCATTTTTATAGACTACAAGCGCATTATTAATCTCAGGGAGTTTATCGCCCGCAGCAAAAGCTACGTCAACGACAGGACCTACAACCTGAGAAATTTTGCCTAAACTCATGTCATTCTCCTATTCTATTAAGTTTCTAAGCTTATTAATAACTGCGATCAAGCTTATTTTTTTATTGTTAAAATGTGCATCGAATCAACTACTCAAGCGCACTCGCTCCTGCAACAATTTCCGTAATTTCTTGCGTAATGGTTGCCTGACGAGCTCGGTTGTATTGAATGGTCAATTCATCAATTACTTTCTTGGCATTGTCTGTTGCAGTTTGCATGGCCATCATACCGGCAGCATTTTCAGCTGTTTTAGCATCAATAATGGCTCCATAAATCATACTTTCCGCAAACTGTGGAAGCAATTGATCCAAAATCGCATCGCGGTCTGATTCCAACTCCAGATTCAAGATATAATCTTCATCTGCTTCATTGGGGTCCAAGTCAATAATCGGAAGCATTTGCTCTACCCGCAATTGACTGGTCAAACTATTGACGTGGTGATTATAACAGACATACAATTCATCAAACAATTCATTTTGATACATTTGGACTGTCTTATTGATGATCTTCCGCACTTCATCAAAGCTTGGTTGATCCGCTAGGCCACGTAGTTCATAAACCGGCTGAATGCCTCTTGCTCTAAAGAAATCTGCTCCAATACTTCCAATACAGATGACTTCAAAATCCTCACCCGTTGGATGGTATTCTTCCTTCAATTCCATGACTGACTTGAGGATAGAGGCGTTGTAGCCTCCCACTAGTCCACGGTCAGAAGTGATAACAATATAAGCAGACTTTTTGACAGGACGACTCTTTAAAAATGGATGGTACTTAGCATTCTCAGCCTCGTGTCCATGTAAGAGGTCTGTCAATAGTTTACGAACCTTAGATGCGTAAATTTGGAAGTCCTTGGCAGCTTGCTCAGACTTCCCAAGTTTGGCAGCAGATACCATCTGCATAGCATTCGTAATTTGACTGGTATTCTTTGTCGATGCAATTTTATTTTTGATATCATTTAAAGAAACTGCCATCTGCCACTCCTATTTCTATTTGAAACTTGATTGGTTGACAAAGTCAGTAATCACTGCATCCATTGTTTCTTCACTTGGAAGATCTTTGGTCGTACGAATGGTTTCAAAGATTTCTGCATGATGTGCTTCTACAAAGGCAAACAATTCCTCTTCAAAGCGAAGGATATCATCAACTGGTACACTATCCAAGAACCCATGTGTCAAAGCATACAAGATCACCACCTGTTTTTCGACAGTTAATGGTTCATGGACCGGTTGCTTCAAGACTTCTACAGTCCGGCGACCACGGTTCAACTTGGCTTGAGTAGCAGCATCCAAGTCACTACCAAACTTGGTGAAGGCTTCCAACTCACGGTAAGAAGCGAGGTCAATACGGAGAGTCCCCGCAACCTTCTTCATAGCCTTGATTTGAGCTGATCCACCAACCCGTGACACAGAGGATCCCGCATCGATGGCTGGACGAATTCCTGAGTTAAAGAGGCTATCTTGCAAGAAGATTTGGCCATCCGTAATCGAAATCACGTTAGTCGCGATATAAGCGGAAATATCTCCTGCTTGTGTTTCAATAATTGGAAGCGCAGTGATGGATCCACCACCTAATTCATCCGATACTTTCGCAGAACGTTCCAACAAACGGCTGTGAAGGTAGAAGACATCCCCTGGGAAGGCTTCACGTCCTGGCGGACGACGAAGAAGAAGGGACAATTCACGGTAAGCAACGGCTTGTTTTGACAAATCATCATAGACGATCAAAACGTGTTTGCCATTGTACATGAACTCTTCGGCCATCGCAACCCCTGCATAAGGTGCAAGGAATAGCAATGGAGACGGTTGTGAGGCTGATGCTGTCACGACAATGGTATAATCCATTGCTCCATACTTGCGAAGTGTTTCTACTTGTGTCCGAACCGTTGATTCTTTTTGTCCAATTGCGACATAGATACAGATCATGTCTTGATCCTTTTGGTTCAAGATGGTATCGATGGCAATAGAGGTTTTCCCTGTTTGACGGTCTCCGATGATCAATTCCCGTTGGCCTCGTCCAATTGGAACGAGGGCATCAATGGCTTTCAACCCAGTTTGTAGAGGCTCTGAGACAGATTTCCGTTGCATAACACCAGGAGCTGGTGTTTCAACTGGACGGAATTTATCTGTCACGATTTCTCCCAAGCCATCCACTGGCTGACCGAGAGGATTGACAACCCGACCGATTAAGGCATCCCCAGCAGGGACTTCCATGATTTTACCAGTCCGACGGATCGAGTCTCCTTCACGAATATCCGTAAAGTCTCCGAGGATGATAATCCCGACATCTGTCGTTTCCAAGTTTTGCGCCATTCCGTATGAGCCGTTTTCAAAGATCAACAACTCACCACTCATTGCATTTTCAAGGCCATGAGCACGCGCAATCCCATCACCAATATAGGTAACGACTCCGGTCTCTGTGACGTCAAAATTTGGCTGGAAATTTTCAATTTGTTGCTTAATTAAAGCGCTGATTTCTTGTGCGTTAATCGCCAAAATTCACACCACTTTCTATTTCAAATTTGCTTTTATGACTTGCAATTGACGTTTTAGACTGGTATCAAGCGTCTTGTGATTTGCTGAAACCACAAAACCACCAATCAAATCTGGATCCAATGTTTCTTTCAGAGAACGAACTTGAATACCAAATTTCTTTTCAATAATAGGGATCAACTTCTCTTTTTGAGCCTGATCGAGTTCTGCAACCGAAGATACGGTTACTTCGAAACAGTTGCTCACCTGTTGAATTTGCTCCATACTAACTCTGACAATATCATAAAATAAGGCTTCACGATGATTGAGAATAACCACTTCAATCAAATGGTCTAGTAATGCTGAATCCGAGTTTTGGAAAAGTCGCAGACTCTTCGCCTTCTCTTCATCCTCTACACCGATATGAGCTAAAAATGCAGCAAGGCCTGTTTCCTCAAAAACAGCCTTTATTTGACTTAATTTTTCATAAACGTCATCTTGCTGATTTTTTTCAAATACCAATTGAACAAAAGGCTGGGAATATTTCTCAATTACCATTAATTGCTTTTTGTCCATTAGGCATCTCCTAATTCATTTAGGTAGCGATCGATCAGTTGGCGATGGCCTTCAGAGTCCAACTGTTGGCTTAGCAATTTCCCTGCTAAGTTAACGGTTAGATCTGCGACATCCCCCTTGATACTGTTCATCGCTTCTTCTTTATTTTGCGAAATTTCTAATTGCGCTTTTTCTTTCAAGCGAAGAGCTTCTTGGTTAGCTTCACTGAGAATATGAGCCTTATTTTTTTCGGCTGTTTCCTTAGCCGTTTCAAGAATCGTTGTAGCTTCTTGACGACTACCTGCCAACTCTGCTTCGCGTTTTGCAGCTAGTTCCTCAGCCTTTTTACGGGCTGCCTCTGCTTCGTCAATATCGTTGGTGATTTTTTCAGCACGCGCATCCAAAATACTGGTAATATTGCCCCAAGCATATTTCTTTACTAAAAAGATTAGTAATAGGAAGGAACCAGCGATCAGAATAAAGTCACCAATAATGGTACCAATAGTTAAATCCATCTTCTACTCCTCCTCTACTTACTCTTCCTCACCGTTTATTTTTTTACCAATGTACATCGAAGACAACATGGTAAATACATAAGCTTGGATACATGAAATGAAAATCGAAAAGGCTGTCCATAACATGCTTCCAACAAAGGCTGCTGGATACCAATAAAAAGCCAGTTGCGACAAGC
Organism: Streptococcus sp. 343_SSPC; assembly: GCF_001072385.1. NCBI lineage: Bacteria > Bacillati > Bacillota > Bacilli > Lactobacillales > Streptococcaceae > Streptococcus > Streptococcus sp. 343_SSPC. Next base: position 58,156 of record NZ_JVKU01000026.1, on the reverse strand, counting down.
TTAGTAACAAGGATGCTAAGACTTCACCAGCAAAAATATTCCCGTAGATCCGAATCGCTAAGGATGCAAAATTGGTCACCTCTTCTAGGAGGTTCATCGGGGTCATAAATCCTGGTGTTGCAAAAGCCTTCAAGTATTCCTTAATGCCTCGGCGACGAATTCCTTCCACATGAGCAATCAGGGTGATCAAAAATGAAAGAGATAGGTCATATCCAAGGTTAGCCGTTGGGGAAGTCCATAAGTTATAACCGTTTGTTGTCTGAATTTTTGCCATCAAGCCAATATTATTGGCTACCAAGATAAAGAGAAAGAGAGAAAACAAAAATAAAGAGTAATCCTTCATATAATGTTCCCCAATGTTTCCCTTGGTAAAACCGATAACAAAATCATAAACCATCTCCAGAGCATTTTGCTTGCCCTTTGGACGAAGGGTCATTTTGCGACTTGCCCAATAGACAAAGGCAAAGACCGTCAAAACAGTTACAAGAGACATGGCAAGTAGGGTCAAATCAAAGGATACTGGTCCAATATTTAGGGTTGGATTCACACTTTCTTCCAAGGTTTGACACCTCCTTTTCTAAATAGAGTTGTCTATTTAATAACGAAGGCCATGGCCAAAGTTACAAAGAAAGTACCTTCGACAAAGGCAACACCAAGGATCAAAAGACTACGCAATTGACCAATAATTTCTGGTTGACGTGATGCAGATTTGAACAGATTGCTCATCATCAAACCTTCTGCAAGTGACACACCAAAGCAGGCTAAACAAAGACCTAAAAATGTTAAATTCATGATGAATTCTCCTTTTATAAATTTTACCTCCTTAGTTTACTCCTAAAAGATATAATAGTCAAATGTTTGCTTAGAAAGAAAACGTTTTACTATGATTCTGTCACCACTTTTAAAATACTTCTTGCCAATAGCGTTCAAAAGATTCTCATTATCTTTAGACACTTTGTCTATTTTTGTATTTCACACAAATTTATATTATTTTCATCAGAAGAGGAGGCATTATTACCAAGGATAGAAAAAACTCACCTGACGAGCAGATGAGCATTTTCTTTCTATTTAAAAATAGAGGTTTTGAAACTGTCTGTTTGTTGCAGCAATTTCTTAAAGACTTTTTCTTTCAGTGAAACCGTATTGTCAAACTTGACAGAGCCGTTACTTAGGGTAGCCTTATCTTTATCAACTGCTTCAGCAAATGCACGTTTCAAGTCTTCATAAGTGCTGTAAGTAGTGCCATCAACTTCAATAGCCTGCATTCCATTTTTGGCACTGGTCACAACTTCATTGAAGTATGCTTTCTTCCAATCTTCAAGGGTAGTGAATCTTCCATCAGAAATCTTCTGAATTACGAAGTCATCTCCTAGAGTGGCAAGTCCAGCTTGTTTGGACTCTTGTTTATACTTGTTTGAAGCATAACCTAGGAATCCTTTTTCATAGCCATAATAGCCCCAAATCCTGAAGGTATTGTGTTTGAAGGACATAGCTCCAGGAGCCCCTTCACTGGTGTTCCCACCATAGATACCTGTCATCATCGGCACAGTCACATAGGCTGAACCAAAGTCAGATGGATTATAGACTCCATTACCAGGACCACGATTGGTCATGAAGTTGTTGGTGATGAGATCATCTACTGTATGTAAGGTGATGGCTTTTTCCTCATCACTCAAAGGACGCACCTTATCAAATTGATTCTTGGTGTTAGCCCCTCGGTATTGCTTGTCAACCTTCTTGAACCAAGCATTGTTTAATGCCTGACTGCCTTTGTTGAGGACGGCTTCCCCTTCTAGGTAATCCAGAAGCATGAGGGTGTCATTATAGCCCTTCATGTAGCGATCAATCTCCTCGCGTGAGGTGAGATTATTTGGATTGGTATTGTACCATTGGTTTCCATCGTTAGGACGTTCATAGGCCATGTTGAGACCTAAGGCCTTGTATTCCCCATTTGGATTGGATACGGATGGTGTTTGGAGCATACCTTGGGCAAAGGCTTCAATATCGGTTCCTTCACGGTGTCTCCAACCACCTAAGTAAACCATGCGGTCATTGACGTGCGTCGTTTCGTGGGTAAAGGCAGAAACCCCAAAGTCACTGATCATATCAGTCACCATAAAGAAGACAGAGTCGTCTTTATATGGGTTTCCGTAAATTCGCGCCACTGCTCCCATCCGCCAATCTGTCGCATGGTAACGATCGGTTGGACCATACAACTCCCGAATTGGAGCGACATCTTTACCACTGTTGGTATGACCATAACGATCTGTACTAATGCCCTTGTAGTTTTGGTTATCAAGGACAGGGGTCGGCACCATATTATTGCTCTTCAAGAGTTGATTGCGTACCTTATCCGTTGCTAGACGTGACCAGAAATCTAGGTAATTCTGTTGTCCTTTAGCCACCTTATCAATTTCGGCTTTGAAGACAGTTCGTTCTGCTTCCGTGTTCTTGCCATATTTCTCGAAGGAACTATAGGCCATGGTATTGTAGGTTGAAATCAAGAACATATGAGCATCTTTTAAGTTCAAGAGTGGCAAGATCATTTTACCGTGAACATCATTGTTTAAGCCCTCATAGGCTCTGTGTTTAGCAGACGCGAATGCTGGATTGGTCGTCTCAGGTTCCACAATATAGACATTGTCTTTGGTTGCTTTGATGAACCAATCATTCAAGTCTGTATCACTTGTAAAGAGCTCCATATTGTATTTCAGGAAGTCATTTAAGTTACCAGAAAGAGTCGATTTAGCCACAACTTCTCGGAAAGCATCGTGGGTACGAGTCCCTTTGATGTAGTCTTCTTTTGAACCAATTTCAATCAAACGGTCTAAAACATCGACATTCTTCCCATAGAAGTCTGGCTTGAACAACATGAGCTGCTTGATATTGAAGTTATCAAACTTAACTCCGTAGTAACGATTGAGGTAAGACAAACCAAGAAGAACAGCGGCCTTGTTGTCATCAACTTTCTTGATAAGGGCCCGTTTGGCAGCCTCATCCGTGTTCAATTGATGGTCTTGGTTTTCAACCAACTGTTTCACAAAGTGAGTCAAATTATCCTTCACCTCTTTGAAGGATTCTTCAAGATAAAGGTTCTTAATGGCATTGACCTTGTTTGGACCAGTTCTACCTAGGTGTGTGTAGATAGGATCTGATTGTAATTCGACGGGATTTAATGTTTCAACAATGGCACTAATGAGATCACTACGGTCCTTGTCAACCATGTTCGGTGTATAAACAACTTCACCGAGCTCCGCTACACTGTACTCTTTGACTTGTTTGACTTTTGAATCTTTCGGTAAAATGCTAAAGATATCTTTTGTCTTATCCGAGTAATGGATCAGAATGTGGTCGGCATCAGCCAATTCTGTCACAAAATCATTGCCCTTCATGGCCGTCACAGACAAGACTTCTTTTGTCAAGAGAGGACTTCCTGCAACCAATTTGTTTCCTTGGTCGACAATCCACTCTTTGTTGTAGAATGGTTGCAGTTTTGCAATATTGCGGTAAGCAAGTTTGCGAGCGGCATCGTAGCCATCAATTTCCTTGTATTGATCGTCTTTGTTAACAAGGTTATTGAGTTTATCTTCAACAGGTTTCGTACTTTCAAATTTATCAGCAGTAATCCCCATTGCTTCAATTTTCTGCTCAGCTTCTGCAAGGGAAATGCTAGGGATTTTACGGGAGTTGTTATAGGTTTTCTTACCTTCACTCACGTCCTCCACACTGTAATTGCGTTTGGTTCTTGAATAGGTGAAGTAATCATCTGCATCGATATCTGAGTGTCCGAAGACCATCTCACCTGTTTTAACTTTCATCATGGTGATGTTGTCTTCAATAGCCCCCAAGGCCCAGTTGGTCCCCAGTAAGCCACCAGATTGGACCGCTTCTTTTAGTTCGATCGAACCTTTAGCAACTGAATTTCTGAGAACTCCTTCTCTACCTAACGTATTGTTATTCCCACCATTTTGAGAAGAATAAACTAAACCTGCAGCTTTTGCTTTATTACCAGTAATTTCAGCATCAACGTAAGCTTTTTCTACGATACCTTTCCAGTTCTCGCCAACAACACCTGCTAGATAACCACCTTTATTCCCAGCAGCGTGTAGTTTCCCGATAAAGGCAACATTACTGACCTTCCCACTACCATCAATTTTATTGATAATACCAGCTACATCGTTGTTTCCAACAACGCTTCCTGTTACTTTAACATTTTCGACAGTAGCATTATTTTTGATGACACCTGCGATTGGTGCTACTCGATCAAATCCAGGCATGTCAATGTTAACATTTTCAAGCAAGAGATTCTTAACAGTACCACCTTCGATGTTTCCAAACAATGGACGCGTAATGTTATGGATGGCATATTTATTCCCATCCGTACTTTCTAAAATCCCCTTGAAGGCATTGGTCACATAGGATTTTCCTACTGCTGGCACATTGGCCGCATTCATATTGCTACCAAGCTTAAAGGTACCAGTCGGATTGGTTTGCATAGCTTTTACAAGTTCGTTGAAATCGTAGTAGACATCTCCTTCATGAGCTTTTGGCTTCGCAATGTAGTGGACATAGTCCTCACTGAACTGCTTATCTGCTGCTCGTTGGATGAGATCAGGTGCTTTAGCAGTCACCTTGTATAATGCTTTTCCATCAATTGTGACTTCTTCGATTTTATCAACGGCCAGTTTTGTAACCTTATTATCATGGGTGGTAACCTTTAAGTAATAAGGTTTCACATCTGAAGGTGTCTCTGACAAGAGGCTACGATCGGTCTCAAGGCCTTGGTCATCCACGCTAATCAGACTGGTTTCCTTGATGTTTTTGACTTCAACTTTTTTAAGGTCAAGTCTTAGTGGTTCTTCTTTGAGAACCTCTTCTTCATCCCCATTTCCACGATCATAGACCATGGTCGTTGCAAGCGTATAATCCTTGTAGTAGTCTAAATCCAGTAAGGCTGCTGCTAAATCAGACTCTGAAAGGGCAAAAGTTTTCACCACTTGATTGCCCTTCTTCAACACCGCCTGCATGGACTTGATGGTCACACCCTCGGGTTTGTCTAAATGATAGGAAGCCCTAGCACTGCGCTTTAATTCTTCCTTATCGACCTGGGTCAAGGTCAAGGTTGGCTTGGCTAGTTCTTTGGTCCCTTTTTGAATGATCCGATCTTGGGCTTGTTCAACTACTTCCTCCGAAACCGTTGGAGCATCCGCAGTTTTTACACCTTTAATGGTCTTATAGACCTTGGTGATTTTCTTCTTCCCATTTCTTCCTGCTTGAGAAACCGTTTCTCTTCCTTTTAGTAAGGTAGCATCTTGTTCGGTTACCGTCTTAAATGGAATTTCCTCAAAAGCAACTTCCTCTATTTGGCCTTCAATCGCCTTGGTCCCACGACTAATTTTTTCTGTCACAGGAGCTTTTACCGTTTCAGTTGTCGTGCTGAGAGGCTCTCCAACTTTCTCGCCATTGACCGTTTTATAGATACGACGAATTTCCTGGCTCCCAGCCTCTCCTTTTTGAAGGATACTTTCTTCATCAGTATAGCGGTCCGCATCTAGTACATATTCAGTTTCATACGGAAGGAGCACCGTTTCTGTTTCTGTAACTGTTCCTTCCGTTATTTGGTAAACTGGGTTCTCTGGCTGAATTGGGGATTCACCAACATGACCTTCCTCTTGCGTGCCCTTGGCTTCGATGACACCAGTATAGGCGGGGTTCTCTGGCTGAATTGGGGATTCACCGATATGGCCTTCTTCCTGCGTTCCCTTGGCTTCGATGACACCAGTATAAGCTGGGTTCTCTGGGTGTACAGGAGCTTCGCCTACATGGCCTTCTTCCTGCGTTCCCTTGGCTTCAACGACACCGGTATAAGCTGGATTCTCTGGCTGTATAGGAGCTTCGCCTACATGGCCTTCCTCTTGCGTCCCCTTGGCTTCAACGACACCGGTATAAGCTGGATTCTCTGGCTGTACAGGAGCTTCACCAACATGGCCTTCTTCCTGCGTTCCTTTAGCAGTTACAACTGGAGCAGGTTGAGGACTTGGTTGAATCTCCTCCTTTGTTCCAATAGCAATAATTTGTGGAACTGCTTCTTTTGTTACAGTTTTTTCAAGTACTTTGCGAACTTCCTGACCATTTACCGTACTCACTTCCGTTAAAACAGTTTGTTCCCCATTTTGCCCAGCTCTTAGAACCGTCGTTTGACCTTTGGCCAAAGTAGGATCTGGTCGTTCTACAGTTTCAAATGGAATACTTTCTGTTGATACTTCAACTTTTGGCTTTTCCACTACAGGGAAACTAGGTCCTTCTTTTGGTGTAACCTGAGATAGAGTCTCCTCTTTCGTTGTAGGTTGATAGAGATCGAAGATTGCCGGCTTTTCTTCAACTTTCACGACAGGCGCTTGCCCATCCAATTTAGGACTAGCTGAATATCGGAGATAGCCGACATAGTCATAACCTTCAATCGGAATGACACCATTGGCTAATTCTTTACTACTTGCAATTGAAAGAGTTTGATTGTAGCTTCGTAATTCAATATTTTGCAAGGCCGCAGCATCGGTAGACAAGAGCAGACTTTGCCCCATGGAACCAATTAATAAAAGTCCCATTACTTTTTTACGATGTTTCTTGGACAGCAAAAGAACTGCAAAGGATGCAGTCGATAAACTAAGCCCCGCAATCGCCAATTCGGTCGTCCCTGTTTGTGGCAGTATACCTTGACTAAGTGTTTTCTTCTTATAGACCAGATAAAAGGTGTCTTCATTTTGATATTCTTCAGGAATAGCACGAATCACCTGAGCTTGTTCCTCAGGAGTCAACTCGCTTTCCGTGACATACCCCATATGAACTGTCGCTTCTGCCGTGAATTGATCAGCTTGTACTGAAGGCGCTCCTAATACACTCCCTGCAAAAAGAAGGGCTCCAATAGCAACCGGACCCACTCCGACGGATAATTTTCGAATCGAATACTTGGTAATCTTTTCAAAAGCTTGTCTTCTTTGTTTCATCCTATAACTTCCTACATAGTAATATTTGTAAATCATAGGAAGTCTCATTTATTTTTGGAAAAGGTCAACACTTTCCCTAAACCAGCTTCCCGTGATTTTTTACCTTTATCTATCTTATCTTTTTTCGTATCTTTTAGCAACTTATTTTACTTAGATTTTTTCCTTTATTTCATTCCCTATATTTTAGTTGCAACTTCTTACTTCCTCAAGAAAAAAACGCCTAAAAATAGGCGTTTTCATTCATCTTATAAGGACTGATAGAGATCCGCATAGTGTTGACTAGCCGTATCCCAAGAGAAATCACGACTCATGGCTTCTCTTTGGAGACCGTACCAAGCATCCTTATCATGAGTATAAACTGTCAAAGCTTGGTCGACAGCCCAATTCAACCAATAACCAGATAGGTTGTTAAAGCTAAAGCCAGTACCACTGCCATCAAGCACATTATAGGCTTGTACTGTATCTCGCAGTCCCCCTACCTCGTGAACCAATGGTAGCGTACCATAGCGCATAGCCATCATTTGAGATAGTCCACATGGTTCAAAACGACTTGGCATCAAGAAAACATCCGAAGCAGCATAGATTTCTTGCGCCAACTGGACATCAAACATAATATTGGCAGAGAGTTTATCTGGATAAGCTTGAGCAAACCAAGAAAAGGCATGTTCAAAACCAGGATCTCCCGTTCCCAAAAGAACGATTTGGATATCCTTTTGTAGAAGGTTGTGGAGTTCTTCAACCACCACATCAAACCCTTTTTGGCGGGTCAAACGAGAAACGATTCCAAACAAGGGAACATCATCACGAACCGGAAGTCCGACACGTTCCTGAAGAGCTCGCTTACTTGCTGCTTTTCCTGATAAATCATCTTTATTGAAATGATAGGTCAAGAGCGGGTCTGTTTCAGGATTGTAGAGGTCTGTATCGATTCCATTCACAATCCCCGTTAATTTACCAGATTCCATGCGTAAGATCTGATCGAGGCCACAACCATATTCAGCTGTTCTGATTTCATAACTATAACTTGGTGAAACCGTCGTCACACGATCAGCATAGAGGATCCCAGCCTTCATCCAGTTTAAGCAATCTTTCCAACGAAGGGTGCCATCTTCATAGCGCTCAAATCCAACTCCAAACAAATCCCATAACATCCCTGGGTCAAACTGCCCTTGGAACTCCAGATTATGGATGGTCAAGACAGACTTAATACCATTGTAAGCTTGAATCCAACGGTATTTTTCCTTAAGAAGGAAAGGAATCATGGCTGTATGGTAGTCATGAGCGTGGATGATATCTGGAATGAAATCTACACGTTCCATCATCTCAAGCGCTGCCAATTGGAAGAAGGCAAAACGCTCCCCATCATCAAAATCTCCGTAGACATGTCCTCTAAAGAAGTACTTTTGATTATCAATGAAGTAGAAGGTAACACCATCTCTAAAAATACGTTTTACCCCAACATACTCACTTCTCCAACCTACCTTTGTAGTAAAGTGTAGCACATCTTCAACTTGGTCGCCAAATTTCGCCTCTACCATATCATAGTAGGGGAGGACGACACGAACATCATGACCTTTTTTAGCCAAGGATTTAGGAAGTGCCCCAATGACATCTCCCAAGCCCCCCGTTTTTGAAAAAGGAGCTCCTTCAGCGGCAACAAACAATAATTTCATTATCCAATATCCTCTGTAATCACAGCACCTTTTTTAATCACAAGAGGTGCTTCTTTGGTTCCACGAATGGTTACACCAGTCTCAACTACGACGCCCTTGTCAAGAATCGCATGCTCTACGACAGCTCCCTCATGGACAACGACTCCCGGGAATAAGAGACTGCTACGAATTTCTGCCCCCTTGTGTAGATGAACACGACGAGAAATGATAGAATCATGCACCAAAGCTTCGACAATGCTTCCTGATGCAAATTGCGAATTCTTAATTTGCGAACCAGGAGCATAGTAAGTTGGCTCTTCATTTTTCACCTTGGTATAAACTTTTTGATTTGGTGAGAAGAGAGACATGAATTTATTGGTTTCCAACATATCCAAGTTAGCGCGGTAGTAGGATTCAACAGAGTGAATATTGGCAATATAGCCAGTGTATTCGAATGCGAATGCTCCATATTCAACCGCTAAATCACGTAAGATATAACGCAATTTTTCTGGATGTTCTTTATGGATTTCTGCTTCTAATTTTTCAATCAACCATGGTGTATCAACGATAAAGATATCCGTTGACATATTATAGAGAGCATCTGGATCTGTTCCATCAAACAACTTTTGTCCACGTACATGATCTGTCTCATCGATTTCTAAAACCGCATTTACTTCAGAGATGTCACGATGATGCATTTTCTTGTAGACCACTGTGATTGGTCTGTCAACGGTATTGTGCAAGTGGAAGACTTGGTTTAAATCAATGTTTACTAAGATATCACAGTTAAGAGCGACTGTCTGGTTCGAACCAGAGCGTTTCAAATAGGTCAATAGTTGCTCATAATATTCCTTGCCAACGTTTGAACTTTCTACTGGAGTGTTGTAGATACCGAGATAGTAGTGGCTCAAAAGAGTTGACAAGCCCCACTCACGACCAGAGCGAATATGGTCAAAGACGGAACTGATATTTTCTTGCTGGAAGATACCAAATACACTACGAATCCCTGCATTAGCGAGGCTAGAAAGCGGGAAGTCAATCAAGCGATATTTCCCATCAAATGGCAGACTAGCAACAGGACGATGATCTGTCAATGACGACATATCATGGAAGCCTACTGTGTTTCCTAAAATGGCTGAATACTTATCAATCTTCATCTGTTGCTACCCCCACTTTTTCGTTATATCCAACGACTTGTACTTCTTCCGTTCCATCGATGACAACACCTTCTGAAACAACTGCTCCTTCACCGATAATAGCACGTTTAATCACAGCACCTTGACCGATAATGGCACCACTCATGATAACAGAATCTTCAACGACTGCACCTTTACGAACTTGTGCTTCCGTAGACAAGATAGAACGTTTTACTGTTCCGTCTACCAAGCACCCATCCACTACCAAGGAATCTTCAATATGGGCATGTTCGCCAAAGAAGTTTGGTGGTGAAATCAAGTTACGAGAATAAATCTTCCAGTGACGATCCCGGCTGTCCAAGGCATTGTTTGGATCAATATATTCCATATTCGCTTCCCAGAGAGATTCAATAGTCCCCACGTCTTTCCAATAGCCATTGAATTCATAAGCATAGACACTTTCTCCAGATTCAAGGTAAGTTGGAATGACGTTTTTACCAAAGTCAGACATATCGATGTCACTCTTCTCTGCAGCCACTAGCATGTTGCGAAGACGAGACCAGTCAAAGATATAAATTCCCATAGAAGCTTTTGTTGATTTTGGCTCTGCAGGTTTTTCTTCAAATTCGACAATTCGATTGTTGGCATCCGTATTCATAATTCCGAAACGGCTAGCTTCTTTTAAAGGCACATCCAATACAGCTACTGTAAGGCTGGCATTGTGATCTTTGTGAGACTGAAGCATGTCGTCATAGTCCATCTTGTAGATATGGTCTCCAGAAAGGATCAACACGTACTCTGGATTGATGCTATCGATGTAGTCGATGTTTTGGAAAATCGCATGACTTGTTCCTTCAAACCAACGATTTCCTTCACTTGCAGAATAAGGTTGAAGGATAGAAACCCCAGTATTAATACCATCAAGACCCCAACTAGAACCATTTCCGATATGGTTGTTTAAGGCAAGCGGTTGATACTGAGTAATCACGCCAACATTGTGGATACCTGAGTTGGCACAGTTGGATAAGGCAAAGTCAATAATACGATAACGTCCCCCAAATTGCACTGCAGGTTTGGCAATGCTTTGAGTGAGTTTTCCAAGGCGAGTTCCTTGCCCACCAGCAAGGATCAGAGCTAGCATTTCATTCTTCATTGATTACTCCTTTTTGGATTGACGAGACCTTCTTCCCACTTCTGAGAAGAGGTGCTGTAACTTCTTCTACAAAGTTAGGAATGGGATCATAGACTGCGATCAGTTAATCACCAACAACTATTTTTTTGTTTTAGACACATTGGAACGAAGTTTACGTTTCACTTTCCATACACTAGCTCCAAGAGCCGGTAAGGTGAAGGTCAAGGTTTGTGGATAATCTTTCCATAATCCCTCTTGAGTCTTCACTTCCTGGTTGTGCTCTTTCCAGACACCTCCCCATTTCTCTAATTCTGTATTCCAAATTTCTTCATAGACTCCAGCAACAGGGACGCCGACTGTAAAGTCCTTGCGCTCTACTGGGGCCATATTAAAGATACATAGCAGATGATTCCCTTTTTTATCCTTACGAGTAAAGGTCAAGACACTTTGATCTCGGTTATCTGCATCAATAATCTCAATACCATCATAGCTATCATCAATTTCCCAGAGCATCTTGTTATCTTTGTAGAATTGATTGAGCTGTGAAGTAAACTCTTGCATCTTGCGGTTCATGTCATCTTCTAGATTGAACCATTCTAGCTGTTCTTCAGACTTCCATTCTAAGAATTGGCCAAACTCTGAACCCATGAAGAGCAATTTCTTCCCTGGGTGACAAATCTGATAGGTCAAGAGGTTTCGCAAGCCAGCGAACTGGTTGTAGCGATCTCCCCACATCTTATGCATGAGACTCTTCTTCCCGTGGACCACTTCATCGTGAGAAAATGGCAACAAGAAGTTTTCCGAGAAGGCATACATAAAGCTAAAGGTCACCAAGTTGAAATCAAATTTCCGATAAATAGGATCTTCCTCGTAGAAGCGAAGGATATCATTCATCCAGCCCATATTCCACTTGTAGTCAAATCCTAAACCACCATACTCTTCTGGACCAGTGATCTTGGTGCCAGATGAACTTTCCTCAGCTACCATGATGACATCCGGATGTTCTGATTTAATCACAGCATTCATCCGTTTAAGGAAATGGATCCCCTCATAGTTGAGATTTCCACCATCAATATTTGGTGTCCATGGTCCACTATCATAGTCTAAGTAAAGCATGTTGCTGACCGCATCGACCCGAATTCCATCCAAATGATAAAACTCAATCCAGAACTTCACACTAGAGATGAGGAAGGATTGGACCTGGTTTTTCCCTAGGTCGAAGTTCAAAGCTCCCCAGCCATAGTTGTGGGCACGATGGTGATCCTGGTATTCAAAGGTTGGTGTTCCATCGTAATAAGCCAAGGCATCATCATTGATGGTAAAGTGTCCCGGTACCCAGTCCACAATCACCCCAATGTTATTCAAGTGACAAGCTTCCACGAAATCTTGAAACTCTTCCGGTGTTCCGTAGGTATGCTCTAAGGCAAAGTAACCCATCAATTGATAGCCCCAACTAAGCCCAAGCGGGTGAGCCATCACCGGCATGAACTCCACATGGGTATAGTTCATTTTTACCAAGTAAGGAATCAAGTCTTCCTTCAACTGAGCAAATGAATAGGGACTTCCATCTTCATTGCGTTTCCATGAACCGGCATGAACTTCATAAATATTTACTGGACGAGATCTAAAGCCAAGTTTTCTCCGTCTCGCCATCCAAAGTCCATCTTTCCATTTCCGTTCCGGAATATCTGTAATAACCGCTCCTGTTCCTGGACGTTTTTCCATGCGGACTGCTAAAGGATCCACTTTCATCAAGCGGTGGCCATTTTGTCTTGTAACATGGAACTTATAGATATCGCCAACTTGAGGTGCAGTTGTAAAAACTTCCCAAACACCAGCTTCGTTTCGCACCATAGGAATTTCATTTTCTTCCCATTGGGTAAAATCACCTACTAGGTGTACTGCCTGAGCATTTGGAGCCCATACACGGAAACTATACCCTTCCACACCATCTACTTGCTCTTTATGAGCCCCTAGATAATGTTGAAGATGAAAGTTCTCCCCAGTTCCAAATGTATACAATGCTTGTTTCGTATCCATTCACTCACCTCTCTCGCTTTTATGTAAGCGCTTCCTATTAGTATTATTCTACTATAAATAGTTGAAATATTCAAGATTTTTTCTTGAATAATACGATGAAAATTTATGAAAAGAATTTGAAACTTCCATTATTTCCCTGAAATTTTCTAAAGTAGATTCATAATTGTTCAGTTTTCAAACTATCTTTCCAATATTATACTATAAAAATAAGTGTAATCAAACCTATTTCCGAAATTTTTTAGAAAATTTAAATTTTTTATTTCGATATAGCGACACCTAGTCCATTTTTGTTCAGCTACTTCATTTAAAGAAACAAATAGACGTTTAAAACAAAAAAGCTACCACCTCTTCCGAGGTGATAACTTTTATCAGATTTTTAACATCAATTAGTCTACGTTCACGTATTCTTTAGAAAGTTCAAGAACTTCTTCCATTGTTGAACATTCAGTAAGAGCGCGGTTAGCGTATTCTTGCATCTTAGCTGTGTCAAGTTTCTTCATCAAGCTACGTGTACGAAGGACAGATGTCGCTGACATTGAGAACTCATCCAAGCCCATTCCGACAAGAAGTGGAACAGCAGTTTGGTCACCAGCCATCTCACCACACATACCAGCCCATTTACCTTCAGCGTGAGCTGCTTTGATCACATTGTTGATCAAACGAAGGATTGATGGGTTATATGGTTGGTAAAGGTATGAAACTTGTTCGTTCATACGGTCAGCAGCCATTGTGTATTGGATCAAGTCGTTTGTACCAATTGAGAAGAAATCAACTTCTTTGGCAAATTGGTCAGCCAACATCGCTGCTGCTGGGATTTCAATCATGATCCCTACTTCGATGTCGTCAGCAACGGCAACACCTTCAGCAACCAATTTCGCTTTTTCTTCTTCCAGAATACCTTTAGCTGTACGGAACTCTGTCAACAATGCAACCATTGGGAACATGATCCGCAATTTACCGTGAACAGATGCACGAAGCAAAGCACGCAATTGTGTACGGAACATTTGGTTACCTGTTTCAGAGATAGAGATACGCAACGCACGGTAACCCAAGAATGGGTTCATTTCTTTAGGAAGATCGAAGTAAGGAAGTTCTTTATCCCCACCGATATCCATTGTACGAACGACAACAGGTTTACCGTTCATACCTTCAAGAACTGCTTTGTATGCTTCGTATTGGTCATCTTCAGTTGGGAAGTCTTGAGAATCCATGTACAAGAATTCAGTACGATAGAGACCAACAGCTTCTGCACCATTTTCGTTCACACCTTCAACGTCTTTAGGTGTACCGATGTTAGCAGCCAACTCGAAGTGTTTGCCATCTGCAGTAACAGTTTTGGCATCTTTCAAAAGTGCCCATTCAGCTTTTTGTTTAGCGTAAGCTTCACCAGCTGCTTTAAATTCAGCGATTTGCTCTTCACTTGGGTTGATAACAACTTCACCAGTGATTCCAGATACAGCCAACACATCACCATCTTTTACAAGATCTGTGATGTTGTTTGTACCAAGAACCGCTGCAATTTCAAGTGTACGCGCCATGATCGCTGAGTGACTTGTACGTCCACCAATATTTGTAACAAAGGCTTTAACGAACTGTTTGTTCAATTGAGCGGTATCGGATGGAGTCAAGTCATGCGCAACCACGATTGCTTCTTCATTGATAGTTGCAGGGTTTGGCAATTTCTTACCAAGCAAGTTTGCAAGAACACGTTTGGTCACGTCGCGAATATCTGCTGCACGCTCTTGCATGTATGGGTTATCTTCCATTCCTTCAAAGATGGTGATAAACATGTCTGTGACTTCTTTTAAACCAGCCTCAGCATTCACCTTCTTCGTGCGAATTGTTTCCTTGATCTGACCAACCATTTCAGGGTCAGAAAGAACCATCATGTGAGCATCAAATACTTGTGCTGCTTCCTCACCAAGGCTCGCTACTGCATTCTCCCGAATAAGAGAAAGCTCGTTCTGTGAAGCTTCAAGAGCTGCATCCAAACGAGCTTCTTCTGCATTTGTATCTTCGACTGAGATCGTTTCAAATGACAAGTCGGGTTGAACAAGTAGATATGCCTTAGCAACGGCAACACCATCAGATGCTGCAATTCCTTTAAGCATTTCTGTCATGTTTATGCCAATCCTTCTTTTTCCATTGTTTCAGCGATTGCTGCAAGAGCATCATCAGCGTCAGCACCTTCAGCTGAAATTACAACGTCAGCTCCTTGACCAACACCAAGGCTCATAACACCCATGATTGATTTCAAGTTAACTGATTTACCTTTGTATTCAAGAGTAATATCTGAAGCAAATTTGCTAGCAGTTTGAACCAACAAAGTTGCTGGACGTGCGTGGATACCTGTTTCTGCCACGATGTGGAAATCTTTAGAAGCCATAGTTTGACTCTCCTTTTAAAATTAGTTTTTGAGTTATCTGTGATAACCCTTACAATTTGCTATTATATCATCTTCTTCATTATTTTTCAAGATTTTTATCACACACTTACTGAAAATACTTACAGGAAGCACTCATTTTTTCTCTTCTTTTAAACTACTTTTTTTACTTTCTTCTATTAAATAAATAGAATTGCTTTCAGGGACACAGTATATAGAATTTTAGGAAAATAGTTCGAATTCCTTTGACTTAAAAAACCTATATTTTATCACGTTTTCCTCAATTTTCACTAATTCTTACAATACTACATATTGTGGTATACTCCGATATAGTTAATTTACGTGCACAATATTTAGTTAAAACTCTTGACAAGGAAAAACCTTTTGTTTATACTAGATACAGATTTATGAATTTAGAGGAGTTAGATCACATTATGGTGACAATTTATTCAAAAAATAATTGCGTTCAATGTAAAATGACCAAACGTTTTTTAGATACCAATCACGTTGAATACCGTGAAATTAATCTAGATGAGCAACCTGAGTTTGTAGACCATGTGAAGAACCTTGGTTTCAACGCTGCACCAGTTATCCAAACGGCAGATGAAGTCTTTTCTGGCTTCCAACCAGCTAAGCTCAAGAAATTATCTTAACATTATCAAACAGGATCTGATTGGTCTAGGGAATGGAATACTGTAGTTCTCGACTACAGTATTCCCCTAGCCCTTTTACTTGTACAGGGGAGCTTGCCTCCCCTTTGTTTTTGAATTAGAAAAAGGAACATTATGGGATTAAAATCACTTGAAGACGTAACCTACTTCCGTCTTAATAATGAAATCAACCGTCCAGTTAACGGTCAAATCATGCTTCATAAAGATAAAGAGGCCTTGGATGCTTTCTTCAAAGAAAATGTTGTGCCAAATACCATGGCCTTTGATTCAATAACGGATAAAATCAACTACCTTATTGAACACAACTATATCGAAACAGCCTTCATTCAGAAGTACCGTCCTGAATTTTTGGAAGAATTGGCCCAATTTATCAAAGATCAAAACTTCCAATTCAAGTCCTTCATGGCTGCCTATAAATTCTATAACCAGTATGCTCTGAAAACAAATGATGGAGAATACTATCTCGAAAGCATGGAAGACCGCGTCTTCTTCAATGCTCTCTACTTTGCGGATGGAAATGAAGAAATTGCTAAAGACATCGCAAATGAAATCATTCACCAACGCTATCAACCGGCTACTCCTTCCTTCTTAAATGCTGGACGTGCCCGCCGTGGTGAATTGGTTTCATGTTTCTTGATCCAGGTAACTGATGATATGAATGCGATCGGACGCTCTATCAACTCTGCCCTCCAACTTTCACGTATCGGTGGTGGGGTTGGAATCTCCCTCAGCAACCTTCGTGAAGCTGGAGCACCGATCAAGGGCTATGAAGGAGCCGCTTCTGGGGTCGTTCCAGTCATGAAACTCTTCGAAGATAGCTTCTCTTACTCTAACCAATTAGGACAACGCCAAGGGGCTGGGGTGGTTTACCTCAATGTCTTCCACCCAGATATCATCGCCTTCCTTTCAACTAAGAAGGAAAATGCCGATGAAAAAGTTCGGGTTAAGACCCTTTCACTTGGTGTCGTCGTGCCAGACAAGTTCTACGAGTTGGCTCGTAAGAATGAAGAAATGTACCTCTTCAGCCCTTACTCTGTAGAGCGTGAATACGGAGTGCCATTTAACTACATCGACATCACTGAAAAATACGATGAGTTGGTTGCTAATCCGAACATCCGCAAGACAAAAATTAAGGCCCGTGATTTGGAAACTGAAATTTCTAAATTGCAACAAGAATCTGGTTACCCATATGTAGTTAACATCGATACTGCTAACCGGGCAAACCCTATTGATGGAAAGATCATCATGAGTAACTTGTGTTCAGAGATCCTCCAGGTTCAAGAGCCAAGCTTGATTAACGATGCTCAAGAATTCATTAAAATGGGGACTGACGTCTCATGTAACCTTGGTTCAACCAACGTGGTTAACATGATGACTTCACCTGATTTTGGTCGTTCGATTCGTGCCATGGTTCGTGCTTTGACCTTCGTTACAGATAGCTCTCATATCGTTGCTGTTCCAACAATTGACCACGGAAATAGCCAAGCTCATACCTTTGGTCTTGGAGCCATGGGACTTCACAGCTACCTTGCCCAACAATTGATCGAGTATGGATCACCTGAATCTGTTGAGTTTACGAGCATCTACTTCATGCTCATGAACTACTGGACTCTCGTCGAATCAAACAACATCGCACGTGAACGGGGCGTTACCTTCCACAACTTTGAAAAATCAGACTATGCCAACGGTAGCTACTTTGATAAGTACACGACCGGAGAGTTTGTTCCAAAATCTGATCGCGTCAAAGAACTCTTTAAGGATATCTTCATTCCTAGTGCAGAAGACTGGGCTGAACTCCGCGATAAAGTCAAGGCAGATGGTCTTTACCACCAAAACCGCTTGGCTGTCGCACCAAATGGTTCTATCAGCTACATCAATGACGTATCTGCTTCTATCCACCCAATCACACAACGGATTGAAGAACGCCAAGAGAAGAAAATCGGTAAGATCTACTACCCTGCTGCTGGTTTGTCAACAGAAACCATTCCTTACTACACTTCTGCCTACGACATGGATATGCGAAAAGTCATCGACGTCTATGCTGCTGCAACTGAGCACGTAGACCAAGGACTTTCACTCACGCTCTTCATGCGTAGTGATATTCCAAAAGGGCTTTACGAATGGAAAACTGAAAACAAACAAACCACTCGTGACTTGTCTATCCTTCGCAACTACGCCTTTAACAAGGGAATCAAGTCTATCTACTACGTCCGTACCTTTACCGATGATGGTGGAGAAGTTGGCGCGAACCAATGTGAAAGCTGTGTCATCTAAGACACTCTGATCCATTGCTACCAAAAAGTCGGTTCGCCGACTTTTTGTGCGGTATTCTAACAATTGTGTTAGAATAATAATGATTGTATGATCGAATGAATTAGAAAAAGAAAGAGATTTCAAATGGAAACTTACTACAAAGCCATTAACTGGAATGCCATCGAGGATGTCATCGATAAATCTACTTGGGAAAAGCTAACCGAACAATTCTGGTTGGATACACGTATTCCTTTGTCAAACGACTTGGACGACTGGAGAAAGCTGTCTAACAAGGAAAAAGACCTTGTTGGTAAAGTTTTTGGAGGTTTAACCCTTCTCGATACCATGCAGTCTGAAACGGGTGTGCAAGCCCTTCGTGCGGATATTCGTACTCCTCATGAAGAAGCTGTCTTTAACAACATCCAATTCATGGAATCTGTCCATGCTAAGTCTTACTCTTCTATCTTTTCTACCTTGAATACCAAGTCAGAAATCGAAGAGATTTTCGAATGGACCAATACCAATCCCTTCCTTCAAAAGAAGGCAGAAATCATCAACGAGATCTACCTCAATGGCACTCCTCTAGAAAAGAAAGTAGCCAGCGTCTTCCTTGAAACCTTCCTCTTCTACTCTGGTTTCTTCACACCGCTCTACTATCTTGGAAACAACAAATTGGCCAACGTGGCAGAAATCATCAAGTTGATCATTCGGGACGAATCTGTTCACGGAACCTATATCGGCTACAAGTTCCAACTTGGATTTAACGAATTACCAGAAGACGAACAAGAAAAACTTAAAGAATGGATGTATGACTTGCTCTACACCCTCTATGAAAACGAAGAAGGCTATACAGAGAGCCTCTATGACGGTGTAGGTTGGACAGAGGAAGTCAAGACCTTCCTTCGCTACAATGCTAACAAAGCCCTCATGAATTTGGGACAAGATCCCCTTTTCCCTGACTCAGCGGATGATGTCAACCCAATCGTCATGAACGGGATCTCAACCGGTACATCCAACCACGACTTCTTCTCTCAAGTCGGAAATGGTTATCTTCTCGGTGAAGTAGAAGCCATGCAGGATGACGATTACAACTATGGCCTATAAGACAAAAACCTTTCCAGATGGAAAGGTTTTTTTGTTTTTTTATGCTAAAAATTAGCCTTGCTGCAGAAGAAACTATCTCAAATAAACAAATCAGTCCTTTCCAGATTTGGAAAGGGCTGATTTGGTAGGTATGTTAGTCCCCATTCTTCTTTATTGAAGCAAGAAGATAAGGAGAGAAGCGATCAGGTTATTTGCTATATGCAGGGCAATGGCATAACGAATATCTTCCTTAGTCAGATACGCTAAAGCGAAAATTGAACCCATTATAAAGTAAATTAGAAATTGCCCTAGACTAGACGGAAGATGGAGAAAAGAAAATAAACTAGAAGAAAGAGCAATATAGAGCAAGGTCTGTCCTAGGGTTTCCTGCTTTGAAAATAGATACTTGGCCATTAAGCCTCTAGTTATGAATTCTTCAATAATGGGAGCAATAAAAATAATATAGAAAAAAACGAAGGCAGGAAATAACTCCAAGAAAAACTCAATACTTCTTTGATTATTAGACGATTCACCCGAGACCAAGGCTTGAAGAGCAATAAAGGCAACTAATAATCCAATGGGTAACCATATCGTGGACGTCAGTTTGGTCTTTTTAACCTCAAGTTTCCAACCCTTTTGGTACCATTTCCACAAACCAAAAATATAGAGAGCAGATACCAAAGCGAATATCAAGAGAATGAGAAGCTCGGAACCTCCCTCAACGAGAACATTCAAGCAACTAGCAAGAATCCTCGAAAATAAAATAAAATGAGAGAAGACCACCAAGGCATACAAACCAACATTTTTCCAGATACTGTTCCCCTTCATACAACACTCCTTTTTCCTTTCGATTCCTATTCCAAGTCTATTTTTTAATTCAATTATCTACTTTTGATTATTTATTATGCTGTCAAACTTAGGATTTTTATGAGGGCCTCGGACTGCACCTTCAAATCGACAATGGAGTAATATCTAAGACACTTCCTTTTTCCTATATATTTATTGTAATGTATTTATCAAAAATTACAAGTACTTCTTAAAAAGTTTTTACAAAGATTTAACAGTTTACCATACAAAAAGACCTACCCGAAGGTAGATCTCTTGTTGCTTACAATTTAGTTGCTACGGCATCCAATAATTCTTGGATTTTCGCTTGGTTGCTTCCTCCTGCCATGGCCATGTCTGGTTTACCACCACCACGTCCATCAACGATTGGAGCCAATTCTTTAACCAAGTTACCTGCGTGGATGTCTTTTGTCTTGCTGGCTACGAGAAGGTTGACCTTGTCACCGATTGCTGCGACAAGAACAAGCACGTCAGAGTAATCTTTTTGTTTCCAGTTATCCGCAAAGGTACGAAGGGCACCTGCATCTGATACAGAAACTTGACTAGCAATGTAACGGTGGCCGTTTGCTTCTTGAACATGTTTGAAGACATCACCTGCCGCTGCTGCTGCAGCTTTTTCCTTCAATTCAGCATTTTCTTTTTGCAATTGACGGAGCTGCTCTTGAAGGCCTTCAACCTTATGAGGAACTTCCTTGAGTTGAGGTGCTTTCAAGGTTGCTGCGACTGCTTTCAGTGCATCTTCTTGTTCACGATAAGCTTCGAAGGCTTCTTTACCAGTCACTGCCAAGATACGACGAGTTCCTGATCCAATCCCTTCTTCTTTGACAATCTTGAAGAGGCCAATCTCAGAAGTATTGCCAACGTGGGTACCACCACAGAGCTCCACTGAGTAGTCACCGATGGTCACAACACGGACTTCCTTACCGTATTTCTCACCAAAGAGGGCCATAGCACCCATATCTTTAGCTGTATCAATATCAGTCTCAACAGTCTTAACTGCGATCGCTTCCCAGATTTTTTCATTGACTTGCTGTTCAATAGCACGCAATTCTTCTGGAGTTACAGCTTGGAAGTGAGTGAAGTCAAAGCGAAGGAATTCCACTTCATTAAGTGAACCTGCTTGAGTTGCATGGTGGCCAAGGATATTGTGAAGAGCCGCATGGAGCAAGTGAGTGGCTGTGTGGTTCTTCATGACACGGTGACGACGATTGCTATCGATCGCCAAAGTGTATTCTTGGTTCAAAGCAAGTGGAGCATGAACTTCAACGGTATGAAGTGGTTGGCCATTTGGTGCTTTTTGAACGTCTGTCACTGTCGCTACGACGTTACCCGCAACATCCAAGATTTGACCGTGGTCAGCAACTTGTCCACCCATTTCAGCGTAGAAAGGTGTTTCCGCAAAGATCAGAGAGGCAGTTCCTTCGGATACAGCTTCTACTTCTGCATTGTCCGCTACAATAGCCACTAACTTAGAAGACAATTGGCTAGCATTGTAGTTGAAGACACTCTCAACAGTGATGTTTTGAAGAGTTTCGTTTTGCATCCCCATTGATCCGCCTTTGACAGCAGATGCACGCGCACGTTCTTGCTGCTCTTTCATGGCTGCTTCAAAGCCTTCACGGTCTACAGTCATTCCAGCTTCTTCAGCAATCTCTTCTGTCAACTCCACTGGGAATCCATAAGTATCGTAGAGTTTGAAGACATCTTGACCAGCGATAACCGTTTGGCCTTTTTCTTTCAAGTCTGCTACGATACCTTGAGCAAAGTGTTGACCTGAGTGAAGGGTACGCGCAAATGACTCTTCTTCGCTCTTGACGATTTTCTCAATAAAGTCACGTTTTTCAAGCACTTCTGGGTAGTAGCTTTCCATGATTTTTCCAACAGTTGGAACCAGTTTGTAAAGGAAAGGCTCGTTGATACCCAATTTTTGACCGTGCATAGAGGCACGACGGAGGAGACGACGAAGGACATAACCACGACCTTCATTTCCTGGAAGGGCACCATCCCCAATCGCAAATGAAAGCGAACGGATATGGTCAGCGATGACCTTAAAGCTCATGTTGTCGCCATCTTGGTCATAAACCTTACCAGACAATTTCTCCACTTCACGGATGATTGGCATGAAGAGGTCTGTTTCAAAGTTTGTCTTAGCCCCTTGGATCACCGCCACCAAACGCTCTAAACCAGCGCCCGTATCAATGTTCTTGTGTGGCAATTCCTTGTACTCGCTGCGTGGTACAGCTGGGTCAGCGTTAAATTGTGACAAGACAATGTTCCAGATTTCGATGTAACGGTCGTTCTCGATATCTTCTGCAAGCAAGCGAAGTCCAATGTTTTCGGGGTCAAAGGCTTCTCCACGGTCAAAGAAGATTTCTGTATCTGGTCCAGAAGGTCCAGCACCGATTTCCCAGAAGTTGTCTTCGATTGGGATCAAGTGACTTGGGTCCACGCCCACTTCGATCCAGCGGTTGTATGAATCTGTATCAGCTGGATAGTAGGTCATGTAGAGTTTGTCTTTAGGGAAGTCAAACCACTCCGGACTTGTCAAGAGTTCATAAGCCCAGGTAATGGCTTCGTCACGGAAGTAATCCCCGATGGAGAAGTTCCCCAGCATTTCAAACATAGTATGGTGACGCGCCGTCTTCCCTACGTTTTCGATATCGTTGGTACGGATGGCTTTTTGCGCATTGGTAATCCGTGGGTTTTCAGGGATGATAGTTCCATCAAAGTATTTCTTAAGGGTTGCAACCCCTGAGTTGATCCACAAAAGGGTTGGGTCGTTTACTGGAACCAAGCTAACAGATGGTTCTACTGAGTGACCTTTGGTCGCCCAGAAATCAAGCCACATTTGGCGGACTTGTGCACTAGATAATTGTTTCATGTTTTCTCCTCTATTTATTGTTTTCTATTGATTGGCTTAGGAGCCATTTTCCATCATTTCTACATAGTCAATGGCAAGACACAAGGAAATCACCAGATTGGCATATTCCTCTTCATAGACGGAAACCTGATAAGTCGACGTCAAGGTAAAGACTTGCTTGCTAATCTCTGCAACCAGCTGGTCGCGATCATCCAATAACTTGAAATCCAAATCCCAGATATTGCCTTCGATGCGTAGTCCTAAATTAGAAATTTCGTACTTATCACGGAGTAAGGTCAGTTTTTTACGGATAAAAAAACTGGAGCCATCCGCTAATTCTACAGTGAATTGAGGTAAGAGGCTAAAAGGCTTCTTCGTGATATGGCTGACCTTCTGGCCTTCCACATCAAATACCGTAAAGGTCTTGGGAATTTTCAAAAATGAACCTTCTACCTGGTATTCTACCATTCCCAGATCATTTTTGATATCAAAGCGTTCCCCTCCAAGTCGAAACTTTTGTTTGACCAGATACGTTTTCATCAGTTTCCTCCTGCAAATCCTTATGAAAACCTTTCTCTTATTAGAAAGGATCTCCGGTAGAAATGCTGAAAAAAAGACAAGCTCACTAACGAAGGGCGAAAAACCGCGGTACCACCTTCATTCAATGAACTTGTCATTCTTCATTCGATTATGTAATTGTTCTATTGAGTAGCAAAATCATTCCTCTTCCATGGCTCGCACCCCCGCCACTTCTCTGAATCTGATTCTAAATGATTTATTCTCAACTATCTCATTATACAGATAAATACAATGCTCGTCAACTAATATCCTTATTTAGAAGATGAGCTATCTTCTGTTGTTGCACCAATATTTTGCATGTATTGGTTGAAGGTTGCCTTGAAGGCATCATCTTTGACCTTGATATTGGCATTTGTCATTGCTTTGGCAATGATGCTACGGATAAAGTTGGCATCATTTTTACGTTCTGCCGTCAGAATTTCTTTCAAGCGTTTTTCGTATTTCTTCCAGTCAGATCCTTTTTCTTCCTTCTTAGTTACTTTAACGATATAGTAGGCACCAGCGCTTTTTTGACTAGCAGGATCAATAACGACATCTGAAATACCATTTACATCAAGCTTAGATGCTGCTTCCTTGACACGGGTTGGAACAGTTGTTGTTCCAGAGTCAAATTTGATTTCTCCACCCTTTTCTTTGGTGCTAGCATCTGTAGAATTTTCTTTGGCAATTTGTGCAAAGTCAGCGCCTTCAGCTTTTACACTTGCAAGAACTTCATTCGCTTTTTCTTCTGAATCCAATTTTATCACATTTGCAGTGATTTCTGGTGTATAGCTTTCAAAGGCTTTTTTATAAGCTTCGTCTGTCAACTCTTTTGAAATAGCTTGGTCAACCGCATACTCTAACAAAAGGTTACTACGGATTTGTTGTTTGTTGGTTTCTTCTGTCAACCCTTGTTGAGTGAGGTAGCTATTGAAGGCTTCACCCAATTGTTTTTTCTGCTCATCAACTTTTTTCTCAACATCTTTGTCTGAGACTTTTGAGCCGTATTCTTTTTCAAAGACTTTATTAATGGTCATTTGGAACAGGTATTGTTGTGCACCTTGGTTATGTTTGATTTCATCATAGAAATCACCAACAGTGATCGTGTCACCCTTCATTGTGACGATATCTTTGTCACTGCCACCTTTTGCACAAGCTGCTAGCGCTACAACGGATAAAAGGGTCACCGCTCCAGCTACAAATTTTTTCTTCATGTTTATTTCTCCATTCTAAAATTCACTGCTTCTATTTTACCACAAATTCAAAAGGATAACTTAAATAAGACTAAAAGCTACTCTTCTGTCGGCAAGGAAATCTCTTCCTCGTTTTTACGGATCATGAGAATGCCATCACCGAGCGGAATCAGACTGGCCGTCAAGCCAGGATGGTCCAAAGTGGCATCAAAAAGACGTTGCAAACCTCGATAGATGGTGCGTTGTCCACGACGAACTTCCATAATATCACGCGCCACATCTCCTCCTTGGAAGATATCGTCCAAAATGACTACTCCCCCAACTTCCAATCGTTTGAGAACTTCTGGAAGAAAGACGATGTACTTAGACTTAGCCGAATCCATAAAAATCAAGTCAAAGCGTTGCTCAATATGCTCCAGCAGGTCCACCGCATCCCCTTCTAAAAGGGTGATTTGCTTGCGCTGGTCAAAACGAGCAAAGTTTTCCTTGGCAAAACCAATCATTTCCTCGTTGCGATCAATGGTCATAATTTTTGCATCAGGTACCTGCTCCGCCATCAAGAGGGCTGAAAAACCAATCGCCGTCCCGATTTCTAAGATCGACTTGGGTTGCATGGTCTGCAAAAAGAGACGAAAGAAAGCAACCGTTTCATGAGGGATGATGGGAATATTTTCCCGTCGAGCAAATTCTTCTAGCTCCTTTAAAGCATCCGTTACCGGCGCTTGGCGCTCCCGCATGAAAGAGACAATTTCCTCCTTGACAACTGGGCGGCGCATATTGTGGTTGGCATTTTTACTGTAAGACTCTACCATCTTAGGCCAATCCTAATTTTTCAACCAGGGCCTCAAATTCATTGAGACGACGTTCAAAGACTTCAAAGGCGGCATTGAGGTAGTCTTCTTTTTCCATATCAACACCCGCCTTGCGGATGACGTTGAGTGGGTAATCTGAATTTCCGGCCTTCAAATACTCTAGATATTTGTCCTTATCTTCTTGTGTTCCATGAACGATTTTCTCAGCCAAGGCAGAAGCTGCTGCAAAACCGGTTGAATATTGGAAAACATAGTAGTTATAGTAGAAATGAGGAATACGAGCCCATTCGTATTGGATTTCTGGATTGTCTTCTTTAGAAAGACCATAGTATTTCTCGTTCAAGTCCGCATAGAGCTCATTCAAGAATTCGCTGGTCAAGACTTGTCCTTCTTGATCTGCTTTATGAATGGCATGCTCAAACTCAGCAAACTGGGTTTGACGGAAGACGGTACCACGCAAACCATCCAAGAAGTGGTTGAGAATGGCAAAACGGGTTTCATCATCTTCTACTTCTGCCAACAATTGCTCAGTCAAGATATTTTCATTGGTTGTGGAAGCAATCTCAGCAAGGAAGATAGAATAATCTCCATAGACATAAGGTTGGGTCTCACGTGTATAGCTAGAATGCATACTGTGACCAGTTTCATGCACCAAGGTGAAGAGGTTGTCCAATGTATCTTGCCAGTTTAACAACATAAAGGCATTGGTATCGTATGAACCACCTGAATAGGCCCCTGAGCGTTTTCCTTGGTTGACATGGACGTCGATCCAACGTTCAGTAAAGGCGCGCTTCACGCGGGATAGGTAGTCATCACCAAGCACCGCCAAAGCTTGCTCAGACTTGGCAAGGGCTTCTTCATATGTGAACTTGTAATCAGTAGAAGATAATGGTGTGTAGACATCATACATCTTCAAATCTTCAATTCCCAAGATTTTTGAGCGGAGTTTCACGTAGCGTTGCAACAAAGGCAAGTGCTTGTTAACCGCTTCTACCAAGCTATCATAGACGCTTTCTGGGATAAAGTTAGCAGAAAGAGCTGCCTCACGTGCACTTGAGAATTTGCGAACCTTGGCATTGTAATTATGGACCTTGACGTTGGTCTGAAGGGTCTTAGCATAGGTATGTTGATACTGTTCGTAGACACCATATAAGGCTTGGTAAGCTTCCTTACGGACTTGGCGGTCCTTAGACTCGACCAAAGAAATATAGTTTCCATGGGTCAACTGCACTTCTTGACCTTGGTCATCCTTCACCATTGGGAAGACGATATCGGCATTGTCCAAAATCTCAAAGGTTTCACCTGCCGCAGCAAAGATTTCACCCGCTCCTGCTAGCAACTCTTCTTCCTTTTGGGAAAGAACGTGCTCTTTGGTTTTGAGCAATTTGTCAAAGTAATGAGCATAAGCTTCTAAGGCAGGGACTTCTTTCAAGAAGTTGGCATATTGCTCTTCGGTAATCTCCATAAATTCTGGTTCGTAAAAGGCAAAGGTCTCCCCTAAAAGGCTATAAAGAGACATCGCTTTTGATTGGAATTCTTGGTATTTGGCTACGCGTGTGTCCTGGTCATTCTTCATATGGGCGTAGACATAGACCTTCTCCAAACGACGGCTCAAGTCCAAATAAACTTCTGTGGTTTCTAATAGGTTGGCTGGAGAAGACAATAAAGAACCTGCAAAATGGGCAGCTTCTTTAATGGCTGCAGCTAAAGCAGTTGCTTCTTCCTCCCAAGCTTGGTCTGTCGCAAAAATGGTCGACAAATCCCATTGGTATTTTTCATCAATTTCATTTCGTTGTTTTACCATTACAAAAATCCTCCAATGCTTCTATTCTAACATAATATTAGCATTTGGGGGTATTTGATTGTCAGAAATTTAAGCTTTCCAGTTCTGATAAAAACGAGGTGAATAAAGAGTCTGCGTCGCTTTCATTCCGGTTTGGAGATAATAGGTCATAAAGTTCTGGTAATAGCTTTGCCAGTCTCCCTTAATCTGGATAAAACGCGAAGACTTCAGTGGCCGACAAAGGGGATAAAAGGATTCCAAGTCTAAGTCCAGAAGATGCTTTCCTTTCAGATAGAGTTGTTCCTGAAGGGCCATCCACTTAGGATGCCGGTAATACAACTGCTGACGAAGATAGTCCTTAAACTGTCGGTCTAGAGGGACCGTCATTCGTTGCAAGCCTTGTTGGGCATAAGGGGTCCGCAAAACTTCTAATAAGCTCCCTCCATAAAAAGGAAAATGTTGAGTCCGATAATGAAGACGCCCTCGCAAGTCTTGATGGATCAAATAGTGGAGCCGAACTTCCTGCTGCTCTAGGTCCAGCTCCCAGAGATGAAAGCCCCTATTTTGGCTAAAATAGACAAAACCTTCTTGCAGAGCTGACAGGCTTTTCTTGAGCCATAAGTTTTTCCCCAATAACCAATAAACTTGATAACCATGCATGCGATAGGCATCGCTCCGTTCTTTTAAACGCTCCATAGACAAGGAACTACATTGCACTTCTAAGGCAATCTTTTGATCTGGAAGGAGAACATCCGCAATCTGTTGGAGAGCTTGCAAAGGACTTTCCACTTCAGCTTGGGTATTTTGTTTGGCCCATCGATAAAGCTCCAACTTTAACTCCAAATGTTCTGGACTCTCCGTTTCATGATGGAAGGGACAAGCCTCTAGGTTGACGTGAGCAAAATGAGGACGCATCACTCGCCCTTTCTTTAAGCGGACTTCCTTTCCACACAGGAGACAGACAAAGGGACCATTTCTTCTCATCGGAACCTTCTCCAAACAATTCCAACGCTGTTGCTTTGCATCAGCCGCAATAAACATGTCATCACCTCCACTTATATAATTCGTAACTGAAGACGCTTATATTAGAGGAGAAAGAAAAAAGAGAGTGGGACAGAAATCGGTCATTCGTTAGAATTCGATTTCGTCGTCCCACCTCCGCACAGTTGAGTAGGGTTGTAAAAGCTGATGAAATCAGCGTAGTAGAGCCCACTCAACCACTGCGTCTTGCTCGACAATCCAAAGACAATTGAGAGGCCGGACTTTTGTCCCAGCCTCTGTTTAGATATGATCTTACTGACATGTATAGAGAATGTTCATTCATCTTAGACGAGACTATTCATAACGTCGGTTATTGATTTGACTCACTCGTTTTCTCGTCTGATGCCGGATCTTGACTTTCCGCTGATGGGGAGGTCCCATTTTCAGATGCTTCAGCTTGTTTTCGAGCTGTTTCAAATTTTTCAACAATGGTTGCACGAGCATCTTCCGGGACATCGGTGTCTTCAGGCCCTATCGTATCCATGGATTCATTAAAACGGGCCTTGCTCGTTTCCATTTTCTCCTTCAAGTTTTTCAGATAAGTCTCATAGGTCTCTTTTGCAGAGCCCGTGAGTGATGCTCCTGCCTCCTCCGAATGAGCAACTGTTCGGTCCATCATCAAAGCATAGAGAGCTTTAAAATCCCCAACGGTTCTGGCATTTTCAAGTTCCTCATCTGTATACAAAACAAAAGGAGATTCTGAGGATCCTTTCAAGCTGGTCACTTTCTTGCCCTTAGAGGTGGTTGAAGACTGGCGTGTACCCTTTACAGACTTTTCACTGGACGAGGTCCCTTCTTGATTTGAGCAGGCTGCTAGCCCAAGCACTCCCATTAAAGCAACCATTGTTAATAGTCTTTTTTTCATACAATCTCTCCTTTTTATCATTCCATTACCATTCTAGCATCAAGCCCGGTTGCCGTCAATTCATATCTGTCCCTTGATTCTTTAAAAAAAGACCAGAGATCA
This sequence comes from Streptococcus sp. 343_SSPC, assembly GCF_001072385.1. Classification (NCBI taxonomy): domain Bacteria; kingdom Bacillati; phylum Bacillota; class Bacilli; order Lactobacillales; family Streptococcaceae; genus Streptococcus; species Streptococcus sp. 343_SSPC. The sequence goes on along the minus strand of NZ_JVKU01000026.1, from coordinate 28,742 downwards.
GTCTATCTCCGGTCTATCGATTTATTTGGAAATCTTTTTTATTTTCTCTTATATCTCATGTTAAAGAAAATTCTTAGGAAAATGAAGGGAAGGAAGCAACAGAGCCACATTGGATCCCAGCCTTTTTGACGACTACTCGTGGACTTCTGATGAGCCCCTTCTACTGCGGTTACAGCCTGTGTTTGCTGAATGGATGGAGAAAGAGTTTGCAAGCCATTGGCAATTTGTAGCTGGCCATTTTGAACACTGATCTCTGGATTGGTCCCTCTTTTTACCGTAGCATAGAAGGGTTTGTCTAAGTGATAGGTTTGCCCCTGAATGGTGTGATCCCCCGCCGGCAGAACCTCTTTGTATTCATAATCCTGGTAGAGTCTTTCAATCAGGGCATTTCCAATGACGTGGCGCAGGCTCTCTGCAATTTCTACATCGTAATGTCCAACTCCCATAATGACTTGGACAAATCTCTGGTTCCCACGATTAACCGTCAAGGTGTAATTATAATCCGCAGTCGGACTAGAGCCTGTTTTCAGACCATCCGCTCCCTTTAGAGAATACCTTCCACCTTCTAAAGAATAATTATAATTCTCATGCGTTTCTTCATAATCTGTACCCTCGAAGAGAGTAATCTTAGCATTTTTAGTGTAGTTGAGGATTTCAGGAAACTCATTGACCATGTGATAAGCCAAAATAGCCATATCTCTCGCTGTTGTTTGGTTAATGGCATGTTGATCATAGCGTGTCGGATTATAGTAGCCATCCAAGACTGCAGTTGGGGCACCATTAGGATTGTTCCACTTGGTATTGGTCATTCCAATTTCTTGGGCCCGCTGGTTCATCAAATCCAAGAATTTATCCGGATCTCCTCCAGACACCTTATTGGCAATCATGATGGTAGCGGCACTAGATGAAGGAACAAAAATCATATTCAGGAGGGTCGATACCTTGTATTTAGCACCCGCCACAATGGGACTATTGCTCAACTTCTGGTTTTGCGAAATTGCTACATCCGTTTCTGTCGCTGTAATTTGGGTATCATAATCCAGTTGCCCTTCTTGAATGGCTTTCAGAAGAACATAGACGGACATCAATTTAGCCATACTACCGGAGTCACGAGGAGCATCAATATTATCTCCATAAACAATCGCTCCTGTGTGAGCATCAACAACAATATCGGCCTTAGGACGGAAAAACTCATCCACCGAAGTCCCTGATTTTTCAGTGATTGACATGATGTCTTCTTGTTGGTAAAGATCATCCGCCCTTACGAGCATTGGAAAACATAGGCAACTAAGGGAAAGTGTCGCAAATAAGGCACGTTTAAACTTCATTCTCTCTCATTTCTTTCATCATCATCGTTCTCCATTATAGCATAAGTCCCTCTATTCAGAAACACTATTTCCTAATCTTTTTACTCCTTCATGCTCCCAAAGAGACCCGGAGATTTTCCTTTTGGCATCTTTAAAAAGATACTTAGAAGAAGGACGAGAACCAGGACAGCCACCAAGAAGGAACTCATCATTGAAAATCCACCGTGATCCACAAAGAAAGCTGCTACTGGTTGCAAGAGAATGGTAGCAAGATAGCGGACTCCCTGCAGGATAGCCATTGCTAAGACTAGATCTTTCTTATCCACCTGTTGGGAGATAAAACGTAAGGAGACCATGATCAAGACCATCCCCGTCGTATGCTTGGCCAAGAGGGTGACCAGCACTTTTAAGAAGACCGGACTCGGAAGAGCATAGATGAAATACTGGAGCAAGAGAATCCCCACAGGAAGCAAAATTAGGAGACGCAGGGGCCAATGATCCATAAAACGGTCCGAGAAAAAGATGAGGGGCGCTTCTACTACGACAGATAGGGCCACAACCGTAGACGCTATCTGAACAGGGAGCCCACTATCCATTAAGAGAGCTGGAATATAGGTATGGCCAATATTTCCCACGCCCGACACAAGCCCCATCAGTAATAGGAAAAAGAGATAGGGTCCATTATGGAGCAGAGGACGGATCGAGACAGCTTCTTTTTGTACCCGATTGGTCTTATCAATACGGATAGCCCCTAAAGTAAAGAAACTAAGAAGGATCGTGACCAATACACAATAGTATACCGACTGAGGGCTAAGATGAGCATAGAGCCAACCAGCTAGGTGAGCTCCAGCAGCATATCCTAGCGTCCCCCAAACGCGGATTTTTCCAAAAGCATAAGGACTCTGGGTAGCTAAGATCTCCATCATGGGCGCCGTCCCATTTAGACACAGTAATACCAAGCCATAAAAAATGGTCAACCAAAAGAAGTTAGGGGCCCAGATAAAGCCACCCACTCCTGCCATGAGGACTCCTAAGCTCAAAGTCGTGATTTTAACAATACCAAACCGTTCATTGATATACCCAAACAAGGGCTGGGTAAGCATGGATAGGAAAAAGGCCGTCGATACCAAATTGGAGACCTGACTGGCTGAATACTGTTGGCCTATCAGATAAACAGAGATTAAAGTCGTAAAGAGGGCCGTCGACATGAAGTAAAAACTATATAAAAATAAATAAGCAGGATAGGAATTTCGAAATGCTTTCATAAGTTTCCTTTCAACATGAGAAATAAAAGGCAATGACAAAACCCAACTGGATTTCAGTTGAGTTTTGATCAGTTATTTTTTGTAGCGATCCTGAGCCTTGCGCGCCCGTTCTTTGCGATGAGCTCTTTCTAAATACAGAATCATAGCAAGAATGAAAATTGGAATCAGAATGACCAGGCTTTCAAGAGGAAAATGGAAGGATTTCTCTCTAGCTGGGGCCACCGTACTTTGGGAATCCGATTGACTCACTGCTCCTTCTTTGACTGGAAGTCCATCAGAAATCTTTTCTGATAGGGTCATCAAGCCTGAATCCGCCTCAACCTGTCCATCTTTGACAACGAGTTTTGGATTCTCTTCTCCCTTTTTGACCGTGGCATAAAAAGGTTGATCTAGGGTGTAGGTCTTTCCATCGATGGTCTGAACACCCTTGTCCAACAACTTCTTATAACGATAATCAGCAAAAGCCTTTTCGATCAAGGCATTACCAAATGGATGTCGATAGTATTCACCATCCTGGTCGGACCAATCACCAACTCCCATGACTACGGAGATAATTCGTTGCTCCCCCCGTTTAGCGGTTGCGATATAGTTAAAGGCACCACGTGGACTCGAACCTGTCTTCAGACCATCTACTCCTTCAAGAGCATATCTTGCTCCTGGCAAGGAATAGTTATAGGTATCAAAAGTCTCCTCATAAGGTGTTCCTTGTTTTACGGTCACCTTAGCCTGATTGGTATAACTAAGGATCTCAGGATATTCTTTCACGAAATGATAGACGAGAATCGCCAAATCTCTTGCAGTTGTCTGGTTGGCCGCATCATTTGGATAGTTATAACTGGTATACAAACCTCGGAAGGTTGAAATGGCCGCTCCACTAGGATTGTTCCAAATGGTATTGGTCATCCCCAACTCCTTGGACTTTTCGTTCATCCGCTGAATAAAGGCATCCGCATCGTGGTTAGAAAGGAGATTGGCCAACATAATCGTAGCCACATTGGAGGATGGAACAGCCGTCATGGTAATCAATTCAGAGACTGTATAGTCCACTCCTGCAACGATGTTATTGTTGGAAATCTCATAGATTTTTGACATGGATTGATCCGCAGCCGTTGCAGTGACAACCGTATCTTTGGTAATCTTCCCCTCTTTCATGGTTTCGAAGAGCAGATACAGGGTCATGAGCTTACTCATACTTGCTGGATCCCGCACTTCATCAATATTGTCTCTCCACAAAACATCCCCGGTATTCGCATCGATGACGAGAGAGGACCTTGGTCGATTATAGGCTTGCACATGATCGTTGGGATACATTTTTTGCGCCATATCCACTAGCTCATCCGCCGCGATCGACAGAGGGCGGAGTAGGGATAGAATGACGATTCCTAAAACGAGCAACTTCTTTTTCAAAATATATTTTCCTCAAATATAGAATTTTATCTTATTGTACCATACTTTAATCTATAAAAAAACCTATCTTTCAGGATATTTCAGATAGGTCTCTTTTTTTCAACTGGTTACAGTAAGCTCAAGGCTGCTTGGTCTGCAATAATCACAACATCTGGATGACCTTGAAGGGCACTCGCTGGTAAACTCTCTGTTTTTGGACCATTGACCATTCCTGCAATCGCTTCTGCTTTTGATTCTCCATAGGCAAAGAGAATGATAGACTTGGCAGCAAGAATGTTCGCAATCCCCATTGAGATGGCTTGGGTTGGAACATCTTCAATTTTTTCAAAGAAGCGAGAGTTGGCTTCAATCGTTGATTGATCCAAATGGACCAAATGCGTTTGGCTGTCAAATGGCGTGCCTGGTTCGTTAAAACCAATATGGCCGTTGCGGCCGATCCCTAGAATTTGCAGATCTACTGGATGTTGGGCCAAAATTTCATTGTAATGAGCTGTTTCTTCTTCTGCAGTATCTTCGTTTCCTTTTGGAAGATAGCTAACTTTAAACGGTTTCTCATTGAATAAATTTTCCTGCATAAAGTAACGATAGGATTGAGGATCTTCTCCCGTCAAGCCAACATACTCATCCAAATTGACACTGACCATGTCTGAGAAATCCAAATCACTCTCCCGAATCAATTTATAAAATTCAAGTGGACTACTTCCAGTCGCAAGCCCCAGCGTTTTGGCACCCTGCTCTAACTTTTCTTTTAGCAGGTCAAAAGCAACCTGTCCCCCTTCGATTTGATTAGCTACTTCAATAACTTTCATGATAAATCCTCCGCTTATTTCTTATATTCATTATATGGTATAGACCAATTTTTGTCAAGCGCTTTCTTGATGTTAGAAAAGGATTTTTTACCTTTATCCCTTTAAAATTCGGCTAGTGATTTCCTTTGTTTCACTCTTATTTCATGATATAATGGGGAAGGTTAAATGTAAGAAATAGAAGAATTTAGATACAAGGAGAGAACATGAACACGAATGACTTTGATTTCCACCTCCCCGAGGAGTTAATTGCGCAAACTCCACTAGAGAAGCGCGATGCCTCAAAACTACTAATCCTCAATCGACAAACAGGTCAGATGGAAGACCAGCATTTTGACGCCATTATCAATGAATTAGAACCAGGGGATGCTTTGGTTATGAACAATACCCGTGTCCTTCCAGCTCGTCTCCATGGGGTCAAACCGAATACAGGAGGGCATGTGGAGCTTCTTCTCTTAAAAAATATTGAGGGCGATCAATGGGAGGTTCTTGCTAAACCTGCCAAACGTCTCAAAGAGGGTGGGGTCGTCAGCTTTGGTGATGGACGTCTCCAAGCAACTCTGATCAAGAAGTTAGAACACGGAGGTTGTATCGTAGAGTTTTCTTACCAAGGGATTTTCCTTGAAGTCTTGGAAAGTTTAGGAGAAATGCCCCTACCACCTTACATCCATGAAAAATTAGAAGATCAGGAACGTTACCAGACGGTCTATGCCAAAGAAAATGGATCTGCCGCAGCTCCTACAGCTGGCCTCCATTTCACACCAGAGCTCTTACAAAAGATCGAAGACAAAGGGGTTCACTTGGTTTATCTAACCCTTCATGTCGGACTGGGAACCTTCCGTCCTGTATCCGTCGATAATCTAGACCAACATGAGATGCATTCCGAGTTTTATCAACTCTCTGAAGAAGCCGCCCAAACTCTTCGACAAGTCAAAGCAAGTGGACACCGAATCGTTGCCGTTGGAACCACTTCTATCCGAACCTTAGAAACAATTGGAAATAAGTTTAATGGAGAGTTACAAGCTGACTCTGGTTGGACCAATATCTTTATCAAACCAGGCTATCAGTGGCAGGTTGTCGACGCCTTTTCAACCAACTTCCACCTACCAAAATCAACCTTAGTCATGCTCGTTTCTGCCTTCGCAGGTCGAGAACTCACTCTGGACGCTTATCAACACGCCATCGACCAAGGCTACCGTTTCTTTAGCTTTGGAGATGCTATGTTTATCAAATAAGGAGAGCCCCTAATGAATAAGATCGAAAGTCGCCACCGCCTGATCCGGTCCATTATTTCAGAAAAGAAAATTCGAACCCAACAAGAATTGCAGGACAGCCTGGAAGCGAACGGCATCATCGTGACCCAGTCCACCCTCTCAAGAGATGTCAAATCCTTGAATCTGGTAAAAATTAACGAAGGGGATAGCTCTTATTATGCCATCAATAGCATTGCCCCATCTCGCTGGGAAAACAGACTGCGTTTTTATATGGAAGATGCCCTTGTCATGCTTCGTCCCGTCCAAAACCAAGTGGTCGTTAAAACCCTACCTGGTCTGGCCCAGTCCTTCGGGGCCATCTTAGATGCCCTTGAATTGCCGCAGATTGTTGCAACCGTCTGTGGGGACGACGTCTGCCTTATCATCTGTGAAGACAATCAGGGGGCCTTGGACTGCTTTGAAAAATTGAAAGAATTCACTCCTCCCTTCTTCTTTAGCAAATAAAAGAAAGCTTAGATGGTCTGACCATATAAGCTTTTTTCTAATCTCTATTAAGCTTCCTTGGCTGCTAATCGTCGAATGGTCTCTGCATAGATTTCCATTGCACGATATAAATCATCCAGTTTAGCTCGTTCATTCGCCTGGTGCTCTGTTTGGAGAGCATCAGGGAAGAGGGCCCCATAAGCCACACAATTTTCCATAGTTCGAGCAAAAGTCGCTCCCCCTGAGGACATAGCTGGGGTCTGATCCCCCGTTTCTTCTTGGTAGACCGCCATCAGAGTACTCACCAATGGACTGTCTAGTGGGACGTATAGTGGAGCTACATAATCAAACTCTTCATACTGAAGTTGATAGCTAGTTGCCACCTCACTTAAACGTTTTACCAAGGCCTCCTTATCCGCTAAGACAGGGATCCGAATATCAATCCCGATTTCAGATTGCTGTTCATCAATGGAGAGGGTTGCAATATTGAAGGAAAGAGCACCACTTGGTTCATCTTTGATTTCACCAAAGAGAGCTGCTCCTGTCGCATCTTCCCCAACGGCATCTGCAATAAAGAGAAGGGCTGGATGAGGCTGAATCAAGGAAAGGCTTTCAGCTAAGCCTACAATGGCATTGACACCCTCAGCCGCATCCTTGGAGTGTTTAGACAGACCTAGAATGGTTACTGCTCCTGCTTCTTCTGTATAGTTCACACCACTTTGCTCAATGACTGGTAAGAGTTCCTCTAAGCGTTGCCCACTATAGGTAGCCTTATCTGGCACCACATTGAGGGCACGACCAGCTTCTAAGGGACGATCCTCCCAACCTGGTCCATGGAGCTTGACTTGAAGCAAGCCTTTTTCAGCATAGGTTAATGGGAAGGACGAATCTGGAGCAAAGCCAAGATCTGCTTTTTCTTCTATCTGATTGTAGCGGTTCATACAGCGCCAGAGAGTTTCTTCGTCCGTACCAAATATAAAGCGGATCCGTTTGGTAAATACAACTCCTTGGTCGAGTAGGCTCTTAACTGCGTAAAGCGCCGCAAGCGATGGTCCCTTATCATCTTGTACTCCACGTCCAATCAACCATCCATCTTTCAGAGTCGCCTCAAAAGGTGGCGTTTGCCAATCTTCTAAATCACCGGCTGGAACAACATCCAAGTGACAAAGAACGGCCAGGAGTTCTTTCCCCTGACCGATCTCTGCATATCCATAGTATCCTTCAGGATCTAGATAGGTTTGAAAGCCCATTTCTTGAGCAATTTCTAACGTTTTCTCAAGGACATCTTGGATAGCTTGTCCAAACGGTGTTCCATTTTCACCTTCGTTTAAAACCGAAGGATAAGAAATCAGAGTCTTTAATGAAGCTAGAAAGTCATCTTTGACTTGATTTGTAATTTCAATTTTCATGGAATCACCTCTTTACTTCTTATAGGAATGGAACGAAAGTTCCGAGAAGAAGGAGGGCAATGGTGATCACAATAACGGCAACAACAAGTTTTGCCATGAATTTCCACCAAGTTGCAATGTTGATACGTCCAAGAGCAAGAGCTCCCATTACGATACCAGAAGTTGGTGCGATCAAGTTCAAGACACCAGATGCAGACTGGTAGGCAGTGATAATCAAGCTTGGACGTACATTGACGAATTCTCCCAATGGAGCCATGATACCCATTGTCGCACTGGCAAGACCAGATGAAGATGGGATCAAGAATGACATTGGCAAGTAGAAGATATAAGTCAAGACGATGAAGACTTGAGAAGATAGACCACTGAGTCCTTGTTTACCCCAGTTAAGGATCGTATCTGTAATCATACCATTGTTCATGATAACTTGGATACCACGTGCGATCGCTACGATCAAGGCTACGCTGAGCAAGTCAGCTGCACCAGCCATAAATGAAGAAATGATTTGTTCTTCTTTCAATCCGTAGACAATACCAATCAAGATACCCATAAAGGCGAAGAGCATTGCTCCTTCTGGGAAGTACCAAGTACCTAGGGCTGCAGTTGAGCTACCAACAATCTTACCAACTACTGGAAGGCCTGTTAACCATGTGTTAAAGTTACTAAAAATAGGAACATGGAGACCTTCCCAAGGAATGAAACTCAAGACCATCAAAACAAAGGTCAATACAAAGAGTACAAAGACTTGTTTTTGTTTCTTAGTAAGTGTTGAGTTAACATTGTCATCATCTTCACCAACATTGAAGAATTTCATATCTTCTTCACGAGTTGCATAAGTGAGGGATTTAGTTGGGTCTTTTTGAATCTTATCTGCATACTTGTATACAAACCAAGTGCTAAGACCAGTCAAGACAACCCAGAAGATCAAACGAAGGATGATACCTTCCCCAAGACTAACACCCGCAGTTGAAGATGCGATACCTGTCGCGAATGGGTTCAAGGTAGATGCCAAACATCCAATCTGTGAACCAAGCAAGATAATGGCTACCCCAGTCAAGCTATCAAATCCAACGGCCATCATAACTGGCACAAGGAGAGGATAGAAGGCCATGGTTTCTTCACCCATACCATAAGTTGTACCACCAAGGGCAAACAAAGGCATAAGCACCAAAATCAACATTTTTTCGCGACCCTTGTATTTCTTCACGATAGAAGCAATACCAGTGTCTAGCATACCAGTTTCATTGACTACACCAAGGAAACCACCAACCATCAAGATGAAGAAGGCTACGTCGATCGCTGCACTAGTTCCTTGAATCAAAGATCCTTCTTCAGGAGTCGTTCCTAGCATAGCACGAATCGGTGCCATCAATACATCCCAGATACCTTGAGGGTTTTGAGGTTGTGATTTATACACACCATCGACAAAAGCCCCTGCTGGGATAATCCAAGTCATCACTGCCATAAACGCAATGATGATTAACAATACGGTATAAGATGAAGGCATCTTAAACCCTTTTTTCGCTTTTTCACTCATTTGTTTATCCTCCTAACGCAACAAAGTTTGAGTGAGTCTTTCAAAAGGTTAAACTTTTAGAAAGCGCTTACCTATATGTTTATTTTATCATATTTAAGATTAAAAAACTAGTTTTTCCTAAACTTTTTTAGAAAAAACGAGGGGAGGAACTTTGTACAAACTCCTGTAAATATGGGGTTCACTCCCCTCACTCATGTATATGAATTAGTCTTTTACGATAATCGTTCCACTTTCAGACTCAATCAAAGCGCCAAGGTTTTCAAGTGAAGTGATGACTGCTTTTCCTTCTGGACGACCATTTACAAAGGCAATCGCAGCTTCTACTTTAGGAAGCATGCTTCCTGGTGCAAATTGATCTTGTTTGATGTACTCTTCCAATTGAGCGACATTGACATGTTCCAATTTTTCTTGGTCTGGTTTGTTGTAGTTTACAAAAACATAGTCTACACCAGTCAAAACGATGAAGAGGTCTGCTTCTACTAGTTCAGCCAAACGTTGAGATGCAAAGTCTTTGTCGATAACAGCTTCAACACCAGTCAAGCTACCATTTGCTTCTTTCACAACTGGGATACCGCCACCACCAGCAGCAACAACGACTTGTCCGTCGTTCAACAAGGTACGGATGGTATTGATTTCTTTGATGTCCACTGGTTTTGGTGAAGCAACAACTTTACGCCAGCCACGACCAGCATCTTCTTTGAAGGTTGCTCCTGATTTTTCAGCTTCTGCTTTTGCTTCTTCTTCTGAGTAGAATGGACCGATTGGTTTGCTGAGGTTGACAAAGGCTGGGTCGTTCTTATCCACAACGACTTGTGTCACAACTGAAGCCACATCTTTTTCAATTCCTTCTTCAAGAAGAGCATTTTGAAGAGCGTTTTGAAGCCAGAAACCAATGCTTCCTTCAGTCATTGCAACCAATGAATCCAATGGGAAAGCTGGGTTCTTTTCAGAATCAGCTGCCAAATGTTGGAGCAAAAGGTTTCCTACTTGAGGACCATTTCCGTGAGTGATGATCAAGTCATCCCCATTTTTGATTAATTTTACTAAGTGTTTTGCTGTTTCTACAAGTGCTTCTTGTTGAGCTTTTGCAGAAGGATCAGATGAAAGGATGGCGTTTCCTCCCAAAGCAACGACGATTTTTCTTGACATAGGTTTTCCCTTTCTATAAAAAATAGGGGCAGGACTAAAGCTAGCAGTCCAGCCCCTATAGCTGTTGGTATACGGTTATAAAGTCTTAAACTTTTGGAATGTACAAGTTACCAAGAGTAGCTGCCATCACCGCTTTGATTGTGTGCATACGGTTTTCAGCTTGGTCAAAGTGACGAGCATATTTGCTACGGAACACTTCGTCAGTAACTTCCATTTCTTCTACGCCGAATTTTTCAGCAACATCTTTACCATAAACAGTGTTTGTGTCGTGGAAAGCTGGCAAGCAGTGCAAGAAGATCAAGTCTTCGTTATCAGCTTTCTTAACCAATTCCATGTTTACTTGGTAAGGTTTCAAAAGGGCAACGCGTTCTGCAAATTTGTCTTCTTCACCCATAGATACCCAAACGTCAGTGTAAAGTACATCTGCACCTTTCACAGCTTCGTCAGCATCTTCAGTGATCAAGATATGTGCACCACTTTCTTTTGCGAATCCTTCTGCCAATTCAACAATTTCTTGTTCTGGGAAGAGTTCTTTTGGTGAGAAGATGTGTACGTTCACACCAAGGATAGCACCTGTTACAAGAAGGCTGTTTGCAACGTTGTTACGTCCGTCACCACAGTACACAAGTGTCAAACCTTCAAGGCGTCCAAAGTTTTCTTGAACAGTCAAGTAGTCTGCAAGCATTTGAGTTGGGTGCCATTCGTCAGTCAAACCATTCCATACTGGAACACCTGAGAATTCAGCCAATTCTTCAACCATACGTTGGCTGAAACCACGGAATTCAATACCGTCAAACATACGTCCAAGAACTTTAGCAGTATCTTCTGTAGATTCTTTTTTACCAAGTTGGATGTCGTTTGCACCAAGGTATTCTGGGTGAGCACCAAGGTCGATGGCTGCAGTAGTGAAGGCTGCACGAGTACGAGTTGAAGTTTTTTCAAACAAAAGCGCAATGTTTTTACCAGCTAGGTAGCGGTGTTCAATGTTGCGTTTTTTAAGGTCTTTCAAGTGAGCTGAAAGTCCGATAAGGTATTCTAACTCTGCACGTGTAAAGTCTTTTTCTGCTAAAAAGCTACGTCCTTGGAATACTGAAGTTGTCATTAATTATCTCCTTTTATTATGCATGATAAGATCCTGTCAATCAGTTTAGAGGGCTCAGTTTAGACACTGAGCCCGTCTAACCTGTAGAAGGATGATTAGATTTCTTCACGTTCGAATGGCATTGACATACAACGAGGTCCACCACGACCGCGAACCAATTCACTTCCGCGGATCTTGATCAAACGAAGTCCGTATTCTTCTAATTTCTTGTTGGTAACAGTGTTACGGTCGTATACAACTACCACACCAGGTGCGATTGTAAGAGTATTTGATCCGTCGTTCCATTGTTCACGCGCAGCAGCAACGATGTTGCCATCTCCACATGGAATCAAAGTAACTTTTTCTACACCAAGGTTTTCAGCAAGCAATTCAGCCAAATCACCTTTTTCTTCAACGATCTTCAATTGTTCGTTTTCATAAGTTACAGAGAAGACGCGAAGGTTACCTTGGATTTCTGGGTGGATTGTGAATTTATCGTAGTCCACCATTGTGAATACTGTATCCAAGTGCATGAATTTACGGTTGTTAGCAAATTCGAAGGCCAATACTTTCTTGAAGCCAACGTTCTTCTTGAAGATGTTTACCAACAATTTTTCGATTGATGCAGCATCAGTACGTTGTGAGATACCAACTGCCAATACATCTTTAGAAAGTACCAACTCATCTCCACCTTCGATACGAGTATCTTCTTCGCGGTTGTAAACAAGTTCAACTTTTCCACCGTAAACTGGGTGGTATTTGAAGATGTATTTACCATACAAAGTTTCACGGTTACGTGTATCTGCGTACATGTGGTTCAATGATACTGCATTACCAATTGTCGCAAATGGGTCACGTGTGAAGTACAAGTTTGGCATTGGGTCGATAGCAAATGGATAGTCAGATTCAACAAGGTCTGTCAATCCTTTTGCTTCTTCAGGAATTTCTGGAAGTTCAGCTTTTTGAACCCCTGCCATTGTTTTTTCAACCAATTCTTGGTTGTCTTCAATGCTGTGAAGCAATTCACGGATCGCAATTTTTGTTTGGCGTCCACGAATGTTCGCTTCTTCAAGGTATTCTTCGATGAACTGATCGCGAATTTCTGGAGAAGTCAATGACTCAGCAGCTAACTGTTCAAGATAAAGTACTTCAATACCTTCGTTACGAAGTGCTTCAGCAAATGCGTCGTGTTCTTTTTGAGCATCTTCCAAGAAAGGAATATCATCAAAAAGAAGACGTTCAAGATAGTCAGGCATCAAGTTTTCCAACTCTTTACCTGGACGGTGCAAACAAACTTTTTTCAGTTTTCCAATTTCTGAGAAAACATGAATTGGGTGTGTAGACATCTATAGTCCTCCTTCTTCTTGCGGTTTAGCTTAGCTAATCCCGTTTACAGGTTTTATTTTATCACCAATTGGTACCGCTTTCACAGTCAATCTTCCATTACGAATGCCAATAATCTGACACTTTTTTAAATATTACCCTTGTTTTATGAAAAATGAACCGCTTTCTTTGAATATTTTGCTAAATATATTCTTTTTGCGAGTAAATATTTTTTTATTTGATTTTTGAAACTTTTTAACGTTTTTGACAGAAAATAAAAGAAGCCCTATTAGACTTCTTCAAAACTATCTAAAAAGAATGGAAGATCTAGAAAAGTTAATTTCTTATGCTTGTACTCGATTCTCTCCTCTTCTAGGAGCTTCTTTAACACTTGATTGACGGTTTCTCTCGTCGTCGCAGCTAATCTAGCCAACTCCTTCATACTCATTGGAAAAGGAATAGTTGGCCCATACTTTTGAAAATCCTTACAGAGTAGAGCTAGGGATTGGATCACACGATCACTGGCACTAGCTGCCACCACATTGCGAAGTCGCAACTCCTGGAATTCCAGAATTTTTGAAAGTTTTCTCGTTATAAAGAGAACTTGTTCCATACTGGACTGAACAATTTCTTCATAAAGCTGAACAGGGATACTGAAATATTTTACCGTTGTCATGGAAGTGGCTGTATAGTGATAAGTTGAATCTGCAAACATACCACCATATGGGAAAACAGCTCCTTCTTTGATGTAATCCATATACGAGAAGGTGTCTGAAGAGTCAAACTCCTCAATCCGGACATAGCCTTCCACCACTAAAAAGATCCGATCGCGTTTATCACCAGCAAAAAATAGGATTTGTCCCTTTGGGATTTCTCTATAATGGATTTCTACAGCTAATTTATCAAATTTTTCAACTGGAATTTCAGAGAAAGCTGGATGGGATCGAATCAACTGATAATCTTCTTTTGTAATCATTTTTATTCTTTCTTTAGGTTCTTTAGTTATTATATCATATTTATTCACTGACCTCAAAGAATGTCACCAAGATTTTAACCATTAAACCATATTTTTGCATAGAAAAAACCTTCCCAAAACTATCTTGGGAAAGGTTCTAATTCCTTAATTGACATTTACACGGTGCCATTCATTGATCACATAGCAGAGTTGACCAAGTAAATGAAGACCGTAACCACTGATCTCCGTACTTTCTGGGGTTGTCCCCCCTAGACCAGCTGTAAAAATTGAGATAAGATAAGGAGTTTGTTCGTAAACAATAGCTTCGACATTCAGGGCTTCCGCTACATAACCAGGTTTTTGCTGAATGACTAAATCTGGTAAATACCGTTTGTAGTATTCATTTGGAAAGGACTCTCCGATTAATTCTAGCAAGGTCCCATACTTTTCTTTGTGGTTCCAAAGATAGTCCAAGACTTGAATATAGTAATCAGATGTCGTTTTGTTTTCAGGACTAATGGTTTTTATTTCTGCACGGGATTTTCCATATTTTTTATACTTCTCATAGACATTGTCCATGCCACCAAAGCGGTCGGCCAAGGCATATGCCGGCGTATTTTCTGAATAGACAAGAGAATAACGTTGCATATCTGGAATCGTCATAGCTCCACCAAAGGCAGCTACATAATTATCATGCTCTCCAAGGTACTCGTAGTAAGTATTGGTAATATCAAATTCATCCGTTAAGTTTAATTTCCCTGCATCGACTTCATCCACGACTAACATATTTAGGGGCAGTTTATAAGTACTTCCCGCTGTCATTGGCTGTAACTCATTCATAGAAAATTGTTGACCTGTCGCAGGATTTTTATAGGTAAAGGTAATTTGGGAAGGATCAATACCATACTCAGCCATATAGTCTTGTACAACTTCTACCAAGCCTTTATTGGCATAATCATAGACAAGACCCAAATTTTCCATGGTTTCACGATCTTGATCCATGACGGCTTGTTTCTCCTCAGGAGTTTTGACACGAGGAGGTTGGGGAGGCTGCTTCTCTTGCTTGGACTCAACTGGTTGAGCCGTCGTTCCCTCTTGAGCAAGAGGCGAAGCTGGAGCCTGATGAAGATGAAGGTAACTTAATGCTCCAACTCCTCCTATACATAGTAAAATTCCCAATACAATCATGATCGATCGAACATTAAATATTTTTTTCATATGAAGTTAATTATAAAAGATTCTCTTTAAAATAACAAGGTATTTCTGGATCAGAAAACGATTTCTTCTGGAAGAAACTTTTTTAGCAATCCCGACTGAATCCTTCCTCCTGTTCCTATGAATCCGTCCCCTTTTGACTGTCTTATTTGCGCTTAAAGGATCCCATAATCAATTTAGCAACTTCACGCGCAATGGTACGGAACAAGGAACTGATAAAGGAATCTTTGGCCTTTTCTATACTAGATTTTCGTGGACGGCCCGGACTCCGTTTTTGACTGGCCTTCTCTTCTGCAACTCTGGCCTTTTCTTCCTCTTCCCGCTCCTTTTCCTTCTCTTCTCTAGCAGACTTTTCAGTCAACTTTTCATAAGCTGATTCGTTGTCTACTCGAACAGCATATTTTTGATGGAAAGGAGAGCTGGTAATCAAGGCCAACTGTTCACTCTCGTTTAACAAATCAAAACTCGATTGTGGAGACAAAATATAGGAGCGTTCCACCACACTTGGTTGCCCCTTTTCATTTAGGAAGGAAACGAGAGCTTCCCCTGTTCCCAACTCCGTCAAGACAGTTTCCGTATCAAATTCTGGGTTTGGTCGGAAGCTTTGAGCAGCAACTTTAATAGCTTTCATTTCTTTTGGCGTATAGGCACGCAAGGCATGTTGAACACGATTCCCAAGCTGGGCCAATACAGACTCAGGGAGATCTTGAGGATTCTGTGTAATAAAGTAGATCCCCACTCCTTTAGACCGGATGAGGCGAACGACTTGCTCAACTTTTTCAAGGAAGAGCTTGCTCGCATCATTAAACAAGAGGTGGGCTTCATCAAAGAAAAAGACAAATTTCGGTTTTTCTAGATCTCCAACTTCTGGTAAGGTCTCGAACAGACGAGACAACATCCAGATCAGGAAGGTTGAATAGAGCTTAGGGGAGTTGAAAAGACGAGTCGCTGATAGAATGTTGATGTATCCTCGTCCACTGCTGTCCAATTGCATAAAATCTTGAAGGTCCAAGGCTGGCTCTCCGAAGAATTGATCTGCCCCCTCTTGCTCTAGCACTAACAAGCTTCGTTGAATAGCTCCCACTGATTGTTTACTGATATTGCCATATTGAGCGGAATAGTCTGAAGCATGGTCATAGACTTCCTTCAAAAGACTCTGTAAATCCTTCAGATCAATCAAAGGCCAATTTTTTTCTTTAGCTAATTTAAAGACGATGGCCAAAATCCCTGTTTGTGTTTCATTGAGGTCCAACAAGCGCGCTAGCAAAAGAGAGCCCATTCCTTCAATCGTTGCACGGACCGGATGTCCTGCTTGACCAAAGACATCCCATAAGCGAACTGGAAAAGCTTGCGGTTCAAAAGGATCTGTAATACCAAGTAGTTTATAGCGTTCTTCCATCTTTGGCGTCCATTGTCCTGCTTTGGCAAGACCTGAAAGATCTCCCTTGATATCCGCTAGAAACACCGGAATCCCTTGCTGACTTAATTTTTCAGTTATGACTTTTAGGGTCACGGTTTTCCCTGTACCAGTAGCCCCTGCAATTAACCCGTGGCGGTTGAGCATTTTTAGATAAAGTGGCGTATCCACTGCTCCTTTTGTAATCGTAATACTTATCATTTTCATTCTCCCTTTTGTTGAGGTACAGTTTTTTTCAGAAAAAGTGACACGGCTTCTTTCTTATGTAGGAAGCCTTTCTCCTCACTTTCACATACTCTTCTAGTGTATCATTTTCAGGTATAAACGCAAGAAATATCCCTCCCAAAACAGGAGAATCATTTTACTCTACTTTGAGTAATTCTAAAAATAAAAAGCCTGAATCGAGGGGCTCCTTTAAGTGACCTCTTGATTCAAACTTTTTTTATTATGAAAGCTTATTTAGCTGCTGCATAAAGCTCGTCTACTTTGTTCCAGTTAATCACTGAGAAGAAAGCTTTGATGTAGTCAGGACGAACGTTGCGGTATTTCACATAGTAGGCATGTTCCCAAACGTCCAAGCCCAAGATTGGTTTCTTCCCTTCTGAGATTGGTGTGTCTTGGTTAGCTGTTGAAGTCACTTCAAGCTTCCCTTCTTTGTTCACAACCAACCATGCCCATCCAGAACCGAAACGAGTGGTTGCTGCTGCAGTGAAAGCTGCTTGGAATTCTTCGAATGAACCGAAGGCTTCATCGATTGCTGCTGCAAGTTCTGCTGAAGGAGCTGTCTTTTCAGGAGTCATCAATTCCCAGAAAAGAGCGTGGTTCAAGTGTCCACCACCGTTGTTGATAAGCGCTTGGCGGATATCAGCTGGGATCGATTCTACATCTGCCAACAAAGCTTCAAGGTCTTCACCAATTTCAGGGTGTTTTTCAAGAGCTGCATTTGCATTGTTTACGTAAGTTTGATGGTGTTTATCATGGTGCAAGTGCATTGTTTCAGCATCAATGTATGGTTCCAATGCATCGTATGCGTACGGAAGATCTGGTAAAATAATTGCCATGGAAAATACCTCTATTTCTTTATGTATATAAAAATGATAACGCAATCATCTAATTTATTCAACTATTCTGCTTACACAGATGGGTTGGCCAACTTTAGCAAAGCCAAATCAAATAGATAATCTTTCTCATAGGTTCCCGATTTCATTTGGAAGTCGGTATCAATCAAAAGACAAATCGCCTGCTCCAAATAGCTTAAAGATATCCCTCTACTATCTCTTAGAGCAAATTTGACTTGATAGGGATTTACTTTTCGACCGGTCAGCTCTGATAGGTCTGAAACGATTTGGGATTCTGTTCGTCCCTCTTGCTTCAACAGCTTGACCTGTGTGTAAATACGGAACTGACTCAATAAAATGGCCAAAAGCTTGATTTCATCCTCTCCTTGCAGCCGAAGGTCCTTGACCAAACTGCGGGCTGAATCAATTTGTTTCTTTAGAATCATCTGGATCAGATCAAACAGATTATCCTGGAGTGTCTTTGGAATAGCCTCTTCTATATCTGTGATAGTGATGCTTGAAGCTCCCTTGTAGGTTTTAAGAAACTCCAAGTTTTTCTGAATCTCACTAAAATCAAAGCCAGATTTAATCAAAAGTTGGTCGAAGGCTTGTGAATCAATCGCTAGCCCTAAAGACTTGATCTCTTCCGTGAAATGGGCACGCAACTCCTGCTCTTTTAATTCAGTCGCTTCCAGCAACTGGGCATCCCTTTTTAAGAGCTTGACAATTCTTCGCTTGCTATCCAGTTTTCCTTCCGCAATGACAATCAAGCGAGTCGTTTCTAAAGGTGCCGATAAGTATCCTTCAAAAGACTGCAATTCATCATCTGTCAGGTATCTTTTTTTTGCGGTCGTCACATCGACAAAATGATCCAAAATCACTATTTTTTCATCCGCAAAAAATGGAAGGCTGACCAAGTCAAGCTCAACTTCTGAATAAGCTGTTTCCTTCATGTCAAAATAGGAATAGTTCAAATCAGATGAATCGTAGCCAACTTTCTTTAAAAGTTGCTCTTTCATCCACTCAAACTGACCGATGTCATCCCCTGATAGAACCAGGATTGGAGGAAGGTTCTCGGCACTGATTTTTTTAATTGTTTGTAAAGCCTGCATGTTCTGAAGGTACCTCATTCCACTCTCTAAACTGATGCTGGGTCTGTTCCGATTCCATTTTCTTTTCAAGCGGTGCTTTCTCTAGTGGTGTTGGTGGAGCCGAAACAATCTGGGGAATAGCTGAAAAACTATTGGGATCCACCAAATAGAAAGGCATACTTGGCAATGAGACCACTGGATTTGTCGAAGCAAATCCTTGAGAAGAATTCTGATCCGGTTGTGCAAGTCTAGCACTTGGAAGGACCAGGAGACAAGCCAAGGAGAACAAGCCTGCAAGAGCTAAGACTAGAAAAATGGAAATAGGAGATAAAAGGTAGAGCAAGATAGGGCCTAGAAATAGGAAAATCAACGACCAATGAAAACCTGCATCTCTCAATCGCCGAATGACTACTGCTTGCTGGGGAACAAAAATAAGATAGAGATAAAGGAGAAAAAAGATGCTGAACCAAGCTGAAACGTCCATCCCGGTCAAGGGAATCACGTCTTCCTCTGATTTCGAATTTGAAAAGAGTAAGACCAATTGGTAAATCCAAAATGGACTGGTAAATAGTAAATGCCAGGCTTGGCTAATCCAAAATTCTTTTCTATCTGATCTTCTAGAAAAATCAGCATATTGCATCCAAAACAACTGTAATGATTTCATACTTGTAACCTCATTTCCTTGACTTTATCATAGCAATTTTCAAGCTAGAAATCAAACAGCTCTTATCGAACGGTTTCAATCTTCCACTGATTCCAACCTCTAAAACGAATCGCTCCTTGCTGATCTGTACGAAAAACAGTCATCTGCAACTCTTTAAAACGTTCCAAGGTTTCCCGGTGAGGATGCTGGTAACGATTTTTTTCTCCCGCAGATATCAAGGCAATTTTTGCTTGGATTTGCTTTAAGAAGGCTGGGTGAGAAGAGCCCTTAGAACCATGGTGTCCTGCTTTTAATACATCCACGCGCAGTTGAGGATAGCGAGCTAACAAGGTCTTTTCCCCCTCTTCTTCTAAATCTCCTGTAAAAAGGAAGGTCCAACCATAAAACCGGCCATAGAGGACAAGAGAATCGTTATTACTCCCATCTCCTACCTCTACCGGATAGAGAACTTCTGCACTCCCATCAAAGATCGACAATTGATCCCCAGCCTCTAGTGTTTTTACAGGTAGGTTTAACCGTTTGAGCAAACGGACAAAAGAGTCTTTTTTTAAGCTTCCCTTGGAAATGTTGATTTCCTGAATGCTAACCTTAGCCGCAAGTACTTCCAAATCTCCCATATGATCTGTGTCAGTATGCGTGAGAATCATATGGTCAATCCGGTCAATCCCCCTACTCTTGAGATAGGGAATCAAGGTCCGTTCTGCATTGCTAGTAGACCTCCGCTTCTTCCATTCCTCCTTTTGGCCAAAGTCCACTTTTCCTCCTGTATCAATTAAGATGGTTTTCCCTCGCCAATCACGCAACAAAATACTATCACCTTGACCAATATCAATGATGGTAATCTCATTTTCTAAAGGATGCTTCACGATGGCAAACACTGAGCATACTAAGACTAAAAACAGGTATCGCCACTTCTTAACCTTTCGCATCTCATAGAGACAAGCTAGCAAGCACAATAGTAATATAAAATAGTAAATGCTTGGCTGTCCAAAAACCAAGGATTGACTAGTGAAGCTTGCTAGATACTCCATACTTTTTTCCATCCAGACGAAGAAAGGATTCCAGAAGGTCAAGGGATAAAGAAAAGAAAGGAGAAAGACGACACTCAGTCCTGGCAACAACAGAAGGTCAAATAAGAGAGAAAAAATAAAGGTTAGAGGAAGGGACCAGGGTTGGTATTCTCCAAAGAAAAAAATGAGAAAAGGAAGAACCCCTAGTGTTAACACTAGACTCTCCTTGATGACTTTTCGGATTCCCTCCTTCTCCTCTTCGGAAGAGGTTAGCGTCAATATAAAGGCGTAGGCACAGGATAAGAGACCTCCAGCAGTCAACAAGGAGGATGGTAAAAGAAGGACTAATAAGAGGAGAGTGACCCCCATATTTTCCATTCCTTTGAGCCCAGCCTGGGCTAGGAGTTTCTGTAAGAGGCTTCGAACGACCGAAACCGAAAAGCCTGTCATCCCAGCATAAAGAAGCGAAAATGGATAGAGGAGGTAGGCAACCTTTTCCTGCTCCAATCCCAAGCGGAGAAAGAAGCGCCGAAAGACATCTAAGAAGAAGGCAACCTGCATGCCCGACAAGGCAAACAGATGGATAATCCCCAAGTTCGAATACAGCTGGCTCATTTCTTCAAACTCCACATCTAAAAAACCAAAAAGCAAGCCCGTCATGTAGTGACTCATGGGTTGGGGAAAATGCTGGTGAACCCATACAAGGGCCTTTCGCCTCCAACTAGACAGCAGCCCTATGAAATCTCTAGGCTCAGCAGGTCTCTTTTCAAGAATGTGACTGATTTTCAAAAGGTGATAAATCCCTTGTGTTTTCAGATAAGCCTGGTAATCAAAGCCCATAAAATTACGCTGTTTTGTCGGTGTTTCCAATTCCCCTTTGATCCGTAATTCTAGCCCCTGATTCAGGTGTTTAAAATAAGCTTGTTCTTCCTCTGACTGAAGCTGGTAGAAAACCTGAAAAGTACGGCTACCTGACTTGGCACGAAAGGATAAAGCATCTCCATTCACCTTGATGGTGTCCGGTAAAAGCTGAATGACCCTTGGGACCCTATGATCGCTTGACTCTTGTTTTCCCTGTTCGATCCGGAAAGCAAAACAAAGGGTAAAGAGGGAAAGAAACCCTATGAGGCACAGAAATCGTTTGCCATCGTAGCGTCTTCTAAACAAGATGAAGAAGGCCAGAAGGAAGAACGAAGCGAGCCAGTGTCCCGTGTAGATCCAATAATAGAGAGATAAGACCGGCAGGGTGAGATGAAAGGGATGAATGTTGAGACTTCTAATCCACTGTAACATGCTCTTTTAACTTTTCTAGCGTCTTTTGACCAATCCCAGAAACATTTTTCAGTTCATCAACAGACTGAAATTTCCCTTTTTCCTCTCGATAAGCAATGATATCTTGGGCTCGCTTTTGACCTATCCCTGAAATCGTCTGTAGTTCTGCTTCTGTTGCCGTATTGAGATTGACCTTTCCATCTTTTGACTGCTTTTCGCCACCGGTCGTCCCAGCAGATGCAGATGCGGACGCAACAGGCTCTACCTCCTCTCCATTCTTAGCAACATAGACGATGGACTCATCCTCCAATTTTTGCGCTAAGTTGACGGATTGGCTGTTGGCTTCGTCTGTCATCCCTCCTGCTTTTTGGACAGCATCATAGACCCGGCTCCCCACTGGCAGTTCGTAGACCCCTGCTTGTCTGACAGCTCCCTTCACATCCACCATGATTTTCTCTTGAGAGGAGTCCGTCTTTTCCTCACCCCTCTGTTGAGAGCTAGATGGGAGGCTGGTGTCTTCCTTAGGAGAAGCCTCCTGATCCACCATTTCTAACTGTGAAATGACAGTTTCCGGTGCTTGTGGAGGTTGCTTAGGCCAAAAGAGAAATATTCCTCCCATCACTAGCCCCACAGTAGCCAAACCTAAAAACAGTTTATATTCCTTAATCTTCTCAATCCACGTCTCCATAAATACCCCTTTTATTTTTATTATTCGTAAAAAAACGAAGAAATAAAAAAAAGAATGTCAAAAATCACATGATTTTTGACATTCTTTTTATCTAGAGTACTGCTTAGTCTTTCCGATGCTTGTCCGGATCCCAAACAAAACTAGCGATATAACTAAACAAGAGGGTCAGTAAAGCGACAACCAAGACAAATGGCAACAGTAAAAATTTCAACAAACGGATGAGGATAAAAGGTTTCCGGTCATTGCGGAGTACCTGAGATTCTGCATCTAAGCGATCAAACTCAGCCTGGATTCGTCTTGCAACTTCTTCCACTCCCTCATCATTCATTTTTGCAATATCAGAGATATCAATAGGCTGCCCAAAATTCATGTCAACCCGTTCACAGCTCGCTAGTCCTTTCAAAGTCATTGGACCCGTATAAGTGACAGGCATAATACGTACCTTGGCCATCTTGGCAATCACGGCAACTCCACCCTTAACATCCTGAGAATGACGACTTCCACTTGGAAACATAATCAAGGAACGCTTGCTTTTTTTGAGCATATTCACTGGGTATTTAATCGCTGCTGCACCTGGATTTTCGCGGTCAATTGGGAAAGCCCCGCACATGCGAATCCACCATCCAAAAATCCGATTGGTAAAGAGTTCCTTCTTAGCCATAAAGATAAATTGCTTGGGTTTGGTCGCAAAGGCCA
The DNA here is from genome assembly GCF_001072385.1 of Streptococcus sp. 343_SSPC. Classification (NCBI taxonomy): domain Bacteria; kingdom Bacillati; phylum Bacillota; class Bacilli; order Lactobacillales; family Streptococcaceae; genus Streptococcus; species Streptococcus sp. 343_SSPC. The sequence continues at coordinate 5,698 of NZ_JVKU01000026.1, read as the reverse complement.
TGTAGACAGGATCCCACCAAGTTCGATGAGGAGCTACGAGAATGTAATTTTCCTCTTGACTCGGAATCAGTTCCTTATGATGGTAATGAGCATTTCCATTCAGAACCCATAAAATAAAGGTCACTAAGCCACGTAAATAGGTATAAAACATGCTTTCTCCTTTGATAATTCTCTTGTTTATCCATTATACCGTATCCTTCTCTTCCCCGCAAATCTTTTCAAAAACTTGATGACTCAACAAACCGACTGCATCTAGTCTTTTTCTTAAAAAAATGATATGATGTTTTTATGGAAATGAATGAATTAAAGGGATTAACCCATGAAGAGGTCCGCAAAAAAATACAGCGTGGCCAAACCAACGAATTTAAAGCGAATACCAGTACCAGTACCTGGCAAATCATCAAGCGCAATGTCTTCACCTTGTTTAATGCTTTGAACTTTGTTATCGCCCTCGCTTTGGTTGCGGTACAAGCCTGGAGCAATCTGGTCTTTTTTGCAGTCATCTGCTTTAACGCCTTATCCGGAATTGCTACAGAGCTCCGCGCTAAACGGATGATTGATAAATTGAACTTGATGAGTAAGGAGCTCGTCACTGTCATCCGAGCTGGAGAAGAAGAAACCATTGATCCAGAAGAAATCGTCCTTGGCGACCTGATTAAGCTATCTGCTGGAGACCAAATTCCGAGTGATGCCATCGTTCAAAAGGGAGTTGCTGAAGCCAACGAAGCCATGCTGACGGGAGAAAGTGACTTGGTTCTCAAGGAAGAGGGAGATGAACTTCTATCCGGTAGCTTCTTAGCGAGTGGCCAGGTCTACGCTCGTGTCAAACGTGTGGGGGCCAACAACTATGCTAATAAATTGATGGTAGAGGCGAAAACTCTCAAACCCATCAACTCCCGCATCCTCTACAATCTCGCAAAAATCTCTAGTTTTACTGGAAAAATTATTATCCCATTTGGAATTGCCCTCTTCTGTGAAGCCTTTTTGATTAAACTGCTTCCAATGAAAGATTCTGTAATTACCTCTTCCACTGCCCTCCTGGGCATGTTGCCAAAAGGGATTGCCCTTCTGACAGTGACCTCACTCTTGACAGCCGTGATCAAGTTAGGGATGCGCAAGGTCTTGGTCCAAGAAATGTACTCTGTGGAAACCTTGGCTCGTGTCGATACTCTTTGTTTGGATAAGACAGGAACCATCACCCAAGGAAAAATGACCGTCAAAGGCATTCACTCCCTGTCTGAACACTTTTCTGAAGAAACTATCGAAGTTATTCTCGCTGCCTATATGCAAAATTCTGAGGATAACAACCCAACTGCCCAAGCTATCCGCAAAGCATATGGCGAGTTAGAACACGCTTATACAGCCGAGTCAATCATTCCATTTTCAAGTGATCGAAAATGGGGGGCCATGACCCTGACCAACTTGGGGACCGTTTATTTAGGGGCCCCAGAAATGCTCCTCAAAGAAAATCCTCCAGCGGTATTGGAAGCCCAAGCCCATGGATCACGGGTCTTGATTTTAGCTCGCAGTGTGGAAGCCATCGATATGCATGATTTAACTTTGCCAAGTGATGTAGAAGCAATCGCCGTCATTGAAATCCTCGATCCAATCCGCGAAGGAGCTGCCGAAACCTTGGATTATCTTCGCTCCCAAGATGTAGATCTCAAAATCATCTCTGGTGATAATCCAGTCACTGTTTCTTACATTGCTAAGGAAGCTGGTTTTGAAAGCTATGAAAATTATATTGACTGTTCTAAGATTGAGGACGATGAGTTGGTGGACCTAGCTGAAAGTACAGCTATTTTTGGACGGGTTTCTCCTCATCAGAAGAAACTTTTGATTCAAACCCTCAAGGCTGCTGGTCGTACCACTGCCATGACAGGGGACGGGGTCAATGATATCCTAGCCTTACGAGAAGCTGACTGCTCCATCGTGATGGCCGAAGGCGATCCTGCAACTCGTCAAATTGCCAATCTCGTCTTGTTAAACTCAGACTTCAATGATGTTCCAGAAATTCTCTTTGAAGGTCGTCGGGTCGTCAATAACATTGGACGAATTGCTCCTATCTTCTTTATTAAGACGATCTACTCCTTCATTCTGGCCATTATCTGTATCGCAAGTGCCCTTTTCTTTGACATCAACTACTTGTTGATTTTCCCATTTATTCCGATTCAGATTACGCTGATTGATCAGTTTGTCGAAGGATTCCCACCATTTGTCTTGACCTTTGAACGAAACATTAAGCCAGTGGAAAAACACTTCCTCAAACGCTCCTTGCATCTGGCCTTACCAAATGCCTTGATGGTTGTCTTTAGCGTCTTATTTGTTCGTTTATGGGGAGCTCATCATGGCTGGTCTAGCCTGGATATGTCTACACTTTCCTACTACTTGTTAGGATCTATTGGCTTCTTGTCCGTTATTCGGGCTTGCTTGCCACTCAATATCTGGCGAGGTCTCTTAATCATCTTCTCTGTCTGCGGTTTCTACCTTTCTGCCTTTTACTTGAAAGGTCTGATTGAAATCGGAACATTGACAGCTGTGACCTTCCCAGTCTACCTTGCCTTGATGGCTCTCTTTACGGGAATCTTCATCTTGGCGACCATTTATCAAAAATATGAATTTGATTAAACAACTCTTGGATAAGGATGGAACGAAAGTTCTGTCCTTATTTTTTCTTATCCCTTTCTATGCTTTTCCCCGCCCTCTTTTCATGCTATAATAGAGCCATGAACGATATCGAATTAAAAGACGGCGAACGCGTCAACCAACTATTTTCCAGTGATGTGAAAATCATTCAAAACAGAGAAGTTTTTAGCTATTCCATTGATAGTGTCCTTTTGTCACGCTTTCCCAAGTTGCCCAACCGTGGTCTGATTGTCGATCTTTGTGCCGGCAATGGTGCTGTCGGACTCTTTGCTAGCACGCGCACCAAAGCCACCATCGTTGGAGTGGAGATACAAGAAAGACTAGCAGACATGGCAGAGCGTTCCATCCAATTGAATGGCCTCTCCGACCGCATGTCCATGATTACCGATGATTTAAAAAATTTGCCCCACCATTTCCCTGGTAGTAAAATCGACCTTATTCTCTGTAATCCTCCCTACTTTAAAGTAGACGAGCACTCCAATTTAAATGAGAGCCCTCATTATTTGCTAGCCCGTCATGAGATCACCACCAATTTGGACCAAATTTGTCAAGTGGCCCAACGGACTCTCAAGTCCAATGGCCGACTCGTCATGGTCCATCGTCCGGATCGCTTTTTAGATATCATCGAAACCATGAAACGCTTCAATCTGGCTCCCAAACGGATTCAATTTGTCTATCCCAAGGTCCATAAAGATGCCAACATGCTTCTCATTGAAGCCATTAAAGATGGATCACGGGATGGTCTAAAAATTCTTCCTCCACTGTTCATCCATGAAGAAGATGGAAGCTATACGCCGGAGATTCATGAGATTTACTATGGAAACTAAAGCTTATATGTATGTAGTCCAGTGTGCGGATGGGACCCTCTATACTGGCTACACCACCGATATCGAGCGCCGTATCAAAACCCACAATGCTGGCAAAGGCGCCAAATATACACGTCCCAGACTTCCTGTGACTTTGATCTACCAGGAGTCTTTCCCCGACAAAAGAGCTGCTATGTCAGCCGAGGCACTCTTTAAACGGAAGAGCCGAGAGGAAAAACTGACCTATATCAAGCATCAACAATCCAAGATAGATCCCGAACAAAAAAACACCTAGATGGTGTAACAATCATCTGTTTGCATGCTAAAAGGAGCCCCAAGAGCTCCTTTTTTTAATCAATCTAGGATTCGTCATCAAGGGTCTTCAAAAAAGCCCAATTTCCAACACTTTGTTTACCATAGTCTAGCACCATAGAATCTAATAGGACAAATTCATTTTTTTCATAGAAAAAGACATTTTGCTGGGTACTGGTAATCAAGCCTAGACGCTTACAACCTTTGGCTTTGACATAAGGTTCAATCCCGTTTTGGAGGAAATGACTACCAACCCCTTGTCCCTGAACAGTCGGGCTCACAGCAAACATCATCAAATACCAGTCGAAGTTTCCAGATTTTTTCAAATGTTGCTCCGAACGCTCCACCAGGTCCAGATATTTCATCAACTTCCAAGGGCTAATGTAACGGAATAACTTGAAAATTCCATTTACTAAATAAGAGACCATCGAGAAATCTTTTTGTTGCAAGAGTCCTACAGCTATAATTTCTCCATCTCGTTCAGCAACTAAGCAAGTTTCCCCTTTGATGTAGAGCTTGACTAACAAGGTATGCAATAGTTCAATAAAGGCCGGAAAGTATTCAGGCTTTTTTAAATCTTCTTTAATGACGGTTAAAAACGGATAATTCATAAAAGCATCAGAACAGACTTTTCCAATTAGCTTGTACTCATCTAGCCTTGCTTCTCTATATACGATCCTTTCCATACGCCAACTCCTTCATTCTAATAAGTCCATTATACTGTAAAATACTCTTTTTTTCGATTGCAATGTGAAATTATCACATAAATTCTTACAAATCAGAAGCCATTTGAATAGTGAATGAAAGCTTAATCAGATTTATGAACACTGAGAACCAATTTTTGATGAATGACGGAACTACTCCTGCATAGAAACAAAAAAATAGTCCTTCTAGATTTTTCTAGAAAGACTATTTGATACGTTAGGAACTAAGGAATTAAATACGCTCTTTCCAAGAAGTTGCGACTTGGTCTAAGACTTGGTTGAGCTCTTCAATGTTGCGACGACCTTCTGTACTGAGCCATTCACGAGCTGCTGCTTCGCCATTCTTGATGTAGGCTTCTACAGATCCAGCCCAAGTTGCTCGGCCACAGAGGACTCCATTGAAGTTCGCGCCTGCTTCATGGGCAAAGACAAGGGTTTCTTGGAAGAGTTTGGCAGAAACACCTGCACTCAAGTAGATGTATGGAAGGTTGGTTGCTTCTTCTTGTTCTTTAAAGAAGGCTGCCGCTTCTTCACGGCTATGAACGATTTCACCATCGCCAAAACCTTCAACGTATTTAACATTGACTGGAACTTCTACCTTCAAGACATCGATGTTAAAGCGTGGGTCTGAGAAGACTTTCATAGCTTCGATGACCTTGCGAGGTTTTACTTTCGCATATTCTACAGATCCGGCATCCGCGATTTTTTCATCATAAGCCAAGATTTCAAGGAAGAATGGAATTTCTTCTGCAGCACATTCTGAACCGATGCGTTCGATGTAAGCTTGTTTTTCTTGGTTGAGTTCTTCTGCACTATCCACATCATAGTAGAGCAAGAATTTCACTGCATCTGCACCCTGTTCTTTGATGCGTTTAGCTGACCAAAGGTTGAGGCAGTCTGGCAAACGCTTGGTGCTAGAAGTGTCGTAGCCTGTTTTTTCATAAGCCAACAAGAGACCTGCTTCTGCATCCAAGACCTTAGTCGCTGGAAGGCCATACTCAGGGTCCAAGAGCATAGAAGATGCGAATGGTGTCAATTCTTCAGCCACCAAGACCTTCAATTCTTCCATTTGAGCTACTGTTGGTTCTGTGTCTTGATATTGAGCCATGAGGCGTTTCAAGGCACCACGTTGGTCAAAGGCCAAGGCTGAGATCACACCCTCTTTGGTGCTCAATTTTTCTAAATAGTTGCGTTTTTGTTCTGTTAATACCATCTTATACCTCTTTTACA
>NZ_JVKU01000025.1:0-1984 GCF_001072385.1 Streptococcus sp. 343_SSPC | reverse complement strand
TGCAGAATACAAACCAAGTGAAGAAAACAAGAAATTGATTGCCAAGATTCAACATTTGGAAACCCATAATGATCACCAAGAGGATGCAGACTTCTTTACAGAATTCCTTGAAAAATGGGATCGTGGTGAATACCACGACTAAGAGGTGAGGATATGATCTTAACTGTCACCTTGAATCCTTCCATTGATATTTCTTATCCCTTGGAAGAATTAAAGTTGGATACTGTGAATCGTGTGTCGGAAGTTTCTAAGACGGCTGGTGGGAAAGGGTTAAATGTCACCCGTGTCCTAGCTGAGAGCGGTGAAACAGTTGGAGCAACAGGTTTTGTTGGGGGGACCAATGGTCAATTCATCAAGACCCATCTTCCACGAGATGTCCAATCCTTCTTCTATGATATCCTGGGAGATACGCGGAACTGTATCGCCATCTTGCATGAAGGAAATCAAACAGAAATCTTAGAAGCGGGTCCAGAAATTATCCGGACGGAAGCTTTAGGATTCCTTCATCATTTCAAACTCCTCATGCCGACAGCGGATGTGATTGCTATTTCGGGGAGTCTTCCTACAGGGCTACCAGTGGACTATTATGCGAGCCTAATTGAGATTGCAAAAGAAGCAGGACGCAAGGTTGTACTTGATTCATCAGGCAAATCTTTAGAAGCGGTCCTTCACTCACCATTCAAACCAACGGTGATTAAACCCAATCGCGAAGAATTATCTCAACTCTTAGGACGGGATGTTTCAGCTGATTTTGAGGACTTAAAAGAAGTTTTGAAAGACCCACTGTTTGAAGGAATCGAATGGATTATCGTCTCCTTAGGTGGAGATGGTGCCTTTGCCAAACATGGAGACAGCTTCTATAAGGTCGATATTCCAAAAATTGAAGTGGTCAATCCAGTGGGATCTGGAGATTCAACTGTGGCTGGGATTTCTGCTGCTCTCAGTAGCGGAAAAGATGACGTGGCCCTCTTGACCCATGCTATGGTCCTAGGGATGCTAAATGCCCAAGAAAAGATGACAGGGCATGTCAATATGGCCCACTACGATGATTTGTATCAGAATATAATTGTAAAAGAGGTATAAGATGGTATTAACAGAACAAAAACGCAACTATTTAGAAAAATTGAGCACCAAAGAGGGTGTGATCTCAGCCTTGGCCTTTGACCAACGTGGTGCCTTGAAACGCCTCATGGCTCAATATCAAGACACAGAACCAACAGTAGCTCAAATGGAAGAATTGAAGGTCTTGGTGGCTGAAGAATTGACACCATTCGCATCTTCTATGCTCTTGGACCCTGAGTATGGCCTTCCAGCGACTAAGGTCTTGGATGCAGAAGCAGGTCTCTTGTTGGCTTATGAAAAAACAGGCTACGACACTTCTAGCACCAAGCGTTTGCCAGACTGCCTCAACCTTTGGTCAGCTAAACGCATCAAAGAACAGGGTGCAGATGCAGTGAAATTCTTGCTCTACTATGATGTGGATAGTGCAGAAGAACTCAACCAAGAAAAACAAGCTTACATCGAACGCATCGGTTCAGAATGTGCTGCAGAAGAAATTCCATTCTTCCTTGAAATCTTGGCTTATGATGAAAAAATCGCGGATGCCGGATCTGTAGAATATGCGAAAGTAAAACCTCGCAAGGTCATCGAAGCTATGAAAGTCTTCTCAGACCCACGCTTTAACATCGATGTCTTGAAGGTAGAAGTTCCAGTCAATGTTAAATACGTTGAAGGTTTTGGCGATGGTGAAATCGTTCATAGCCGTGAAGAAGCGGCAGCCTTCTTTAAAGAACAAGAAGAAGCAACCAACCTTCCATACATCTACTTGAGTGCAGGTGTTTCTGCCAAACTCTTCCAAGAAACCCTTGTCTTTGCCCATGAAGCAGGCGCGAACTTCAATGGAGTCCTCTGTGGCCGAGCAACTTGGGCTGGATCTGTAGAAGCCTACATCAAGAATGGCGAAGCAGCAGCTCGTGAATGGCTC
>NZ_JVKU01000024.1:0-2787 GCF_001072385.1 Streptococcus sp. 343_SSPC | reverse complement strand
TTGGTGCGGATGCAGCAGGTATCCGCTTAAAAGAAGTAGTCAAAGAATATTTGGAAGCAGAAGGTTTCCAAGTCGTGGACGTGACAGAAGAAGGGCAAGACTTTGTCGATGTGACCTTAGCTGTTGCAAAAGAAGTGAAACAAGCAGAAGATAATCTGGGTATTGTTATTGACGCTTACGGAGCTGGTCCATTCATGGTCGCTACTAAAATTAAAGGAATGGTTGCAGCAGAAGTTTCAGATGAGCGTTCTGCCTATATGACTCGTGGCCACAACAATTCTCGCATGATCACCATGGGTGCTCAAATCGTGGGTGACCAATTGGCCAAAAATATCGCCAAAGGTTTTGTAAACGGTAAGTATGACGGCGGTCGCCACCAAATCCGTGTCGATATGCTTAACAAGATGTGCTAAGGGGAGGAGTAAAAGAATGAAAATTGCAATTGGATGTGACCATATTGTCACAAATGAAAAAATGGCTGTTTCTGAATTTTTGAAATCAAAAGGCTATGAAGTCCTTGACTTCGGAACCTATGACCATGCGCGCACCCACTATCCAATTTTTGGGAAAAAAGTCGGAGAAGCAGTAGCTAGTGGTCAAGCAGACCTTGGAGTTTGTATCTGTGGAACGGGTGTTGGCATTAACAACGCGGTTAATAAGGTCCCTGGAATCCGTTCAGCCTTGGTACGCGACATGACAACGGCTCTTTATGCAAAAGAAGAACTCAATGCTAATGTCATTGGTTTTGGTGGGAAAGTAACCGGTGAATTGCTCATGTGTGATATCATTGAAGCATTCATTCATGCAGAATACAAACCAAGTGAAGAAAACAAGAAATTGATTGCCAAGATTCAACATTTGGAAACGCATAATGATCACCAAGAGGATGCAGACTTCTTCACAGAATTCCTTGAAAAATGGGACCGTGGGGAATACCACGACTAAGAGGTGAGTCTATGATTTTAACGGTAACCATGAACCCTTCAATCGACATTTCCTATCCATTAGAAACCTTACACTTGGATACGGTCAATCGAGTTGACAAGGTAAGCAAAACCGCAGGAGGGAAGGGTCTCAATGTCACACGGGTCCTTGCAGAGATTGGAGATCCTGTCTCGGCAACTGGTCTGATTGGTGGTTCAACAGGCCAATTTATCTTGGACCATCTAGATCAGGAAATCGGCAAAGAATTCTTTGAAATTCAAGGGGAGACCCGGAATTGTATTGCGATCCTTCACGAAGGACAACAAACTGAAATCCTGGAAAAAGGTCCGTCTGTTTCTGAAGAAGAAGGGCAAGCCTTTCTTGATCACTATGAAGCCTTGCTTCCAGATGTAGCAGTCGTTGCTATCTCAGGTAGTTTACCAGCTGGCTTGCCACTTGATTATTATTCTCAATTGGTCGAGCGCGCTAAGAAGGCAGGAAAACCAGTCGTTCTGGACTGCTCAGGCGCTTCCCTAGAAAAAGCACTAGTAGCTCCCGTTCAACCAACAGTGATTAAACCCAATAATGAAGAGTTGTCTCAACTCTTAGGCTACGAAGTGACTACGGATTTAGATCAATTAAAAGAGGTCCTTCAATCTGACTTATTTAAAGGAATCGAATGGGTCATCGTCTCCCTAGGAGCTGACGGTGCCTTTGCCAAACATGGTGATGTCTTCTATAAAGTGGATATTCCAAAAATTGAAGTGGTCAATCCAGTGGGATCTGGTGATTCGACAGTTGCTGGGATTGCCTCAGCTCTCTATCATCAGGAAGACGACCAAGCACTTTTAACCAAAGCCAATGTCCTTGGCATGTTGAATGCTCAAGAAGCAACGACAGGGCATATCAATATTCATCGCTATGATGATTTGTATCAACAGATAAATGTAAAAGAGGTATAAGATGGTATTAACAGAACAAAAACGCAACTATTTAGAAAAATTGAGCACCAAAGAGGGTGTGATCTCAGCCTTGGCCTTTGACCAACGTGGTGCCTTGAAACGCCTCATGGCTCAATATCAAGACACAGAACCAACAGTAGCTCAAATGGAAGAATTGAAGGTCTTGGTGGCTGAAGAATTGACACCATTCGCATCTTCTATGCTCTTGGACCCTGAGTATGGCCTTCCAGCGACTAAGGTCTTGGATGCAGAAGCAGGTCTCTTGTTGGCTTATGAAAAAACAGGCTACGACACTTCTAGCACCAAGCGTTTGCCAGACTGCCTCAACCTTTGGTCAGCTAAACGCATCAAAGAACAGGGTGCAGATGCAGTGAAATTCTTGCTCTACTATGATGTGGATAGTGCAGAAGAACTCAACCAAGAAAAACAAGCTTACATCGAACGCATCGGTTCAGAATGTGCTGCAGAAGAAATTCCATTCTTCCTTGAAATCTTGGCTTATGATGAAAAAATCGCGGATGCCGGATCTGTAGAATATGCGAAAGTAAAACCTCGCAAGGTCATCGAAGCTATGAAAGTCTTCTCAGACCCACGCTTTAACATCGATGTCTTGAAGGTAGAAGTTCCAGTCAATGTTAAATACGTTGAAGGTTTTGGCGATGGTGAAATCGTTCATAGCCGTGAAGAAGCGGCAGCCTTCTTTAAAGAACAAGAAGAAGCAACCAACCTTCCATACATCTACTTGAGTGCAGGTGTTTCTGCCAAACTCTTCCAAGAAACCCTTGTCTTTGCCCATGAAGCAGGCGCGAACTTCAATGGAGTCCTCTGTGGCCGAGCAACTTGGGCTGGATCTGTAGAAGCCTACATCAAGAATGGCGAAGCAGCAGCTCGTGAATGGCTC
>NZ_JVKU01000023.1:0-71922 GCF_001072385.1 Streptococcus sp. 343_SSPC | reverse complement strand
TATTATTTTACCCATCCCGAAGATTTTAGCTCAATCTTTAGCATTTTGGTAAAGTATGGAAAAAGTACAAGTAAATATATTTTATCGAAAGGAGAGATATATGAGTGAAATAGTTATTAATGCTCAGAATTTATCTAAAAATTTTTATAATTTTGATTCAAGACTCCCATTTATCAAGAGATTTTTGAAACGTAATCAAATAACGATTCGAGCTGTTCAAGATATTAGTTTTACGATTAAGAGAGGGAGTATAGTTGGCTTTATTGGGAGTAATGGAGCTGGTAAATCCACAACGATTAAAATGTTGACTGGGACTCTTTATCCTAGTTCCGGAAAATTAGAAGTGAATGGAGAAATTCCATTTAAAAGAAGTATAAATTTTAGAAAAAAAATTTCAATAGTAGTAGGAAATAAATTACAGTTATTTCAAGATGTTTCGGCTATGGATTATTTTCAATTGATTGGTACTTTATATGAGGTAGAACCGGCGATTTTACAAGAACGAATTCAGGAATTAAGCAATTTGTTGAATGTAAAAGATCAGCTTTACCAGCAGGTCCGGACCCTCTCTCTTGGACAAAAAATGAAAATGGAGTTTATCGCGGCATCTTTAACAAGTCCGGAAATATTATTTTTAGACGAGCCTACTATAGGGTTAGATATACAGTCTAAAAAAGATATCAGAACATTTTTAAAGAAAATGAATGAAGAATGTCATACTACTATTATTTTAACGAGTCATGATATGGATGATATTTCGTCTGTTTGTGACGAATTAATCGTCATTGACAAAGGAAAAATTATTTTGCAGGAGTCAATGGATGTTATTTTATCTAAATTTTCTGATTTTAAATATTTAAAGATAAAAATGACATTAGATTTGGTACCAGAGTTATGCTCTGTTAAAGGAGTAGTAGTCATTTCTCAAACAAAATCGGAATGTATACTAAAAATACCTAGAGATTTTGTCTTTGAGACATTAGAATCAATCAATAAGCTTGTAGATATAGAAGATTTTGAAATATCAAATCTTTCTTTAGAAGAAATTATTTTACAAAACTATTTTACAAAAAAGGAGCACAATTGAAAAAAGAAATGTCTATTATTCTGATATCATTTCGATCTATTTTGAACTATAAATCAAGTGTACTATTGTTAATGTTACAGGCAAGTATACAAATTATGATATCAGTATTTTTATGGACGTATATATATCAGAGTAACCAGATAAATATAGCAGGATATGATTTTACCTCAATGGTTCAATACTATTTGGGGACTATAATTTTTTCATATTTTGTTTTTTATCCAGTTGATTGGGAAATCAATGACGATGTTCATTCAGGAAATTTTTTTAGCATATTAATAAAACCTGTTACTTTTTATAAGTATTATTTTTGTAAAATGCTTGGAGATAGGCTTGCTCATTTATTATTTATCATCATTCCTGTCATTTTATTCTCCAGTGTTTATTACAAGAATGAGTTATTAACCATTGAAATTCTTATTTTAGGAAGTATTGCAATTATTCTATCTATGGTTCTATGGTTTTTAATATCATGTTGTGTAGGTATGCTTTCTTTTTGGTTAGAAAATATATTTTTTGTCCTTACTGTTAAAGAAATAGTAATTCAGTTTTTATCAGGAATATTATTGCCTTTAAGTTTTTTTTCAAATAATTTTCGTCTGTTTTTAGATGTATTACCTTTTAAATACTTAGTATATGAACCGCTTCAGATGTTTAGTAATGATACATATAAATTAATAGACTATTTGAGAATTATTTGTATTCAATTGATTTGGTGCATCATTTTTTATATTATATCAAGATTCATATTGAGAAAAGGAGTGGAGCACTTCTCAAATGTGGGAGGATAAAATGTTTAGAATAAAAGTAATTTTTAGGCTACTTCATTTTGGTTTTAAATCTGATATGAATTTTCATTTTGACTTCTTTTGTGGTCTATTTTCGTCGATACTGTGGATTGGTTTACCTATTGTATTTTTTAGATTGATTTTCTTAAACATAGACTCTTTTAATGGTTGGGACTATTATCAAATTTTATTTTTGGTAGGTTCCTACACTATTGTAGATGGAGTTATGATGGGATTGTTAATTAGAAGTATGGGAATTTTAGAATCAGATATTTTGAGTGGTAACTTGGATCAAATTTTATTGAGGCCGTTTGATACTCAGTTGTTCTATATTTTTAGATCATTTAATTTAGTTCAATTCGTGAATACTTTTTTTGGTCTTGCGATCATTTTTATAAGTTATGGAAATTTAAATGTACATTTAAATTCATTAAAAATATTATTTTATATCCTTTCTTTAATGTGTGGTTGTATTATATATTATTCAATTTGGTTTCTAATAACGATTAGTTCATTTTGGTTCCCAACTAAATTTTCAAAAGTAGATGTATTTTTGAATTATATTGGAATTTCTAAGTATCCATATAATATTTTTACAGGTATTAACAGATTGATCACTATGTTATTTGTTCCCAATTTATTAATTGCCAATCCTGCAGTATTAATATTTTTAGGGAAAGATACATTGAACCTATTTTTCTATCAAATAGTTTTTACAGTTTTTTTGATTATTATCAGTCGTACAATTTTTAGAAAAGGATTGAAAAAATATGAAAGTGCAGGAAGATAAACAATGTTGTTCAGTTATATGTTTGACTAAAGGAAGTGATTCGCTGTACTTTGTTTTGTGGTCATTGAAACATCAGATAATTATAAACTATAATTTAAAGAATAGTATTATTAACTTATAGGTGCTAAGAAAAAATTTAAAGAAATTCCCTCATTCAATCAAACTTATTCATATTTTTTAAAATAAGAAAATAGTTGGATTTTGATGATGGTTGATATAAAGCTAAACTGAAAGTACCTGAAATCCAACTGTGTCAAACCAGATCATACGATCTGTGAGAAAAAGAACACATAACAAAAAGAGGAGCTTCACAATAAAGTTCCTCTTCTTTTATATATCCGAATCATTATTCTTATTTCAAAAAAAGTAGTGAAAAAGGTAGTGATTCGGTTGATTTATATTGCAATGTAGTGAAATTTAGAATTTCAAGAATCGCTTAAAATCAAGGTTTCTAACATCTATTGACGTGTAGTGAACCCCTATTTCACCTCTGTAAACACGACGTGTTTGCGAAGTTTTGGTGAGTATTTCTTCAATTGAAGACGGTCTGGAGTGTTACGTTTGTTTTTAGAAGTAAGGTACAAGCGTTCACCAGATTCTTTGTGTTCAAGTGTAATATTTACGCGCATGGTATCTCCCTTCTATTATTCAGCTGATGCAGCTTTAGCGATCTTACGTCCTTTGTAGTATCCTTTAAGTGATACACGGTGTGAACGTGAGTAATCTCCAGTTGCTTCGTCAAAGTTTACAGATGGAGCTGTTACTTTGTAGTGCGTACGACGTTTGTTTTTCTTCGCTTTTGATGTGCGACGTGCAGGTACTGCCATTTCGTTTTTCTCCTTTTAAGATATAAATTCAATTAGGTTTGATTTTCATCAACTTTAACAGTATAACAAAACTTTTTTGTAAAGTAAAGTTACTTGACAACTTTTTTCAAATAATTTATTTCATCCTGCTGTCCTCCATCTTCACTCTGTTAAATTGTCTGAAAATTCAAGAATTTTCTTCTGTCGTTGGGCCGTAAATTGTGCTATAATAATAAAAAAATACGTGAGAGGGAATCAGATGACAGAATTAGATACACGCCATCGTAGTAGTGTCTACGATAGTATGGTAAAATCTCCCAACCGTGCCATGCTTCGCGCGACGGGAATGACCGATGAAAACTTTGAAAAACCAATCGTAGGGGTAATCTCTACTTGGGCTGAAAACACACCTTGTAACATGCACCTGCATGATTTTGGAAAATTGGCCAAAGAAGGTGTGAAAGATGCAGGAGCTTGGCCAGTCCAATTCGGAACCATTACGGTTGCGGATGGGATCGCTATGGGGACACCAGGGATGCGCTTCTCCTTGACTTCTCGTGATATCATTGCAGACTCTATTGAAGCTGCTATGGGCGGTCACAACGTGGATGCCTTTGTAGCCATCGGTGGCTGTGATAAGAACATGCCTGGTTCGATGATTGCCATTGCCAATATGGATATCCCTGCGATTTTTGCCTATGGTGGTACCATTGCACCGGGTAATCTGAACGGCAAGGATATCGACTTGGTTTCTGTTTTCGAAGGGATCGGGAAATGGAACCACGGTGATATGACTGCTGAAGAAGTGAAAGATCTTGAGTGTAATGCCTGCCCTGGCCCTGGTGGTTGTGGTGGTATGTATACGGCCAACACCATGGCAACGGCGATTGAGGTTCTTGGTATGAGCTTGCCAGGTTCCTCTTCTCACCCTGCTGAATCAGCTGATAAAAAAGCCGATATCGAAGAAGCAGGTCGTGCAGTTGTGAGAATGCTTGAAATGGGACTGAAACCATCTGACATCTTAACCCGTGAAGCCTTTGAAGATGCAATTACAGTGACTATGGCGCTAGGTGGTTCCACCAATGCGACCCTTCACTTGCTTGCGATCGCTCATGCGGCCAATGTGGATTTGACTCTTGAAGACTTTAACGATTTCCAAGAGCGTGTGCCTCACTTGGCTGACTTGAAACCTTCTGGTCAATACGTCTTCCAAGACCTTTACAATGTCGGTGGTGTGCCAGCCGTCATGAAATACCTTCTTAAGAATGGTTTCCTTCATGGGGATCGCATCACATGTACCGGTAAAACTGTGGCTGAAAACTTAGAAGCCTTCGCTGATTTAACACCAGGTCAAAAAGTCATCATGCCACTTGAAAATCCGAAACGTGCGGATGGTCCATTGATCATCTTGAAAGGGAACTTGGCTCCAGAAGGGGCGGTTGCTAAAGTATCAGGTGTGAAAGTTCGTAACATCACGGGTCCTGCTAAGGTCTTTGACTCCGAAGAAGCTGCCATTGAAGCGGTTCTTTCGGATGAAATCGTGGATGGCGACGTTGTTGTTGTCCGCTTCGTAGGTCCTAAGGGTGGTCCTGGTATGCCAGAAATGCTATCCTTGTCATCCATGATCGTTGGGAAAGGTCAAGGAGATAAGGTAGCCCTCTTGACAGACGGACGCTTCTCTGGTGGTACTTATGGTCTCGTTGTTGGACATATCGCGCCTGAAGCTCAGGTCGGTGGCCCAATCGCCTACCTCCACACAGGGGATTTGGTGACAGTTGACCAAGATACCAAAGAAATCACCATGCATGTCTCAGACGAAGAGTTGGCCAAACGGAAGGCTGAAACAACCTTGCCACCACTGTATAGCCGTGGTGTTCTCGGTAAGTATGCCCACACGGTATCCTCTGCTTCACGCGGTGCCGTGACAGACTTCTGGAATATGGAACAGTCTGGTAAACAATAAGATATGAAAAAACTCACTTTACGAATTTGTAAAGTGAGTTTTATTGATTTATCTCGGAGGAAGACCAAGGGCGATGCGCCCGTATCGGCTGATTCGTGTAATTTTCCAAGCAGGCGACCAGGTTACTTCTACTTTGACGTCTTCGATACCGTCAATTTCTTTTAGGCGGGCGACGATTTCGATAGGCAAACTTTCCGCACAGTCACAAGCGGTATCGGTAAAGGTCATGACTACTTTGCAAGTCCCTTCCTCATCCAGATCCAACTCATAAATCAAACCGAGGTTGTAGACGTCCAATTCAACATCGGTATCAAACACAAGCTCTAACTTCTCAATCAATTGTTTTTCCAGTGCCAGGGCACGGTCGTTAATCTTGATATCCTCTCTCATCTCGCTATCCTTTCCCTCCTTTGATGAAGACTATTTTCTCACAATTCTGACAATAATGCAAGTTCACCTAGAATGAGATCGAATGACAGCTACAAATCAAACTATCCGTCTTAAGACTGATTTATAATTACAGGAACTTATCTTAAGTTTTCTTTAAGTTTTCCGATTTATACTAATACCATCAAATGAAGACCTCCTAACTTTGTTTGATAGAAAATCCTAAACTTTTTCATAATAATCTCCCATAAAGGCCACCAAATCAGGTGGCTTTTTTCTATGTACCTTGGCGAACGTTAGTGAGCTTAGGTACATTGATGCAGTTCGAACGCTAGTGAGAACTACGTTCCTTATTTTTTTACGAGCATCAGCGAGTTTAGGTACGTTGACGCAGTTTGAGCGGAAATAATTAGACTCCTATAAAAAGGATGTGTGAAGAAAGTTTTAAAACCTTCAAAAAATTTTTTCAGCTCTATCTTTCTATTATCTCCTATATTTGTAGGCGAAACAGCTATTTTACGGGCTTTGTCCCCCGATAATTCCTTTTGCCTCCTCCAAGTTCTTGTGCTATAATGATACGGATGCTGTTCATTTTTGAACAAGGAGGTACATTATGAAACAAACCCATTCTCGTTTTCTCATTCCAGGAATCCTTTTACTAGGAGTAGTCTTGCGGGCCCCATTTACGACCCTCTCCACTGTCTTATCAGATATTGCTACTAGCTTTGGTGTCGAGGTGAGTTCTCTCGGCCTCTTGACGAGTCTGCCCCTCTTAACCTTCGCTATTTTCTCTCCTTTTGCTACTAGCTGGGCGAGACGCTTTGGGATTGAGCGACTCTTTCTTGGAGTTTTGATCCTGATGACGATTGGATCTGCTCTACGCACCATCAATCTGCCTCTCCTCTATGTGGGAACTCTTTTGATTGGTGCTGCTATTGCCTTTATCAATGTCCTTCTACCAAGCTTGATCCAAGCCAATGAGCCAAAACGTCTTGGCTTCTTAACAACCCTTTATATCACTGCAATGGGCTTGTCTACTGCAATAGCTTCTTCTGTCGCTGTTCCTATTACTCAAGCTACCTCTTGGCAAGGCCTAGTCTGGGTGCTGACAGTTGTCTGTGCAGTCGCTCTTATGATCTGGGTCCCCAATGCTCGTCACAATCATTATTTGAAAAAAAGCTCTTCTTCTAATGAAAATAAGACTAGCTGGTATAAGAATGGTAAGGTCTGGGCTATCATGCTCTTCTGTGGTCTACAATCTCTCTTATTCTATACCACTATGACCTGGCTTCCTACCATGGCGACCCAAGCCGGCATCAGTCAAGCCAATGCAGGAATTTTAGCATCTGTATTCACCCTGATGAGTCTTCCCTTCTCTATGACCATTCCAAGTCTCACCACCAGCCTTTCTGAACGAAACCGTCGCACCATGCTGATAACAACTGTTTTAGCTGGTTTTACTGGAATTGCCATGCTGTTACTAAAGACAGACAACTTCATTTACTGGTTGATCCTGAATATCTTGATCGGAAGTTTTACGAGTATCTTATTCCCTTACCTCATGGTTACCTTCTCCATGAAGTCTAGCTCTCCTGAGAAAACTGCTCAGCTCTCTGGACTAGCTCAAACAGGAGGATACGTCTTTGCTGCACTTGGGCCTATCTTATTTGGTTCAAGCCAACAAATCTTCCACTCTTGGACACCTGGTATTCTTATTCTTCTTGTTGTTGCTTTGTTTATGAGTATGGCTCTCTATCAAGTAGAAAAATCTGATATCATCCTTTAATCCACTAGGTCCCATTGAGCAATGGGATCTATTTTTTATACAAAAAAAGAATCAGGACATTCCTGATTCTTTGCTATATCTTAATTATTCGTAAAATGATACGTGTACGTGGTCGTAGTGATTTTCTGTTACGCTACCACGGTCTGGCATTTCATTCCAAGTGTTTGCTGGTCCATAAATGTTATTTACTGGAGCATAGAAACGTTGTTTCCAGATGATGTAAGAAATGCCATTTTCTTGCATGTGATCGATTGCATATTGAGCTACTTGGTCACCGATCGCTGAACTTTCTGGAACCATAATGTCAATCGCAAGACCTTTACCGTGATCTTCTGGGTCACCAGGACGGTAACCACCGATATCAGTCAAGCCAAGTTCATTAATCACTTGTTCTTTGAATTTAATTGTTTGAGGTCGAAGACCTTCATTTGAAGTTGGAGTTGCTGTTGAAGGAGTTGAAGCTGTCGTATCAACAACTGGTGCTGGTGCACCATATTGTGGTGTTGAAGCAACCGCAGTAACTTCTGGTTCTGCTGGAACTTCTACGACTGGAGCTGGTTCAGCTACTGGAGCCGCTGGGGCTTCCTCAACAACTGGTGCTTCTACAGGAGCCGCTACTTCAGCTGGCGCTGCAGCAGGTTGTGCTGGTGCTTCTTCAACAACTGGTGCTGGTGCTTCCTCTGCTACTGGAGCTGCTGGTGCAGGTGTTTCAGCTGGTGCTTCTGGAGTTGACAAGCTTTCTGATACTTGCTCTGCCACTGCTGCTACAACTGCAGGTGCTTGAGGGAGTTCTACAGCTTGGTTGCTTTCATCTGCTACTGGTTTTGTCAAATCACCCACTGCAACAGTTTGATTGTCTACTTTGATTTGGTTGTTTGTCAAATCAGCAGAAGTTGTCACAGTTGCATCAGCATTACCTGCTGTAGGAGTTTGGATTTCTACACCCGTCACTTGGTTCTGATCATTGACAGTTGTTGTCAAGACAGTTCCTGGGAAAATCAAATCAATGTTGCTGATTTGGTTCAAGTTTGCCAAAACAGTTACGTCAACATTCAAAGCTTCCGCAATCGTGCTTAGGGTATCCCCATATTTGATGGTGTAGGTTTGTTTGTTTTCTGAAGTTGAAATATCTGCACGAATTTCATCTACAGAACGGGCAACCCAATCTCCATTTGATTCTGCTTTACCAGTTGTAAATGGCAAGACCGCCATAGCAACAGTCGAAGCAATTAAAGCCTTTTTATTTACTTTCTTCATACGTTCTTTCCTCGTTTTCTTATTATCGGAGATTTATCTCCAGACAGATACATTTAATATTCTACCACATTTTTTGTCTTTAAAATGGCTCTTCTTTTCTTTTAATCTAACTGACCCTAATTTGTAACATTAGTCCTTTCTTGTTACATTCTCTTAACAATTAATGACAGTTAGTACTATTTGGATAATCAAACAAATTCATTGTATCAGAAGCCTTTGAAAGCCATGAACGAGGGAATTTTGAAAGATTTTTCAGTTGAATAAAAGCTAAAAAACACCCCAAGTTCGTGTCTTGTAGACATCACTTGGGGTGCTGTTTTTAACGGCTTGTATCTTATTAATTGAATACGCCCTAAATGCTGTGTGAAAAACGCAAACTGTAATAGTACTAACTTCAAAGGCACAGTAGCTGATTGGATTTTTCTCTCGCTTTAAGAGCTCGGAAAAATCCTAATCAGCCTTGTGGGGGAAGGACAACGAAGCATTCTATACAACAGTGCTTCTGTCCTGCTCCACATTTTCACCTTGCATTTTGCGGGCTTTGTATCTTATTTGACCTTCATGATTCGGACCAGGTTGGCGCGTTCGGCTTCTTCGAGTTTCATTTCGATATAATAGATGGTTTCCTTGAGGTCTGGAATAGTCGCATACTCCAGTCCATTGACCCGACGGCGTGTCTTTTCGATCTCATCGGCCATGAGCTGACAAGTTTTTTCAATCTCTGCTAAGCGCAACAGGTCTGGAAGGAGTTCTTCCATTTCTTGAATGGTATTGTCCATCTGGCTATTGGAAGCCACATAGCTGTAGACCACGTCTCCCTCATCGTCTCCATATGGATTGTCAATATGGGCATGCATCTTGGGCACACGCACACTCATGATGTTCTCCGTCTCGATATGCAGGCTGACTTCCCGCGTTGGAACTGCAAAGATTTCCTGGACCATGAGGTCATTTTCCAGACATTTGGCCAGGACAAATTCTTGCATATTGCCAATCAGAGCGGCTTCAACCTTCTGGCGGAGTCGGTCATTTTCACGGACTGATTCGATGAAGCGTCGCATGAGCTCGTCTCGTTTGTCCTTGAGAAGTTTGTGTCCTCTGGTTGCCGTTTTCAGACGCTCTTTGAGGGTGTTTAACTCCATCCGAGTGGGTTTGACATTTAATCGTGCCATTTGACTTCCTCCTTTCTACTCCTAGGCTTGTGCTTCCTGAGAAGTTTTTGGGAGGTATTCGTCAATCATGTCATCCTTGATCCGCTTGAGCTCTGTCCGTGGCAAGATAGCCAGCAATTCCCAACCTAGATCCAGACTTTCTTGAATGGTCCGATTGGTGGTAAAGCCTTGGTTGATGTACTCCTTCTCAAAGCGATCCGTAAATTTGACATAGAGCTTGTCTGTATCGGACAAGGCGGATTCTCCAAGCACCACGGCTAACTCTTTGGCTTGTTTCCCTTGGGCGTAAGCCGCAAAGAGCTGGTTCATGGTCGCTGCATGGTCTTTCCGAGTCTTGCCTTCACCAGAACCCTTGTCCTTCAAACGGGAAAGGGAGGGAAGAACATTGATCGGTGGACGATAACCACTATTGTAGAGATCGCGGGACAAGATAATCTGACCTTCCGTGATGTAGCCTGTCAAGTCAGGGATGGGGTGGGTGATGTCATCTTCTGGCATGGAGAGGATCGGAATTTGGGTCACAGATCCTTTCTTTCCAACCAAGCGTCCCGCACGTTCGTAGAGGGTTGAAAGGTTAGTATAGAGGTAACCTGGATAGCCCCGACGTCCTGGAACCTCCCGGCGGGCAGCGGATACTTCCCGAAGGGCTTCACAGTAGTTGGTCATATCGGTCATGATAACCAAGACGTGCATGTCTTTTTCATAGGCCAAATACTCGGCAGTTGTCAAGGCGATCCGAGGAGTGGCAATCCGCTCGATAGCTGGGTCATTAGCTAGGTTGATGAAGAGGACAGAGCGATCAATCGCACCTGTTTCCCGCAGGTCGTTCATAAAGAATTCGGCTTCTTCGAAGGTAATCCCCATGGCCGCAAAGACCACGGCGAAGTTTTCTTCCGAATTAAGCACCGTCGCTTGACGAGCAATTTGAGCAGCCAATTCTTTATGAGGAAGCCCTGATCCAGAGAATACCGGAAGCTTTTGCCCCCGAACTAGGGTGTTCAAATGGTCAATAGCTGAGATCCCTGTCTGGATAAATTCATCCGGATAGTCCCGCGAAACAGGATTGATGGCTTGCCCATCAATGTCCAAGTACTTTTCTGGGATAATCTCTGGACCGCCATCGATGGGTTTGCCCATCCCGTTAAAGATGCGTCCCACCATGTCTTCAGACACTGGGAGTTCTAGGGGACGTCCGGTAAAGCGGACTTTGGCTTTTTCCAAGTTGATCCCGCTAGATCCTTCAAAGAGCTGGACCATAGCCTTGTCTTCTTGGACTTCGAGGACTTGTCCCTGGCGGGTCGTTCCGTCATGGAGCTTGATTTCTACCAGCTCATTGTAGTGAACCCCTTCGACCTGATCAACAATCATCAAGGGGCCAACAACTTCGCTGACAGTACGGTATTCTTTAATCACGCTCATTGTCTACTCCTCCTTTTGCGACGATTTGGTGTAGGGTTGCTACGATTTCTTCTTTCAAAGCTTGGATGGTGGCCAACTGATCCTCATGGATGAACTTGCTCCGGGCAATGCGGTCCCGAAGGCCTACAGTTCCTTCCATGATTTCTGTGAAGTAAGCTCCCAATTCCAGCGCTTTTTGACTTTCTTGGTCAAAGGTCAAAATGTTGGTCAACAAGGCCACCTGCTTGCTGAAAGAGGTATAGGTATCGACCTCATCAAAGGCATTTTGTTGCAGGTAGTCTTCGCGGATCATCTTGGCTGCATTCATGGTCAAGCGGTCTTTTTCAGACAAGGAGTCCAGACCAACCAAACGGACGATCTCCTGCAATTCACTCTCTTTTTGCAACAGGTTCATAGCGCGGGTGACTTTTTCTGCCCAGCTAATCTGCTCATGCTGATCGATATATTGGCCCACTTCATCTTGGTAAAGGGAATAAGAACTCAACCAGTTGATGGCTGGGAAGTGGCGGCGTTGGGCCAACTGAGCATCTAGTCCCCAGAAAACCTTGACAATCCGCAGGGTATTTTGGGTCACCGGCTCTGAAATGTCTCCACCTGGAGGGGAAACGGCACCGATGGCGGTAATCGAACCTTCACGCGCAGTGGTTCCGAGTGTCTTAACCCGACCTGCACGCTCGTAATATTCAGCAATCCGGCTACCAAGATAGGCTGGGTATCCTTCATCCCCTGGCATTTCTTCTAAACGACCAGACATTTCACGGAGAGCTTCTGCCCAACGAGAAGTAGAGTCCGCCATGATGGCAACGGAATAGCCCATATCACGGAAGTATTCAGCAATAGTAATCCCTGTGTAGATGGAAGCCTCACGCGCTGCCACCGGCATGTTCGAAGTGTTGGCGATCAAAACGGTCCGTTGCATGATGGATTGACCGGTCGTCGGATCGATCAATTCTGGAAATTCATTCAGAACGTCCGTCATTTCGTTTCCACGTTCCCCACAACCTACGTAAATTACGATGTCTACATTGGCAAACTTGGCCACCTGGTGTTGGACAACTGTTTTCCCAGCTCCGAAAGGACCAGGAACAGCTGCAGCTCCACCCTTAGTCACAGGGAAGAAGGTATCGATGACCCGTTGGCCTGTAACCAAAGGCTCTACTGGAATCAGTTTTTGTGCAAAGGGACGGCCTCGACGAACCGGCCATTTTTGCATCAAAGTACCAGTAAAGAGGCTACCATCAGCCTGCTCGATCTCATAAACCGGCTCTTCTACTGTGTAAGAACCTGCTGTGATCTTGGTCACACGTCCACTGACACCGAAGGGCACCATAATACGGTGTTCCACCATATTGGTCTCTTGAACGGTACCGACGATGTCTCCGGCAACTACCTCTGTTCCTTCTGCCACACTTGGCTCGAAGGTCCATTTGGTGTCACGGTCTAGATTTGGAACTTGCACACCACGAATAAGGAAGTCACTGGCGGTGACTTCTTGGAAGCGTTCCAAGGGGCGTTGGATCCCGTCAAACATCTGAGAAATCAAGCCTGGTCCCAACTCGACAGAGAGGGGAGCTCCGGTTGTTACCACTGGTTCACCTGGACCAACTCCAGACGTTTCTTCATATACTTGGATAGAGGCTTCGTCCCGCCGCATCTCAATAATTTCGCCAATCAAACCAAGATCGCCGACCCGGCAAATGTCTTGGATATTGGCCTCCTGCATCCCTGATGCGACCACCAAGGGACCGGAAACTTTAATAATTTTTCCTTGAGTCATGTATTCCTCCTGGGAATCCTTTGTTTCTTTGTTTTACTTTTGTGCTATCTCTCTTAGAGCTTGCTTTTGTTGGCCATTGGCATCGAAATTGCTTGGATCCAACCAGGCTTCGAAGCGCTGTTTGATAGCTGGCCATTCTTGGTCAATGATGGACAACCAGTCTGTATCACGGGTACGACCTTTATAAACAACAGCCTGACGGAAACAGCCTTCATAGGTGAACCCTAAGCGCTCAGCTGCTTTGCGAGATGCTTGGTTTAAGGCATCACATTTCCACTCATAGCGGCGGTAGCCTAAATCTTCAAACACGTAGCGCGCTAAGAGATACTGGGCTTCCGTAGCCATGCGTGTCTTTTGGAGCGCTGGTGAGTAGGTCACTGCTCCGACTTCGATCACCCGATTAGCTTGATCGATCCGCATGAGAGAGAAAGTCCCCAAAGCCTTGCCTGAATCTTTGTCTACAATCGCATAGTAAAAGCGACCTTGATCTGTCATGAGATCATCCAATAAGCGGTCCCACTCCTCTTCATTGCGGGCAGGGCCTTTGAACAGAAAGGTCCACATCGCTGCTGGAGAGTCCGGCCCGTAGACCTGATAAAGATCTGCTCCATGTTTTTCTTTTGAGAGGCGTTCGATCACAGTATAGCGACCCTCGATCCGCTCAATAGCTGGCAAACGCCCTGGTGTAAAATCAGGCATGGCATCGCCAATCGCTTGGCCAAATTCATTTGTTCTCATAAAATATCCTGTCCAACTGCTTTTTCGACATTGTCTCGAATTCGTTGCCGTCCCAGTCCAGTCGTTCCCTTATGAGTAGGGATTAAGATGACGGCTGGGGTTACTTGGCGATCATAGTGGGCAATGGTATCTGGGATTTCCTGAGCCATATCCTCCGTCAGATAGATGATGCCAAAATCTTCTTGGCTCAAGTGACGTAAGGTATTGATGGTTTCCTGAGCCTCTGCTACGGGAAAGGTCTGAAAGCCAATCATTTGAAAAGGAAGGATGGCATCACGGTTTCCCACAACGGCAATTTTTTGCGTTTTACTGGCCATAGATTGGTCTCATCCTTTCTTTTATTTTGTCAATCGGGAGCTGATTATCCAGACCCGTCAAGACCAAACGAAGGTTCTTCACCTCCAGCTCTTTTCCAAAGAGATAGCGAGCTAAAGGCAAGGGCCCGTCTATCTCAAAGGAAGCTTGTTCCAATATTCGGTACTTAAGCACATGCTCCAGGTATTCCACTGTCTCAGCAGTTACTCTGCCTGCTCGCATCTGCTCCTCATACTGTGTCAATTCCACATCATAAGGCAAGGGATTGACTTGTTGGAACCAACTGATGAGGTTTCCCTGTTCGACGCACTGGATGACTTCTCTTGCTGAGAGGGTCCCTGCATCGGACAAGAGTTGCTTCATAAAGCTGTTCGGCTTTTTCAAACTGAGGGCTCGTTCAACTGTGATGACATTGTAACAATCAATGGTCAAGGTGACCAGCGATTCTAAAAGTGGATGGTCCAGATCTTTCGCCAAGCGTTTGAGATGATCAAAGTAAGCCAAATCCATGCCGATCTCCAGAACCCGAATATCCTGATAGTCGACATATTCCTGCCAGGTTGCTGCGACTTCTTGAGCCATAAACTCTGGGCAGTTCTCTGAAGAAAAGGTCTTGGCTACTTGTTCAAGAACTGCTAAGGAATAGGGACCTGCATCCAATAATAGGAAGTTCAAATCCCGCCCCGTTGCTCGCTCTTTCAAGAAGACCTTGAGATTGTGATAGGTGTACTTGAGGGCAAAGAGGTCGACTACCGCAGGGTTCGGAGCTGCCTGATAAGCCCAATCGTACTCTGCTAGAAGGTGCTTCATCAAGGCTTGCTCGACCACTTGGACTTGACGCAGTTGATCTGCCTCCAAGGCATAGGCCGTCCCTTGCAAGAGATTAGCACGCGCTTCTGCATCGGAGCTGTTCAGAAGGGCATCAAACTGAGCCGGGCTCAAAAAACTAGCTTCACGTACACTAATCCCGGTATTTACTTGAGAATACGTCCGTTCACTCATAGCCCCTCCTAGTTTTTCTCTTCTTTAAAAATGCTGGCTGCCATATGGAAGCTCTGCTCCTCCCGCACAGCATCAACCAAATCACGGTAGAGGTAGCTGGCATCCACTTTGCCAAAGGAAAGGACAAAACCAGCCTCTTGGGCAAGTGTTTCTTTCACTAATTGAAGCTGTGGATAGGCCTCTATCAAATCCTGACGATCTTGATCTGTCAATTTTTCTGCCGTCACAGCACCAAACGTTAAGACCATTGCTTGATCTGCATAGCGAGGAAGAATGCGATGCAGAAATGCGAGCTCTTCTTGGCGTGACCAAGTCGCCATTTTCTGGTAGGCATCCGCAAACAACTCTTTTAAGACCCGTTGCTTGGTGACCAATGTCGATTGGCGCTTTTGATTTTCGATTTGTTGGCTTTCACGTTGCAAGCGGCGCTCAATGGTCTGCAATTGAACCGCCCGTTGGTGTAACTTTTCTTCTACCAAACGAGCTTCCTGCAACTGGGACTCTGCTTGAACCTTGGCCGTCGCTTCTGCCACTAATTTCCGGCCTTTTTCATGGGCCTGTTCAAGGATGGAATCCTTTAATTGGGAATAATCCGTCATTGTTTTTATTTCCTCCTTTGGAGTTCTTCACCACCGATAATAGACGAAGAGAACATTCCTCTTCTTTGACTGAGGTGTGTCTAGATTAGCCGACGCGAAGAGTCAAAAGGAAGGACACAACGAAGGCCAAGATGGCATAGGTTTCAACCATGGCCGCAAGGATAACCCCTTTCATCATGTCTTCTGGACGTTTTGCCAAGATTTGCATCCCAGCAGTTGCGACATTTCCTTGGTGTTTCGCTGAGAAATAGCCGACAATCGCTACTGGAAGGGCTGTGAAGAAGTAAGCAACTCCTGTTTCAAGAGCCATATCTGGCTTAATTTGCAACCAGATCAAGATCCCGATAACGAAACCGTACAAACCTTGTGTACCTGGCAACAATTGCAAGATCAAGGCTTGGGCAAATTTTTCTGGCTGTTCTTTCAATAGTGCGGCAGCTGCTTGACCGGTCTTACCAACACCGAGGGCTGAACCCATTCCACTAAGAGCCACTGCAATGGCTACACCAAGTGCCGCAAAGAAGGCACCCCCATGGGTTGAGAAATATGAAGCTAAAGATTCCATGAATATACTCCTATAAAATTTTTTTATGATTGATTTACTGAATTATTTTTTTGTTTTGACATAGCGTTCCGACGGTTTTAGAGGTCGGAAGGGCTTGCCACCACCCTCGTAGAACTTGCCAAAGAACTCGACAAAGATCAAACGTGCTCCATGCACATAGCCTGATAAAAAGGACAGAAACATGTTGATGGCATGGAGGAGGACAAAGAGGACAAGGCCGACGGTGAATCGTCCCAGGGTTGGGAAGAGATTGACAATCAGGTTAAAGGCTGAACCGATGCTGGCCCCTGATAAACCAAGCGCCATCAAACGAGTAAAGCTGACCAAGTCTCCGACATAGCCACTGACGTTGTAAAGATTAAAGAGACCTGCTGCAAGTCCTGATAATTTCTTTGCACTGACAATGGACACGACCAAAATGCCAATCGCATTGAGAATGGCTAGCCACTGGCCAATGGGGACTAGATAGGATAAACCTGGTAGGATGTTTCCGACTGCTAAGAGCATCAAGCCTAACAAGATCAAGACCCAGGCAAAGCCTGCGTTGTAGGCTTCCGTATAGTCTTTCAGGCGAACGTTTTTCATTCCACCTAGGAAGAGACCGACCAAAACGGTGATGAAACCAAAGACAACCGATAGGATCAAGATAGTCATGGCATTGGTCGTCGTACTGATCAAAGCAAAGGGCATCTCAAAGCCGAAGAAGGAACCGTAGACGACTCCCCAAAGGGCTACCGAGATTCCTAAGAGGCAGAAAAATCGAAGGTTTTTTGCTGCGCTCGGCTGAAGCTGGAAAGCTTTTAGAGCAAAGCCAGTTGCCAATGTCAACAAGAGACCATAGCCGATATCTGCTACCATCATGCCGAAGAAAACAAAGTAGAAGAGGGAGACGATTGGGGTCGGATCTTTCTCGTAATACTTGGGCAAGGCATACATCTCTGTCACTAACTCGAAGGGCTCCACCAAGGCATTGTTTTTCAGCTTGATGGGCACCTGGTCCCATTCTTCTTGAGCGACTTCACGTGTCTGCAAGACGACTTGGTTCCCAAACTCCTTTTGAAGTTTGGCTTTTAAAGCTTCTAGTTGAGTAGTTTCAATCCATCCTTCTAATGCAACCAAATGGGCTGTACTGGCAAGAGAGCCTTTGGCCTCTTCCCGGGCTCCTAGACTCAAGACATAATCGAGTTGATACTTGAGCTGGTTGAGGTCTTCCTTGGCTTGACTGAGCGTTTCCAACGTAGCTGCTTCGACAGCACCTTGTTCTTTGATTTCTCTCTTGAGTTGCTCCAAACGTTCTTTTGGTAGCGTTTCTCCTTGGTAATCAAACTCTTTGAAATGCGAACTGGTCAGCGTATCTTGAAGGTCTGTTAAATCCCCAGACTTATACAAGACTACCACCCCATGCTCCGTTTCCGAGCTAAAGACCACATCGACCTCTACATCTGGATGAGCCAGCAAGGCTTGTCGCGCCTGATCCTGTTCACTATTCGGAATGGTACCGATTAAACCACGAACATAACGGAAACGCTTGAGCTGGTCAGGTGTTGTCGTCAAGGCAGCCCATTTTTCTAAAGAGGCGATTTCCTCTTGGGCTTGCTGGATGCGATCCCGAGCCTTTGCTAAGACAGCCAATTGTTTTTGTACGGACTGTAAAAGACGTTGCTCATCACGGATGACCCCATGAGACTCTAAATCGTGAAAAGACAAGGACAAGGGAGCTTCTTTTAGTTTTTCTAATCCCTTCTTCTGAGGAATAAAAGGCTCCAGGGCCTGAATAGCCTTTTCTAACTGCTCTTCCCGACGTCTTAGTTCATCCATTCTTAGAGCTGATCCTTTGGACCCATCACTCGTCTGAAAGGCAACTTGCCAATCCTCTTGCTCGCTCAAATCATAGATTTGGACGGATTCCTCTGACTGGAGCGACAAGAGAAGCTCGTCCATTAGATTTGTGGGCAAAACCAGAGAAAGGTGTTGCATTGGACTAATTGCCATAGGTTGCTACCACCTTTTCTACAATTTCGTCTACCAAAGCTGAGCGCTTATCTGTCATAGCTTGCTGCACCTTTTCGTCATTGCGTTGACTGGTCACTGCCAGGTCTGCTTCCAAGCTAGCAATCGTCGCTTTCGAGGACTCTTCCCGCTCTGCGACCAGCTTAGCAGTTTCTTTGTCGTAGGATGCTGCTACCTCCTGTAGGTGATCACCTAGCTGTTGGCGCAAATCTTGGACCTGATCCTCGTAACTTGCGACAACGGCTTCTGCCGCCATTTCAATCTCTTGCATCATTTCGAGAGTTGCGTTGGCCATCACTCCACCTCCTTACCTCTTCCTTTATGAGAAGGAACAAATTCTTGTGTAAATTATAACATATTTCATCAACTTTTTTCAGCGTCTTTCCTTTGTTTCTAGAGGTTATTTTTTTAACAAAGGTGATTCAAAAAAGATACGGATTCTGTTCCTTCTTTCAGTCGTTCGCTGGTCGTATTCCTTGTATATCCCGGTTTTTTATGTTATACTGTGAAATATATTATAGGATTTTCTCCGGGTGTAACCTCGGTTGAAAGGAGGACTGCTGTGAAACAAGATCGTGATCTCCGAAGCATTATTAAGAGCCATCAAGAAGAAATGACGGAGCTAGAGCTAGACATTGCCCGCTATTTTTTATCTCCTGAAGCGCAGCAACACTCTCTTTCCTCGTCTAGAGTGACGGAACTTTTGCATGTATCAAAAGCTGCTTTGACCCGTTTTTCCCAAAAGTGTGGCTTCACAGGCTACCGGGAATTTATATATCACTTTAACGAAGAAACCAAATCTCAAAAGCAACAATCCCCGCACGGCGAATTAACACAGGATGTCTTGCGTCGCTACCAGCAGGTCCTTCAGGCTACAGAAACCCTAGCAAAAGATGAGCAAATCAAAGAAGTCGCTAACTTAATTACTCAAGCAGATCGGGTCTACTTCTTTGGAAAAGGAAGCTCAGGATTGGTGGCTTCTGAGATGAAACTTCGCTTCCTTCGACTGGGCGTTGTTTGCGAAGCCTTAACCGATCAAGACGGCTTTGCATGGACGACCAGTATCTTGGATAAATCCTGCCTGGTCATTGCCTTCTCTCTATCAGGAACTACCCGCTCGATTATCCATAGCCTTCTGGATGCTAAAGAAATGGGAGCAAAAACCGTTCTTCTTACTGCTCAACCAGACGCTATCAAAGATGACTTTACGGAAATTTTACCAGTTGCTCCTCTACCTGGAAGCACCTATATCGACCGTATTACGGCAACCCTTCCCTTCTTAACCATGATTGATTTAATCTATGCTCACTTCCTCGAAATGGATCGGGAACGTAAAGAAAGAATTTTCAATAGCTATTGGGAAAACAAAAAACTCAATGGCTACGATTCACGTAGACGCTAGTCTTCTGATTTATCACCAGGAGCTGAGAATCCTTTTCTCTGCAACCTGGTTTTTCTTTTCAATAGAAAATGCTTACTGCTTAGGTGAGCGTTTCAGATTGAAATAAAGTCTTCTAAAAAAACTTTCCTTAGGTGAGTACGGACGTCAGCGAACTTCGAAGAAGTTCCATGACTAAATCAAGATACAAAGGGCGTCTGCGGATATAGTCAAAATAGGAAGTTTGACGCAGAATCTTTTGATTCTAGGAAAACTTATCTTTTTGACACAATCCGTAGCCCGTGTTCAATTCGTTTTGAGTCTCTTCGCTTTTTAATTTTTAGGCTCAGGCTAAAACAGTTCCCCGAACTGTTTTACTCCCAAAACTCCCGAGTTCCTGAAACACTTGTGTTTCAGGAACTTTTCTCACCGCGGAAAGTTTTTAATCTTCTTAAATGACTATAGATATAAGTCCTTTTTTGAAAATTATCTAGCTGTTTTATGTAAAACAATAGTTTGTCTACATTCAAAAAATGCTCACCTAAGTGGTGAGCATTTTTGATTTAATTGCGTCTGGCTTGTTGTTGTTTGAAATGGTAGTAAGCTCCTATCATCCCTGCCGTATTTTGATGATGCGCAAACTCCAATTGCGTCTTGTCTGCTAGGCTTGGAACGAGGGAGTCTTTGAGGGCTGCTGAAATCTTTGGTTTCAAAATAGCTTCCTGTCCCATAACTCCACCACCAAGAATAACCACTTGAGGGTTGACAACATAACAGATATTGGCAAGTCCCTTGCCCAGGTAGTCAACCATGCGATCGATTCCTGCCATACAGATGGTATTCCCCTGGGTCGCCTCCTTAAAAATGCGACGACCACTCCATTGTTCAACAGGATCTCCATGCTGCTTGGCAACATATTCAACCAAAGCTGTCGTCGAGGCCAAATCTTGGAAGGCGCCATCTTGAAGATGAAGGTAACCTACCTCGCAGGCAGAATTGCTAAAACCATGGAAAATCTCCCCATTGATCAAGAGACAACCACCAATGCCAGTACCGACCGTTAAACAGACGGCAACTTGAGCACCCTGGCCATTCCCTGACATGACTTCTGCTAAACCAGCACAGTTGACGTCATTTTCAATTTCGCAGGGGATATGATAGGTCTCTTCAATTTCTTTTTTGAACTGAGTTCCTGCATAATTAGGAATCTGAGGGCCTGCATAAAAGATTTCCCCCTTATCGGGATCAACCATCCCAGCTGACGAAATACAGACTCCAAGGATGGTATTTTCTTCGAGGTAAGATTCTACTAAAGCTTTGGTTTTCCCTAGAATCCCAGGTCCCCCTTTTTCAGCTTCTGTCGGCATTTCATGCGACTCAATCAAATTCTCTGCTTCATCAATCAGACCATATTTGATATTGGTCCCACCGATATCAATCGCTAGGTAATAGGCCATACACCTCTCCTTTCCGATTTACACTCTTTTTTAAAGGAAACGTTCCTTGACTTCACGGATTAAGCTAGCAGCTTTTTGAACCACTTCCTGGTCCGCTTCAGTTACTGGACTTAATGGACTCCGAACAGATCCCAGTTCTAGACCTTCATTGATCTGCAAGACTTCTTTAATGACGCCATACATGTTGCCATGAGCAGACGTCAAGACTCCAATAATGCCATTGATGGCAAACTGCAAGGCACGCGCAGTTTCCAAGTCTTTCTCAGCAATCAGCTGATTGAGTTTCAAGAAGAGTTCCGGCATAGCACCATAGGTGCCTCCAATACCTGCTCCTGCTCCCATAAGGCGGCCACCTAAGAATTGTTCATCTGGACCATTAAAGACGATATGGTCATCGCCTCCCAAAGAAGCAAAGGTCTGGATATCCTGAACAGGCATAGAGGAATTCTTCACCCCAATCACCCGTGGATTTTTCAACATTTCTTTATACAGACTCGGTGTCAAAGCTACCCCTGCCAATTGCGGGATATTGTAGATGACAAAGTCTGTGTTTGGTGCTGCTGCGCTGATTTCATTCCAGTAGTGGGCAACACTGTATTCTGGCAAGCGGAAATAAATTGGCGGAATGGCCGCAATGGCATCTACTCCTAGCTCTTCTGCATGTCGTGCCAATTCCACGCTGTCCTTGGTATTGTTGCAGGCCACGTGAGCGATGATGGTCAATTTTCCTTTAGCCACTGCCATGACTTCTTCTAAGACCAGCTTGCGATCGGCTACGCTCTGGTAGATACATTCGCCGGAAGATCCGTTGACATACAAGCCCTGCACACCTTTCGCGATAAAATATTCTACCAGCGCACGTACCCGCTCCGGGCTAATTTCTCCTTGGTCATCATAACAGGCATAAAAAGCCGGGATGACTCCTTCATATTTTTTTAAATCTGACATTCTTTTCTCCTTTCACGAATGTTTACCAAATCCTATTTTTCTTTTTTATTCTTTAAAACGAGCAAATATCTTTTCCATCAATCCAACCTGTAGGAAGGTCAGGCTAGAAAAACCAATCAAGAAGAAGACCATGAGTCCTAGTAGAAAGCTTAAGACAGAAGTCACAAATACCATAGCTACTAGCAACAAGAGAGCCCCCATAACGAAGAACCATGGGAAATACAAACCAGATACAATCAGAGCTTTTTGTAGACACTCTGTCCAAGTCAATCGATAACGCGCCGCAATTGGATAGGCCGCTAGCATGACCAGAACTAGGAAGATAAAGAGCCCTAAACACGTAGCTTTTAACACCTGCATTGGCAAGGCTGTCTGGCTCCAAAAGAGGAACAAGTCAAAGAGACAGATTCCTGAAATGAGCAACTCTATCCCTCCGAGCTGAAGGCCCAACTTCCAATTTTCGCGAAAGGCGTTGATATAAGTCCGAATGACTGGTAAGCGACGCTGGTGTTTGATGGCAAAAACCGTTTGATACAAACTAATCTTTGCGATCCCGATTGTGACAATCGGCAGACAGCTCAGCACAAAAAGAAGATTGACTGTGACTAAGTCCGCTATTTTCTCGCTGATTCGCATCACCAGATTGTCAGTATTAAAAACTGTTTTGATCAATCCTGTTTCTCTTTGTGACATACCGTCTCCTTTCTGACTCTCTTAATCGATTAAAATTTTCACTAACTGTTTTCGAACGACTTCTTCTTGACCCGCATAACCATTGGGCTGATGAGGTTCCCCTGGGAAGAAAATCGCAAAATTATGATAACCCAGATGAAGTGGATAAGACTCCTGGCAATGGACAAAACCGATGTCCGATGCTTCATCAAAGGCGAGCGCCTCACCTGTCACACGAGATCCATAACTCGAAAACTCATGTCCTTCTACCAAAAGATGCAAATCGGCATATCTTTTGTGGTGCTCAAAGCGATTGCTTTCTTCTTTATTGAGGGTGTTTTCTTGAACGACGAGAAAGACCTTATCCCCATCAATGTCGTATCTCCCTAATTCAAAAGAATCCTTCCGATGCTCATAGAGAAAATCAATGGCCTGATCTAGATTGGGATGGATCCCTTTGTAAAAGGTGATGTTTTTTAAATCATCAAATATCATACACTTTTCCTTTCGACACTTCTTAGGACGAGAAAAGAAAACAAGTGATTTCTTCCCTAGCCCCTTCTAGGACACCGATGAAGTGTAGAACCTGCAAGAGCCCTACACCTCTCAGCCTAGAAAAAAGTATCTGTACACTACTATCGTTTGTCCAAGCAGACGGCTTATCCCTTGACCGCTCCCATGGTAATCCCTTGAGTGAAGGATTTTTGGAAGACCAGGAAGACCGTAACGATTGGCACCGCAGCCAAAGCTGCTCCAGCCATGATCAAGCCATAGTTGGTGGCCATTTCAGCCTGCATGGTCGCAACCCCTAGTGAAATAGTCAGGTTTTGACGAGAGGTCAGCATTACCAATTGCATAAAGTAGTCGTTCCAGGTGTTGATAAAGGTAAAGATGGCAAGGGCTGCAAATCCCGGCTTGACAATTGGGAAGGCAACGCTCCAGAAAGTCCGCAACTCTCCACAACCATCGATCTTAGCAGATTCTAAGAGTTCTGTTGGGATGTTTTCACTAAATTGTTTCATCAAGAAGACCCCGAATGGCCATCCGACCAGTGGCAAGATCACCGCTGCAAGAGTATCGTGGATTCCCATAAAGTTGATAATGCGTACCAATGGAACCAAGACAACTTGTTTTGGAAGGGCCATGGCTGCGATAAAGGTAGCAAAGAGAATTCGTTGCCCATAGAAGCGTTTCTTAGCCAAGACATATCCTGCCAAGGAAGAGGTCATACATACCAAAAGCATGGTTGCTAGAGAGATGAAGACACTGTTCCACAACCATTGCAGGGCTGGGTTTTGTACCATCAACTGTTGGAAATTTTCCATGGTTGGTGTCTTTGGCCACCATTGAGGTGGGATCATAATGGTATCTGGCTGAGACTTAAAGGCCCCTGTCAAAATCCAATAAAATGGGAAAATGAACAAGACTGTCAAAAGGAGCAAAATGATCGTTGAAATCACTGTAAAGGCAGTGATGGGTTTCTTTTGTGTTGGTTTCATCTGAGGCTCCTTTCTTTAGTATTCTACGTCGTTTCCGAGGATCTTGAATTGCGCAAAACTAATAATGGCAATCATCACCGCAAGGAAGACACCCATGGTGTTGGCATAACCGTATTCAGAGAGCTTAAAGGCTTTTTCATATAAGTAGTACATGAGGGTACTCGTTGAGTAGTTTGGACCACCGGATGTCAACAATTGGATCAAGGCGAAACATTGGAAAGAGTTAATGGTCGTAATGATCGCAATATAAAGAGTTGTTGGCAACAAGCTTGGCCATTTGATCTTCCAGAAAACTTGAAGTTCTGTCGCACCATCGACACGCGCTGCTTCGACGAGAGAATTATCAATATTCCCCATAGCCGCAATGTAGAGGATGATTGGTTGACCAACAGAGGTGGTCAACAAGATGATAATGATGGCCATCAAAGCCCAGTGCTTGTCCCCCAACCAAGAAATGTTTTGGTTGATGACATGTCCAGATTTCAATACAAAGTTCAAAATCCCTGATAGCGGATCATAGATCCATTTCCACACAACCGTTACCGCTACACTCCCTGTAACAACTGGAAGGAAGAAGACGAAACGATAGAAGGAACGCGCAATCGCATTTTGATGGTAGGTCTGAGAAGCCACAAACAAGGAGAACAATACTACGATTGGAACGGATCCGATAACGATGATGACAGTATTGATCAAGGACTTGATAAAGACCTTATCCGCAAACATGCGGGAATAATTTTCAAGACCAACAAATTTGAAGGAGGTCATCGAGTAGTTGAAGAAACTAGTGACAAACCCCATAATCATTGGTGCTAATACAAAGACAATAAAGAAGATTAAAATGGGTGCTAAGAATGCGTAGGAAACCAGCGTCTCCCTCATTCGGATTTTGTTTACCTTCACAATAAGGCACCTCCTGATGTTCTTTTTCTATTTTTTCCTTGATTCCTATGTGGAACGGATAGCGCTGCCCTTTCCTACATATGATAATTAGGAGAGCGAAAACACGAAGGCCCCCTCTTTCAATCTACACATGGAGATAAGAAATCGAGGGGGCCTATGCTTTCTTATTTCTATGAAAGGATCATTTGAGTTTCATAGATGATCTATTTTTTCTTGATCGTTTCGTTTGCTTTTTCAGTAAAGGTCTTCAAAGCTGGTTCTGCTTTTTCATCCCCGTTTGAAACAGATTGCAACATTGGGAACCAAAGTGTACGCATTTCTGCAAAGCCGTCGATTGTGTTGTAGTATGGTGAGTAGTATTGAGTCCAAGTACTGATGGTTTCCATCCGTTTGTCATCATACAATTTACCAAATGAACTACGAACTGGGAAGGCACCTGTACGAACAACGTTCTTAGGGCCCCATTCTTTGTCATCCGCGATGAATTGAACAAATTTCTTAGCTGCTGCTACTTTCTTTTCATCCTTGTTGTTGAAGACTGCAAAACCATTGACAAGGTATTCCAATTTTGGTTTGCCTGTATCAGATGGGAATGGTACTTCGACTACTTCAACTTTACTTGCATCCAACAATTTAGCTTGGATACCGTTTTGTGAAGGTGCCCACAAGATGGTGTAAGAAGTTTGACCGTTAGCGAAGTTTTGGATGTCTGCTCCACCATCAAATTGAGAACCGTTCATCATCAAACCATCTTCAATCCATTTAGAAGCTTTTTCTAAACCTTTGACAAATTTTGGATCATCTGTTGTATACTTGGTTACTTTTTCATCTGTTACAGAACCACCGTAAAGGTTAGCGATAAAGGCACGAGTACCTTGGTCTCCACCTTGACCGTTACTGAAGAGTGATCCTGGTGTGTAACCTTTGTCTTTCAAAGCTTTCAAGACTTTTTCAAAGTCGTCTGTTGTCCAGCCTTCTTTGACAAGGTCTAGAACTCCTGCATCTTCCAACATCTTCTTGTTCATCGCCATGTAGAATGGTGCTGAACTGATTGGGTACATGTAGGCAGTGTCGCCAGCTTTACTAGCTTGGATGATATTGTCGTTGTTGACATCTTTTACAAAATCTTCTGTAAAGAGGTCGTTCAAGTCAGCCAATTTACCATTTTTACCGTATTGAATAATCCGGCCTGGTGCGTCAAAGAGCACGTCTGGAGCAGTTCCAGCTTCGATAGCTGTCGTAATCTTTTCAGGACCAGATTTGAAGTCGATGGTTTCTAGTTTGACTTTGATATCTGGATTGGCTTTTTCGAAGGCTTCGATAATTGATTTTTCGTAGGTTCCTACACCATCATCAGCTTTCTCTTGAGTAAAGACTGGGAAGGCCCACCAAGTGATTTCTGTTTTACCAGAGTTATCGCTTGAAGATTCAGACTTAGATCCTCCTCCAGATCCACAAGCTGCAAGTGCTAGCACCGCTGCACCAGCTACCAACGAGCACAGTACTTTTTTCATTTTCATGTGATTTCTCCTCACGTTTGCGGTAAGATTTCTCTTACTTAGTATATCCTCACTGAGGACGGTGATTATTAAATATTCTCATTTCTACTGGATGATTTCTCTCTTCCTGGCTTCCTCCTTGTCTCTTTTTACTGTTCTTTTTTCTATTTTAAAGCCGCAACGAAGCGTTCTGTAATTTCTTTAGGTCGCGTAATAGCTCCCCCTACCACAAGCCCTCTGACACCCAGGTCATGAATTTCTTTGGCTTGTGCAGGATAGTGGATCTTACCTTCCGCAATTACATCGACACCCGCTTGGCAAAGTTGGCGAATCAAGTCAATGTCCGGTCCGTCTACTTTCGGGCTGTAATCTGTGTAGCCCGATAAGGTTGTTCCGACAAAGTCAACCCCTGCTTCGACAGCTGTTAAGCCTTCTTCAAAGGTGCTGATATCTGCCATCAAGAGTTGATCAGGATATTTCTCCTTCACTTGCTGGATAAAGTCGACAATCGATAGACCGTCATGACGCGGACGTTTGGTACAATCCAGGGCAATCACTGCGATATCTAATTCGGCCAATTCATCTACTTCTTTCATGGTAGCAGTAATGAATGGTTCTTCAGGAGGATAATCTCTCTTGATGATTCCGATAATCGGAAGCTTTGTCACTTCCTTGATCTCTTTGATATCGCGGACACTATTCGCCCGGATTCCAACCGCCCCTCCTTGCTCAGCTGCTTTGACCAAGAGAGGAATCACACCTCCTGCCTCTGTGTAGAGAGGTTCATGAGGAAGCGCCTGACAAGAAACGATAATGCCGTCTTTGATCTGTTGAATTAATTCTTCTTTTGTGATCTTGGACATACATTCCATCTCCTTTGTTTATTACGTCAACTCGAGTACTTGTAAAGTTATTATATAGTATTTTTAAAGCGCTTACAATATTGTCGAGCCATTTTGATAATAGTTTCATATTTTAAACTATTCTTCCATTCCTCTGAAACTAGTTTCAGAGATTCTAACATTCTAAAATTTTTTAAGAAATTTTTACCATTTCCAGATTTTTATACGAATAGTATAAGTGACCAAACAAAAAGAAAGGAGGACCACAGATGTACTATACTCCCATTATCATCCCATGGTTTTTGTATTACTTCTTCCGCAAATAAATAAGGAAAGGGAATACCGAACATGAAAAAGAATACCAAAGCTTTTGTTCTATTAATCTTGCTTTCATTGATGTTGTTTTAAACTAAAACCTTGAAACGTAAGAAAAACACAGCATTGGCTATTGACCTTATCCTTGCTTCATCTAATCAGCTTAGCTGACACAAGATGAATAAAAGGCTACCCATACAAGCTAGCTCTATTGGAAAATTACCCTAGCTTTGCTTCTCAATAAAAATTAGGATTATTAAAATATGAGATGGCCTATCCACACTATAATCTTTGCAATCATCATCGCATTAACTGTTTTACATGATGCACACCTGATTGCATTTCAACCACAGATTAATTTAGCCATTGCGGCTACAATCTATCTAGCAGTTGATGCTAGATGGCGACAAACAAGAAAGAAAAAGGAAAATTAAATGACAACAGAATTCACACAAAAATTCACACCCTTAGCAGAAGAAGAATTGACACAAGTCGATGGGGGAGCTATCCCATTGATCGCTTGGATCATTGCTCATCCCTATCTATCTGGCTCTATTGCTGGTGGTGTAACAGCTGTCGGAACTGCCATTTGGGGAGCATTTAAATAATTAATTTGAAGGAGAAAAGCAATGATAGACCAAGTACAATTTAAAGATCTCACGCATGAAGAATTAAGTGATATTAATGGTGGGGGACTCCCTTTTCTGTTAGTTTTCGCTTACGGTTTTTCTTCTGCTTATATCGGGACAACAAAACTGATCGATGCATTTCATAGTAATATGACACGGAAATGGTAAAGGAGGAGACCTATGAGTCTGGTATTTATCACCCTCATCCTTTTGACAGGATACTGCATTCTTGATAAAAAAGCACCCAAACAGGTAGAAGGGTACTTTCCTAAATTTGCTATTGCCTTCATGGTCACTTTCACCATTCTGAACGAGGCAATTGATTTACTGTACACGATCTTACATTAAGGAGGACACCTATGGATACAAGCATCCATTATACTTGCCTAACGGAAGCTGAACTAGCGACCATTGATGGAGGAGCCTCCGTTTTTGACTCGGCAAAATTCATCGTTCAAACATGGAATATTTTATACAATTCTGGACGTGATTTTGGCCGTAGTATCATCAATGGCATCATGCACTAGAAAGGAGCAAGCATGAAACTCGAAGAATCACGTTTTAGAAGCTTATCCGAGCAGGAACTCAGCCATGTAGATGGTGGATCCGTCTGGATCACTGTTGGACTAATCGCAACTCCCCTACTCATGGGAACCTTCGCTGGCGCCTTTGACGAATACGCTCGCAAACGAGGCAAATAGTAACACTTCTTTATCATCTCACTTAACAATAGAACATCCCAGCTATCATTCTATAGCTGGGATGTTCTATTGTTTAAACGATCTTTTTAAGCAAAAAAATGAGGCTGGGACAAAAGTCCTAGCCTCTCAATTATTTTTTGATTGTCGAGCAAGACGCAGTGGTTGAGTGGGCTCTACTACGCTGATTTCATCAGCTTTTACAGCCCTACTCAACTGTGCGGAGGTGGGACGACGAAATCGAATTCTAACGAATTACCGATTTCTGTCCCACTCTCATTTTTCTATCTTATTTAGGTGATGGATCTATCCAACTTCTTAGCTGAGGTCGTTATCAATAATGACTTTCAAGGCATTGTTTTCGCCAGCATGTTTGAAGATTTCGTATGCCTTTTCTGCTTCTGAAAGTTTGAAGTGGTGGGTCACCAACTTCGTCGCATCAATCTTACCAGATTTCAAGACATTAAGAAGCATTTCAGTTGTATTGGCATTGACCAAACCGGTATTGAGCGTGATGTTCTTAATCCAAAGGTCATCAAGATTGAAGCTAACTGGCTTCCCATGCACTCCGACGTTGGCAATATGACCGCCGACAGAGATAATATTTTGGCAGACATCAAAGGTTGCTGGATAGCCCACACATTCCATAGAGATATCAACACCACGACCATCGGTCACTTCATTGATAAAGGCCTTGATTTCATCAATATCACTTGAACAAATGGTATGGGTAGCACCAAACTTCTTAGAAGCTTCTAGACGAGATTCAGACAAGTCTACCATGATAATGGTAGCTGGTGAGAAGAATTGTACAGTTAAGAGAGCTGCCAAGCCGATTGGGCCCGCACCAACAATACAAACGTTGTCTCCTGGTTTCACATGAGATGGGAGCACCCCAATTTCATAAGAAGTTGGGAGAATATCTGAGAGCATAACCAAGGCTTCATCATCTACAGAAGCTGGCGCATGATAGAGACTGCCGTCTGCGTGAGGGATATGGACATACTCTGCTTGAGTTCCGTTAATTAAGTGACCAAGAATCCATCCTCCATCTTCACAGTGAGATGGCAAGCCACGTTTACAGTAGTAGCAAGTATTACAAGCCGTTACACAAGAAATAATGACCTTATCTCCAACCTTAAAGTTCGTGACTGCATCACCGACTTCTTCGACAATACCAATTCCTTCGTGACCGAGGATGGTTCCTTCTTTACAGGCTGGAACATCACCACCCAAAATATGGAGGTCTGTTCCACAAATGGTCGTTTTTACCAAACGCACAATTGCATCAGTCGGTTTCTTGATGACTGGTTTTGGTTGATCAATCAACTGAAGATTTCCTGCGGATACATATGTTGCTGCTTTCATAAGCGACTCCTTTTTATTGGTTTTATCAAACCATTTTATTGTAGCTTTACTTTGTGAATATTATAACATATAAAGGTAAGCGCTTGCAACATATTTATTAGATTTTTTTAAAAGACAATTTTCAGATCACAAAAATAAATTTCTATCATTAAAATGAAGAAAAATCCCCCGCTCTTTTGAGCGAGGGATAGCTGATAAACATCAGTTGTTCTCTAGCGCCTTATTTACGACGTCCTGGACGTTCTTTGTAACCATAGTATGCATCTTCGATGATTTCTTGCATATGGTCTACCATTGGAAGACGTGGGTTAGCCGGTGAACATTGATCTTCGTAAGCAAGGAAGGCCAATTCGCGAGAATGTTTCTTCCATTCTTTTTCATCGATTCCTTGCGCTTTAAAGTTCATTTGGATTCCTACGCGTTCACCAAGTTCGTAAACAGCTTTTGCATAAGCCTCTACTGCTTCTTCTGGTGTAGAGCATGGAAGTCCTAACATACGAGCGATATCTTGATACTTCTCATCTGCACGGTAGTAGTTGTACTTAGGCCATGTCGCTGTCTTAGCCGGACGTGTACCGTTGTAACGGATAACGTATGGAAGCAAGATCGCATTGGTGCGTCCGTGAATTGTGTGGAATTGCGCACCAATCTTGTGGGCCATTGAGTGAGAAATACCGAGGAAGGCATTGGCGAAGGCCATACCTGCGATAGTTGACGCATTGTGCATCTTTTCGCGTGAATGGAAGTCCGCGTTCTTCACTGAGCTTTCCAAGTTTTCGAAGACAAGTTTGATGGCTTGAAGAGCAAGACCATCAGTGTAGTCGCTAGCCATTTGTGATACGTAAGCTTCAGTCGCGTGAGTCAAAACGTCCATACCAGTGTCTGCTGCAACAGATCCTGGAACAGTCAATACCAAAGCAGGGTCTACGATGGCAACGGTTGGTGTCAATGAGTAGTCAGCGATTGGGTATTTACGGTTGTTTGCTTTATCAGAGATAACGGCAAATGGTGTTACTTCAGATCCTGTACCAGATGTTGTTGGGATGGCAATGAATTTGGTCTTCTTACCAAGCAATGGGAACTTGAAGGCACGTTTACGGATATCCATGAATTTTTGAACCAAGTCACGGAAGTCCACTTCTGGTTGTTCGTAGAAGAGCCACATTACTTTAGCCGCATCCATTGGAGATCCACCACCGAGAGCGACGATGGTATCTGGTTTGAAGGCACGCATGATCTCTGTACCACGTTCAACGGTTGTAATATCTGGATCTGGTTCTACGTCTGCAAAGATTTGGTAAACTACCTTATTGCGACGAAGGTCAAGCTGTTCAATGATGCGATCAAGGAAACCAAGCTCTACCATAGCGTGGTCTGTAACGATCATGACACGTTCAACGTCACGACATTTTTGTAGGTATTCAATTGAATCACGTTCAAAGTATGTTTTTGAAGGTAGTTTCATCCATTGCATGTTATTTCTCCGGCGTCCGACTTTTTTGATATTCAAGAGGTTGATGGCACTAACGTTGTCCCCAACAGAGTTGCGTCCGTAAGAACCACATCCA
Source organism: Streptococcus sp. 343_SSPC (assembly GCF_001072385.1). NCBI lineage: Bacteria > Bacillati > Bacillota > Bacilli > Lactobacillales > Streptococcaceae > Streptococcus > Streptococcus sp. 343_SSPC. Next base: position 39,685 of record NZ_JVKU01000023.1, on the reverse strand, counting down.
AGTGTTAATGATGGCAAGAAGGCATTGTAAACATCCCCAATACCACCGAAAGTCGAAGGAGAGTTGCAGATCACACGAATGGCTTTGACTGCTTTACCAAATTCTTTGGTCAATTCTTCGTCTGCTGTATGGATAGCAGCTGAGTGACCAAGACCATTGAATTCGACCATTTGGCGTGCTTTGTTAATTCCGTCTTCACGGCTTTCAGATTTCAAGACTGCGATGACTGGTGACAATTTTTCACGAGTCAAAGGCTCTTTTTCACCAACTTCTTTACATTCTGCCGCAAGGATATTGGTTCCTTCTGGAACTGAGAAGCCAGCTTGTTCTGCGATCCATGCCGCTGGTTTCCCAACGATATCCGCATTCAATTTCGCACCCGCACAGTTTTTGCTGTTAGCTTTCACACCAAAGCAGAACTCTTCAAGAAGGGCTTTTTCTTTTTTGTTAACGAAGTAAGTGTGGTAAGATTTGAATTCTTCAACAAACTCATCGTAGATTTCTTTATCGATGATAACCGCTTGTTCAGACGCACAAACCATACCATTGTCAAATGATTTAGACATAACGATATCATGTGCTGCTTGGCGGATGTTAGCTGATTTTTCAACATAGGCAGGAACGTTTCCGGCACCTACCCCAAGAGCTGGCTTCCCACATGAGTATGCCGCTTTAACCATGGCATTCCCACCGGTCGCAAGGATAGTCGCAACTCCTTCGTGGTTCATAAGGGCACTGGTTGCTTCCATAGATGGTTGCGTGATCCATTGCACACAGTTTTCAGGAGCTCCTGCTTTAATCGCTGCATCGCGGACGATTTGTGCCGCATGAGCAGATGATTCTTGAGCGGATGGGTGGAAGGCAAAGACGATAGGGTTCCGTGTCTTCAAGGAAATCAATGCTTTAAAGATTGCTGTTGAAGTTGGGTTGGTTGTAGGAGTAATCCCGCAGACAACTCCGACAGGCTCAGCAATAAGGGTCAAACCAGTGACGTCATCTTCTGAAATGACACCAACTGTTTTCGTATGACGCATGTTATTTACTACGTGTTCACAAGCGAACAAGTTCTTAGTCGCCTTGTCTTCAAAGACTCCACGACCAGTTTCTTCATAGGCGTGAAGAGCAAGCTCACCGTGTGCGTCAAGAGCTGCTACAGATGCTTTCGCCACAATGTAGTCTACTTGCTCCTGATCCAATTTGCGCATTTCTTCAAGCGCTACGAGTGCTTTTTGCACCAACTCGTCTACGTGTTTTTCAGCAGCGAGTTTCTTTTCTTCAGGTGAGAGAGTTTTTTTATCAGCCATTTGATGCTTTCCTCCAATGTTTGAAACCCTTATCCTTTTCCGGAACTTTTTCTTGTTTTCAGAAACTTTCAAGAATAGTGTAAGAAATTTCGATTTGTTAATTTTTTCACAATATTATTGTACTCTATTTTAGAAAATTTGTAAATAGTTTCACAAAGATTTTTTTAACTTTTTTCCATGAACCCTCCTTCTCCTTCTATACAGGAGTATTTTCAAGAAAAAATTGAAGGATTTTTTTGAGAACACACTTCAATTTCACAAACAAATATTTTCACGCAATTTTTGTAAGCGTTTTCTTAATTTTACTAAAAAAAGCAATTTTCTTCAAGTGAAAATTGCTTAAATTATATAGTAAATTTTAGGGTTTAACCGGCCCCTGATTGGCTTGATCAACTGCTTCTTTCACGACGTTGGCATACAAGTTTCCTCCAACATCGATGGAACCATCTGATTCTAAACCAAAGTGGACATTATCCGTTCCAGCCCAAATCTCTGGATTATCGACAGCCACTTGGTACCAGTCTGCTACATAGACATAGTCATATTTTTTAGCCAATTCCAGCTGATACTGTCGAGTCTGAACGGTAACGCTATTGCTATCATTGGCTTCACGCCCATCATATGGGGTCACAAAGATTAAGCGATGTCCTTTTGGTAATTCTTGAACAAACTTATCCAACAATTCTTGATAATTATTAGAAGAGTTGGTTCCAAGTGCGATTACCACGTTCTTGAGTAAGACTCTATTGGCAATATCTGTTTCATATACTTTTAAGCCCGAGTCCAGATTGCGGCTCACCAAAGCATCTAATTGGATATCTGGCAGTACTTGTTTCAGATAATCTGATGCCCGGAGGTTTACAGAATCCCCGATCATGGTCACGCCATCTGATACATTGTAGGAAGTCGCTGAAGCATTGTCAACTTGGGCACGCGTGATCTGCATCTTGCTGTCGGATTGACGAAGCCCTTCGGTAATCAGGTTTTCATCAAAGGCTCCGACGCGTGGCGCAAAGAGTGCAATCCCAAACATGAGCAAGGTCAAGGGAATCGCGCTGTAAAAGAGTGGTTTCGTGAAACTTCTGAGATCCATCGAGATCCCAAAAATCTTCGGTTCACGTCCAGCCAAGGTTGGTTCAATAATATAGAAACTCAAGGCAGCAAGACTAAAGGATACAAGCGCTGTTAATAGAGAAGCCCAGCCATTGGTCATTAATTGAGAAAAGATGATGTAAAATGGCCAGTGGAAGAGATAAACCCCATAACTGGTATCTGCTATAAAGGTAATTACTGCTGGTTCTTTCTGATTCGGTGTCTTTTCATGAAGGACACGCGTCATCACAATCATCACAGATGCAGCAAGAGTTGCTACTAAAAAGCCAAATAAATAGGTCCAAACACTATCAAAGGGAAGGATAAAGGTCAAGACCAATAAAACTAGAAAAGCACCCGCTAAAATCGCTAACGTCTTCTGTAGAGATAGCTTCTTCACTAATTGAGTAAGATTTGGGCTGGTCGTTGTAATCCCTGTCACTGTCGCTAAAGCACTCCCCACAAAGAAAGGAAAGACGTGAGCGATACTAGAAAAGTAGACATTGGACAAATTCTTGGTGACCAGCGCTCCGACAAAGAAGGTCAGGAAAGTCACCAAAAAGAGACCTGTCGAAGATAGGAAGATATAGCCTCTATATTGGCCAACTGATTTAGCTTTTTTACCCAAAAACCAAGCCAAGAGCGCCCAGAGGACATAGTAATGAACTTCAAGAGCCAAACTCCAAGTATGAATGAACAGATGGGGGATGAACTGACTTTCGTAACTTCCGCCACTTAACATCTCATAGAAGTTGGTCACAAAACCAAAGACGGCTGCAATCTGCGTCCCAATCCCAGCAATAAAGTCTCGTCTGACCAAGAAGGTAAAAGGCATGACCAGCAAGACCATAAAGACTAAAGGAGGGACAATCCGGTAGAAGCGTCGTCGAAGGAAGCCCTTGAGATCAATTTTTTGATGACGGGCAAACTCATCAATCAGCAGAGCCGTGATCAAAAATCCTGAGAAAGTAAAGAAGATGTCGACTCCAATAAATCCACCAGGAAAAACTTTTTGAAAGAAATGGTAGAGAAGAACGAGAAGAAGTCCCGTTATCCGTACCAATGAAAACCATTTAATTCGCATTTTGATAAATTCCTTGTTTAAACGTTCCCTTATAAACGACATTTTGTTCTGTCGTCAAGGTTCCCTGGCCTTCTGGTTGGCCATTGACAAATTCACCTTCATATTTCCAGCCAGCCTTGGCTGTAAAGGTTCCATAACCACTAAAGGTCCCATTGACAAAATTGCCCTTGTAGGTGTCCCCGTTCTCAAAAGTCACCGTCCCTTGGCCATTCATCTTGCCACGGACGATACTGCCGTCGTAGCGAATAGCTCCCTTATCGAGGGTCAAAACACCTCCGAAAGGAATGGAGGAAAGAAAAACCCACAAAGCAGACAGAACAATAATCCCCAAGGACAATCGTTCAATATTCTCTCTCGTAACATAGACCTTATAGGTCTCATATAGTTCTTTTATTTTTTCCATATTCTGTTCATTCTGTTTCTATTCAACCGGTTACTCATTTAAGGAGTATGTCTGAAACTAATCTTCTATTCGTTCCAACCACTCTTGACAACCAGCTAGGACACGGCGATAGGTCTCTTCGAAATCTCCTGTGTACCATGGATCTGGGACACTTTCTCCTGCAAAGAGATGAATCTTGTGCTCTGTTCCAGGCGGTGCCATTCGTTTGAGGTCAGCCACATTGTTCTCATCCATTCCTAAGATCAGATCAAAGGTATGAAAATCTTGGTCACTGATTTGAAGAGATGTTTTAGACGCATCATAGGGCACGCCATGACTGCGAAAAATCTTTTGAGTCCCTTGGTGAATAGGGTTCCCGTGCTCCCAGTTAGATGTAGCACGACTTTCAATCTCATACTGGTTGGTCAAATCCTTCATGACAAACTCTGCCATGGGGCTCCGACAAATATTTCCTAAACACACAAATACAATTTTTTTCATGACAGCACCTCCTTTCTATTATAACAGAATGTGAGAAAAATATAATCTGCTAAAATTATAATTTTGAGGCAAGATGAAAAAAGCCTGTCCACCGTTGAGGTGGGCTGACTTTCTTTTTTTATTCAGGCAGGATGATCTGAAGGGCTGGCCATTTGCGTTTCCAATCTTTCTTCCGCATACGCTCTGTATAAACCGCCAAACGCTCGGGACTAGCTAAAAAATGTGGAGTTGGCTGAACGACGAAATCTTCGATATCCCTTGCCCCATAGGGGAGAAAGAGCTCTAGCTGACCATCTTTCCTTAAGCAAACCGCAAGGGCCGTACACTGCTCGGGGTATTTGGAAACCGCATCACTGGCATTGCGATAAGGAGCTGTCCCCGGACTATGCTGGTGCATGTAGACTTGATTTTTGACTTCCCAAGCGTACTGGGGATAGGTCTTCTTTAATTCCTGCTCGATCTGGAGAGTCTCCTCATAGCTAATCGTAGGGTCATAAAAGACCAGATCCAGATCTGTCGACGCGTCAAACCCTGATCTGCCAGAAAGCTGGTTCCAGATAAAATTGCGCACAGCACCCGCTGCTAACCAGGCATCTGCCAGGTTGAGATCTCGAATAATAGCCAAGACTGTCATCATCTCTTGATCCGCTTGGATTTGCTCTACTATCGCTTCTTCCGTCAGCATCTTCTTCTAGTCTCCATTGTAGGGATAACCCAGGTGTTCATAAGCTTTGCGGGTCGCCACGCGCCCTGTCCGGGTCCGCATGATAAAGCCTTTTTGAATCAAGTAAGGCTCATACATATCTTCTACGGTCTCTCGCTCTTCAGCAATATTGACCGATAGGGTCCCAAGGCCAACCGGGCCGCCACCGTACATCTCAATCATGGTCCGCAGGATCTTTTGATCGACATAGTCCAGTCCTTCATGGTCCACATCCAGCATAGAGAGGGCCTTGTCTGTAATGGTGACGTCAATCAAGCCGTCGCCCATAATCTGGGCAAAATCACGCACCCGCTTCAGCAAACGGTTGGCAATCCGAGGAGTCCCCCGACTACGAAGAGAAAGCTCTTCGGCAGCCTCGTGGGTAATCTCCATCTCAAAGATCTCGGCGGTCCGCTCGACAATCTCTGTCAAATCATCTTGCTCATAGTATTCCATGTGTCCGGTAATCCCAAAGCGAGCGCGCAAGGGATTGGACAGCATCCCAGCTCGAGTCGTCGCCCCAATCAGAGTGAAAGGAGGAAGATCCAGGTGGACACTCCGGCTAGTCTCGCCAGCACCAATCATAATGTCGATGTAAAAATCTTCCATGGCGCTGTATAGCACTTCTTCGACTGACATAGGCAGACGGTGGATCTCATCGATAAAGAGGACATCGCCCGGCTCTAAGTCATTAAGGATGGCTACTAAGTCACCAGCCTTTTCAATGACAGGACCGGAAGTCTGCTTGAGATTGACACCCAGTTCATTGGCAATGACAAAAGCCATGGTGGTTTTCCCAAGCCCTGGAGGGCCAAAAAGAAGGACATGATCCAGCGCTTCATCCCGAAGCTTGGCTGCCTCAATAAAGATTTTTAGCTGGTCTTTAACCTTATCTTGACCAATATATTCATGCAAATATTGTGGGCGCAGCGTCCGTTCAACAGCCTCTTCATCGCCCATGATTTCATTGTCTAAAATTCTACTCATACAGTCTATTATAGCAAAAAATGATGCCTCTGATGATTTAAAATCATATTCTATCAAATATTTCACTAATTATTGATTGTTAGGTATTGGGAATCGATTCCCCTCTTAAACTACCTTGTTTCTTTTTAAGGAATGTAGTCCTCTCTGTTGTTCGAACTGCGTCAATGTACCTAAGCTCGCTGATACTCGTAAAGAATAAGGAACGTAGTTTTCGCTCCGCTCAAACTGCATCAACGTACCTAAGCTCACTAACGTTTGTTAAGAAATAAGGATCGTAGTTCTCACTAGCGTTCGAACTGCGTCAATGTACCTAAACTCGTCTACGTCCCTATCAGGCTTGGTTAGATGAAATAGGTTTAGTAATAATTACATAACGCAGTGGTTGATTGGTATCTTTGTTCGCTCTTATAGCTCCAAAGATTACCTACTAATGAGGAAACGATGTTTCCTATATCCGCAAACCTCAAACAGTCTCCCAGACTGTTTGACCTGTGCGGGGGTGAGACAATTGAAAAGGTTTGGGGAACCTTTTCAACCTGAGACAAAAAATAAGGAAGCGAAGCAATTTTAAAAAATTGTTCTGTCTCACTCCCAGAAAAAAAGCCACCGGTTTTGGTGGCTCTTATAGGGAGATTATTATGAAAAAGTTTTAGGAGTTTTATCATTCAAAGTTAGGAGGTCTTTGATGATGGTATTAGTATACGACGGGAAGCTTAAAGTTTCCTTATAGTCTTTTTAAAAAATTTTTTCTAAAAAAGAGAGGTTCCAAGCAAGGTTTTCACATCCTTGTTTGTCGCCCTCTCTTTCTTATCTATTTCTTAGCGATGGCATGGTAGCTAGTCTTGCTGGTGAAGACTTGACCTGCTTTCAAGATAACCTTTTCAGCTTGGTCACTATGAATGGCGTCTGGTACGATTTGGAATTCCAAGGCCAGGCCATTGTGTTGAACCATTGGTTGCCCTTCCAGATAAACAGTATCATCCACAAAGTTAGCTGAATACACCACCAAGACGGGAGCTTCTGACTTGAAGGTCAAGAAACGTCCAGATGGCTGATGGTAAAGAAAGCCTGCATTCTCATGCCCTTCTGGCAGAGTGAAAGGATGGTCCAAGCCTTCTACCAGGCGGATTTGCGGATCCGAATCCTTAAAGAGATCCTCTAAGAGCATAGCTTGGTAGAGATGCTGAACGATCGGACTTTCTTTGTCCACAGTGTGAAGAGGGACACCGTCGGGATGGATAGGGTAAAGCCCTTGATGGTTGATCTGAAAGACATGATCATTAATCGGCTGTGTGAAGTTGCCTGATAGGTTGAAATAGCTGTGGTTGGTCGGATTAACTAGAGTATCTTGGTCCGTTTCTACTCGATAGCTGATTTCCAACTCCCCTGCTTCCGTCAAGCCATAAGTCACCCAGATCTTGAGATTTCCAGGGAAACCACCGGTACCATCTGCACGCTCTGTGTACAGGGTGATTTCTTGGTCTGTCACGGATTCCACGCTAAACAAGGCGCTGTCCCAGCCAGTCGATCCACTGTGGTTGCAGTTGGCACCATTATTGGCTTCTAAGTGATAGGTTTGACCATTGAGCTCAAAGCTGGCCCCTGCGATCCGACCAGCAACTGGACCAATGCTGGCTCCATACTTGGGGCTATTGCCGACATAGGCATCAAAATTGTCAAAGCCCAACACAATATTGGCGAATTGATCCTGTTTGTCAGGCGTCACATACTCTAAGATCGTCGCCCCATAGGTCATGACAGACAATTGATAACCCAGGTCATTTTCGAGGCGATAAGCTTCTACGTCTTGGCCGTCCAGTTGACCAAATAGATATTTTTGATAGTGTTTCACAAGTTGTCTCCTCCAAGATCATTCATTCTAGTGAAAAGGGTGAATCACCACTCCTTGTACAACACGGTTGACTGTTCCAGTTGGTGATGGCGTGTCTGGGCGGTTTTGAACCTTGAGCGAAGTCAAGAGAGAAATCAATTGACCGTAGATAATGTAAGGGAAGGCACGGTAGATATCTAGTGAGTCTGCAGAAGCTTCTACTAACACTTCTCGTACCTGCTCAATACCTGCAGCTTGGTCCGTCAAGAGGACGACCTGACGGGCAATCTGATCCCCTGCTACTTCTCCAACCAAATCTAGATCATACTGACGCGTATAAGGATCAATGGAGCCAAATACCAAAACTAGAGTTTGGTCATTGATAAGGGATTTCGGTCCGTGACGGAAGCCGACAGGACTCTCGTACATGGTCGCGATTTTACCGGCAGTCAATTCCAAAATCTTGAGCTGAGCTTCGTGAGCTAGCCCAAAGAAAGGTCCTGCCCCCAGATAGATGACGCGTTCGAAATCTAAATCTACAACTTCCTTGACCTCACGGTCTTCCTCCAAGACTTGCTCTGACAGACGAATCAGTTCTTCTACTCGTTTTTCCTTGATTTCTTCCTCACTTGGATCAAAGACCAAGAGGGCTGTCAAGAGCATAGAGGTAAAGCTGGAGGTCATGGCAAAGCCGGCGTCGTTGGTTTCTTTCGGCTGTAAGAGCAAGAGATTGCGCTCATCTCCGTGGGCTTGCTGGGCCAGTTTTCCTTCTGCTGCACAAGTAATGGTGATCTGATAAAGTTCATCAACCAAGTCTTGGGCCAGTTGCACAGTTGCGACACTCTCTGGAGAGTTGCCACTTCGTGCGAAGGAAACCAAGACAGTCGCCACTTCTTTTTTGAGATAGATTTGTGGATGCGCCACGATATCGGTCGTCGCAATGGATTGGAAATTCCAATGGCGCTCATCGTGCACTTCCTGCAAATACGGAACCAAGGTGTCCCCCACATAGGCTGATGTCCCTGCCCCTGTCAAGATGACCTTGATGTAGCCATGACGCTTCCCAATAGCCTCTAAAAACTCTTGGATTTCTTTTGCTTTCTCTTGATAGAGACGATAGGTTTCTTTCCAAACTGTTGGTTGCTGGTAAATTTCGCGTGTCGTAATCTCAGCCCCCAGTTCCAGCAGTTCTTCTTTTGTATAATCTAGCATGCTTCTCCTCTTTTCTACTCGCCTTATAAGCGGTAAGAGGCCGAGACAATTGTCCCAGCCCCATTCCGAATGTTCAAGCGGTTTTCGCTATCGTATTTTACTCATCCTCGTCGTCATCAAAGCTGGATAAGAGATCATTAACCTTCACGATGCTTTCTTGTGCACGCGCTGGATAAGCCTCTTCTCCTCCGACCAGGCTGTTATTAATAAATTCAATTACCATTGGCAAGTTCATCCCTGCATAGAGGTCAATGGCGCGCCCTTCAAGAATCAGACGACTAACCGTATTACAAGGAGTGCCTCCCAAAAGATCCGCAAAGACGATATAGTCATCGAAGTCTGCAACACAGGCTTCAAACTTGGCTGTAAACTCCTCAGGACCTTCCTCTGGCAAGAGGGCCACGGCATGAATGTTGTCTTGTGGTCCCATAATCATTTCTGTACTGGCTTTGAGCTCTTCACAGAAGCGACCATGACTGACCAATACTAGGTGTTTTGCCATACCTTACTCCATTATTCCATTCCAAAGAAGAAATGTCCAAAGGCAGAGAAGGAAATAGCTGCGACGATAATCAACAAGATAGCCTTGGTTGAGTTCATACCTTTACGTCCAAGCAACCAGTAGATCACTCCTGTGATGATAGCTGGTACCAAGCGTGGGAAGATCAAATTAAGCATGTCTTGGATATCAATAGCTTTATCCCCGATGTGTGGCATCCATGAGACATCCACATTGATCATAGACGCGATCAAGGCACCGACCATGAAGATACCAAGAACAGAAGCTGCGTCGATTAAAGCTGTCAAGGTACTTTGCATGTTGTTGATGAGGTTAACCCCTTCTTTATAGGCAAATTCCAACTGTTTCCAACGGAAAATGTCATAAGCAACTGCCACAGCGATCCACAATAAGATACCGGCTGGGTTTCCTGCAACAGCCAAAGTTGCTGCGATTGAACCCATAATAGCTGGTACCAATGATCCAAAGATTGAGTCCCCAAGAGGAGCGAATGGTCCCATGAGACCTGTCTTGATCCCGTTCACCGCATCTTTTGATTTGACACCATCTTTTTCTTCCAAAGCAAGGTCAAAACCAGTGATAATGGTGTGGAAGAATGGTGAAGTATTGAAGAATTGCGTATGCAATTTCATCATTTCTTTCAATTCTGGAGTGCCATCACCATACATTTTCCGCAATTGTGGAAGAAGCATATAAAGGTAACCAGAAGCCTGCATCCGTTCGTAGTTCCAACCCAATTGGAAGGTGAAGAGGCTACGTTTGTTGATTTGTTTAAAATCTTCTTTTGTTAGTTTGTAATTAGAATTCGTCATCTTCAATTTCCCCGCTTTCTGATTCAGTTACTGGAGCAGCTACGACTGTACGTTGACTGTTTTTGAAGTGTTGTACTGCAAGGAAGATACCGATAATGGCAATACCAATCATAGATACACTCTTGAAGTTGTTAACAAAAGTAATAGCTTGTTCTTTTGGAAGTTTAGCGAACACTTCAGAACCAACAATGCTAGACACTGCAGCACCAAGGCTTTGAACGTTGCTATAAAGCACTGTCAACATTGCTGTTAAGCCAAATCCAAGTGCTAAGTAGTGAAGGTTACGACGAACAGGAAGGTAACGAAGCAAGATCGCAAATCCAAGACCTGGAAGCATACGTCCTGCAAGTGTCAAACCATTCGCAATCCATTTATATTGTTCAACAAAGTCTACAATAGATTGAACATAAGCCCCACCGAACTTAAGAGCTAAGAAGACTGGAAGGGCACGAGAAAGAGCCCAAGGAAGAGCACCGAGAAGGTAGTTGCGTTCAATTCCTTTGTAGTCAAAGCGTTCAATCGCCGCATCAATACGGTGTGCAAAGGCAGTTGTACTCATCCGACCAAGGATATCTGCATAAGTCAAGAGACCTGCTACCGGAACGGCAATGGTTGAAATCGCAATTTCTGGTTTGATTCCTTGTGCTACTGAGAAGGCAGTCGCAAGAACGGCACCAGAAGTGGCGTCAATACGAGAAGCTCCACCGAAAGTACCAACACCGAGCACTGTCAATTGAAGAGAAGCTCCGATAAATAGACCTGTCTTTAAATCTCCCATGACAAGTCCTGTAATGAAACCAGCAAAGACTGGTGATCCTGCTGATGAAACGATCGTCAACTCATCACAGATTTGATAAGCTGAGTACAAAGTAAGTAGTAAAATTTGCCACCATTGTATCATGACAATTTCCTCCTAAAATTTTTCTTTTTTATTTATAAACTATTTGAGCAACTTCAAGAAGTCTTCAACTGGATCATTTGGAACCATTTGAGCAGTTAACTTAACTCCTTTTTCAGCTAGCTTGTGGAAAGCTTCCACATCGGCATCCACTACGTTGATCGAACGAGTAATCGGACGAGTCTCATCTGATTGAGACATGTTCCCTACGTTTAAGGTTTCAAGTGGTACACCTGCTTCTACCAAACCAAGGAAGCGGTCTGGCTTGCGGGCTACGATGAAGAGACGTTGGCTGTCATATTTTCCAGCCAAGATATTTTCTGCAGCCTTTGCCACTGGCAAGATACTAAGCTTAACACCAGGTGGTGTCGCTAATTTCAAGCCACTTTTTTCGATATCATTTTGAGCGACTTCATCATCGATCACCATGATACGTGAAACATTAAGTTTGGTAGTCCAAAGGTTGGCTACCTGCCCGTGGATCAAACGTCCATCGATACGGCATCCTACAATAGTCATAAGTTTTCCCCCTTTACTTCTTTGAATGTAGGTTGTGAAACAAGTTTTAAGGTCTCCTTCCAAGTGCCCTCTGTCTCAAAGACGAGGATCTCATTTTCCCCATCTTTGAGAAAACCATGAGGGATGTAGAGGGAGAGTGTTGGACCGACTTCCCAGAAACGACCGATATGGTGGCCATTTACAAGAACGATCCCTTTTCCAAATCCAGTCATATCAAGGAAGGTATCCTCAACCTGATCTAGATGAAAAGCAAATTGATAAAAAGCTGGTTGACCTTCTTGCCATTCTTTCGAAAAATCCAAGCGGTCCAGCTGGCTAAAATCAAGCGCATATTGTTTCCAATGAAGCTTGAAATGAAGATCGATACAAACCCCAGTTCGGATTCCTTTTCGTTGGGTGTCCGCTAAGAGTTTGTGCCCATAATTGACTCTTCCCATGTTTTCGATCAAGAGTTTTAAGTTTGTAATCGTTTTCTTTTTTCCGTTTAAAAAAAGATCTTGACCGATTTCTTCTTGGTATTGAGTGGCAATCAGCTGATCATTGGCATAAACCTGTACCCGATCACGCGCATCGATGATACGCAAGCGCTCTTCTTCCGCATCCATTTCAACTTCTGTCTCATAGAGCAGATAGCCTAAAGGATGAGCAATTTCTTCCATGGTCTGTGGGTAAAGACTTTCGGTGACCTGAGCAATCTTGTTTAAATTGCCAAACAAACTAGTCTTTTTGGTCAACTCCAATGTTCGTTCAGATAAACTCGACTTCACAAGAGGATCCATCTGTGGATACTCTGGATAGTAGGTCGCCATCATCTGCTTGACTGCATCGTACTTAGGAGTCGGGTTACCCTGCTCATCTAAGAGAGCGTCATAGTCGTAGGATGTCACCTGTGGGAGATCCACGGTCCCTCGTGCTGAGCAACCGTTCATAAATCCGAAGTTGGTCCCACCATGAAACATGTAGAGATTGATTGAGCCTTCCTGTAAGACCTCATGGACTGCTTCTGCCAACTCTTCTGGATCTCGCTTGATGATGGGTTCTTTCCAACGATTGAACCAGCCATCCCAAAATTCCATACACATGAGTGGCCACTTTTTGTCATGCTCCGCAAAGAACTCTTTCATCTGAGAGAAGTTGTAATTGGCTCGCGAACCAAAATTACCGGTTACAAAGAGTCCATCCTCAATCAAAGTCCCTGCTCGAAGAGTCGCCCTCCAAGGTCCATCAGAAGTAAAGAGTGGACAAGTAATATCCCGCTCAATCATTAGATCTCTGATCGCCCGAAGATAGGCTTTGTCTTCGCCGTAAGAGCCGTATTCGTTCTCGACCTGCATCATGAGGATATTGCCCCCACGATCCAATTGGTACTTGGCTACACGTGGCAGGAGTTCGTCGTAATAGCGAGCCACTTCCTTGAGAAAGGCCGGATTCGATGAGCGAATGCGAAGGTCTTCTTCGATTAACCAGGCTGGCAAGCCCCCAAATTCCCACTCCGAACAAATAAACGGCGATGGACGGAGGATCACATACAGATCCAACTCTTGAGCTACTTGGATAAAGTGCTCCAGATCCAAATTCCCTTCAAAGTGAAAGTGGCCTCTTTGTGGCTCATGAGCATTCCATGGAACATAGGTTTCAACAGTATTAAAACCTAGAGCTTTTAGGTTATATAAGGAATGATACCAATCCTCACGATCGATCCGAAAATAATGAATTGCACCAGATAAAATCTTAAAAGGTTGATCATTTAAATAAAAATCTTCACGGATTTCAAATGCCCCCATACTGAGAACCTCCTTCTAAGAAACCCTTTTCATTTATTAATATAATATATTAATAAAAAAATGTCAACAACTTTTAAAAAAATATGTTAAAATAATATTAACAAGGGATATCCGAAAGAAGAGGTGAAGTACATGGCAATCCCAAAATACCAACACATCAAAGATGATTTGAAGCAACAAATTATCTCAGGCAAATTCGAAAATGGAGATAAATTTTACACAGAAGCCGAGCTGATTAAGATTTATAATGTTAGCTCGATTACTGTTGTTCGTGCTTTGAACGATTTGGCTAGCGATGGATACATCGTCCGCCAACAAGGAAAAGGAACCTTTGTTTCGCGCGCTAGAAAACACAAACTGGTTGAGTTTTCAGACGTTGAAACCTTCCCTATCCAAAAAGCGACTGTAAAAGTTCTCTCTATCAAGCGTGGCAACGCACTGAACATCTTGGATAAACTAGGGCTCGCTCCGACTCAATTCTATTATAAGATTGATCGGACCCGTCATATCGGTGAAGATACCTATATCTACCACCAGACTTATGTCCCAGAGCAATATATTAACCCAAATTATCCGAGCTTAGATTACTACAGTTCGATTTATGATCGCTTTAAAGAAGATTATCATATCCATATGAATGATGAACACTTTGAAGAAATCAATGATATTGTATTTCCAACACCAAGCAAAATCGCTTCTGTGTTGAATATCGATGAAAACTTCCCAACTGTCCGTCAAGTGAAGACGACAAAATTGGAAGCGACCGGTCAAATTCTCGAATATAGCGAAACCTATAAACGTGGCGACTACTATAAAATCAAATTTATCTCTTGTGATCGTGATCATTGATCATTCAAAGTCTGGGGTCTGGCCTCAGACTTTTATGATACAAATTATAGCATGAAATAATAGTTCCTAAAACATGTAAAACGAATAATCTATAATTAGTGATAGACTTCCTATAAATAGTTTAATCAGTCAAAATTTATTATGATAAATTCAGGGCCTAGAGCACCTGATATCGGCAAAGAAAAAGACAAACATCTTCAGATGTTTGTCTTTTTTTGATCAAGTCTATAAGGGGCTTAGTCACCCAAACCGATGCGTTCGAAGATTTCATCCACCCGTTTGGTGTAATAAGTTGGGTTGAAGATTTCATCGATTTCTTCTTGAGTGAGGCGTGAAGTCACTTCTGGATCTGCTTCAAGAAGTGGTTTGAAGTCGACTTGGTTATCCCATGATTGGGCAGTCTTTGGTTGAACAAGGTCGTACGCTTGCTCACGTGTCATCCCTTTTTCAATCAAAGTAAGCATAGCACGTTGGCTGAAGATAAGACCAAATGTAGAGTTCATGTTGCGAACCATGTTTTCAGGGAAGACTGTCAAGTTCTTAACGATGTTTCCGAAACGGTTGAGCATGTAGTCAATCAAGATGGTTGTATCTGGTGCAATGATACGCTCAGCTGATGAGTGAGAGATATCCCGTTCGTGCCAAAGGGCTACGTTTTCATAAGCTGTGACCATGTGACCACGGATCACACGCGCAAGACCTGTCATGTTTTCAGAACCGATAGGGTTGCGTTTGTGAGGCATTGCTGAAGATCCTTTTTGACCTTTGGCAAAGAACTCTTCCACTTCACGTTGTTCTGATTTTTGAAGACCACGGATTTCAGTTGCCATCCGCTCAATCGAAGTTGCGATGCTAGCAAGAACTGCAAAGTACTCAGCATGAAGGTCACGAGGAAGCACTTGTGTAGAGATTTCTTGAGCACGGATACCTAATTTGTCGCAGACGTATTTTTCAACGAATGGTGGGATATTGGCAAAGTTACCAACCGCACCAGAAATCTTACCAGCTTCCACACCAGCAGCCGCATGCTCGAAACGCTCGATGTTCCGTTTCATTTCGCTGTACCAAGTTGCTAATTTAAGACCAAAAGTTGTCGGCTCAGCGTGCACACCGTGGGTACGACCCATCATGATGGTGAACTTGTGTTCTTTCGCTTTGTCAGCAATGATGTTGAGGAAGTTTTCAAGATCCTTGCGGATAATGTCGTTGGCTTGTTTGTAGAGGTAACCATAGGCCGTATCGACCACGTCAGTAGAAGTCAAACCATAGTGAACCCACTTACGTTCTTCACCAAGCGTTTCAGAAACCGCACGTGTGAAAGCCACCACATCGTGACGCGTCTCCTGCTCGATTTCCAAAATACGGTCGATGTCAAAGTCCGCTTTTTCACGAATCAAAGCCACATCTTCCTTAGGAATTTCCCCCAACTCAGCCCATGCTTCGTCAGCCAAGATTTCCACCTCAAGCCAAGCACGGTATTTATTTTCTTCAGTCCAAATGTTCGCCATTTCAGGGCGGCTATATCTATCAATCATGTTTAATTTTCCTTTCTTTTGATGTTTCACATCAGTTAGCAACCAACAGTCGTTTTATTTAAATTCTTCTTTCCCGATCCACACAGATGGATAGTGATCTAGTGTATTCAAATCCGTATCCAGTGGGACATCATAGATGGCTAAATAGTTTTCAGGATATTGTGCAATTAGCTCTTCATACTTAGCTTTCACTTTTTCGTGATCACTACTAGCATACAAGACTTCGACGACTGCCCCTGTCTTCTCTTTTTCAACAAAGGCGTTGACAATGAGTTGAATCATAAAACCTCCTAAATCGAAATGCCCTTCATATTTGCTTCCAGAATAGGCATCTTGACACCTAATTCCTGACCAGTTTGATAAACACTTTGACAACAATAGAAGATATCCTGTTTGTCATTGTGCAAGGTCATGATTTTTCGGGTCAGCTCATTTTTAGCAAACATGACTTTCATGGCTTTTCCGGCAATCCAAGCGGGAATTTTATAAGGTAAGAGTTCGGCTTTGTAAAGCTTCAAATTCACCCCACGCGCTTCTACGACTTTCAAAGCTTCCCGAATGGCCTTAATGGCTAATGATAATTCCGAAGAACTATTCATCAAGTTCAAAGCCAATTCTTCTGGATTTTCCAGATTCCCTGAACGTGCAGCTGTCGAAGTAACACCCGCATTAATCGCCATGTGAATCCAAATCCACTCGACCATATCATGAGGCACTTCCCACTTCAAATCTGCAGAAGTCAGCAAAGTCGTCAGATCACCATAGTTAGAAATGTGTGCTTTTTGCTCACCTTCTAGCATTAAATGGTCGAACAAGACACCATCCAAATGGTCCTCCTGCATGTGACCTCCAGCTGTCGGAAAACCTAAAATATAGTCGTAGTCCCCTGCCCACTCTTGGACATCTTTTCGTGTATTCCAGAAATTGCAGAAGAAAACGAGGGTGCCTTTGATATTATTTTTTCGCAAGGTTTCCACGGCTTCTTTGACAAAACCATGACGTACACTTAGAAAAATAAAATCATATTCCGAATCAGCTTCCGCCACATGAACCTCATAGGTGTCGTGTTTGTTTTCACCTTTGGAATGATAGCGACCATCTAGTAGATCAACCGACAACTCCTTCGGAGCTGTGTTTTTCTTACTATTTCTCAGTACGTGTTCCACTTGATGGCCTGCTTTTTGAAAGGCGTAGGCATAAGTAGTCCCGATGACTCCAAGTCCTAGAATCGCTATTTTCACTTAAAAAATCAATTCCTTTCCTTCAGTAGTTATCTGGCTTCTCTTGTTTAACAAATGAGTTGACGATGAGTTGAATCCTATATTCTCCCCATTCAATTTAAATACTATTCTTCCTCAGAATCTTCGTAAACACAAAATTCAATCGAAAGTTTTATAGGGCGACTTGTTAATCCAAAACTCTTTATATAATCATAGACCTCATCATCATCGCGGATATGCTTTATAACTAATTGATTATTTGTTATCTCTACAACATGAATCCCTTCTGCATCAGGAATTTCTGGAATCTCTACATCGTCCGCATAAGTAAATGTTAGAGTAGTAATATCATCTTCGAATACATCATCAAATTCTTCTGTCATTTTAAAAATCAATCCCTCTCCCAAACTCAACCACATTATCTGGTTCATCACTAAACAAAGTCACATGTCCCATTTTGCGGTTGTGCTTTGCTTCTAGTTTACCATATAAGTGGAGGTGAGCGCTTGGATTTTCTGTCACATATGTTTCAGCAGCCTCGACGTGTTGGCCGAGAACATTGAGCATAACAGCTGGTGCATGGAGGTGAATAGCAGGAAGTGGTGCTCCGAGAACGCCCAAGATATGCGTGTCAAACTGTGAAAAGTCACAGGCTTCAATTGAGTAGTGACCTGAATTATGTGGGCGAGGCGCGATTTCGTTGACGATAATGTCATCAGCTGTCGCAAACATTTCCACGCAAAGAGTTCCAGAAAGGTTGAGTTGTTCTGCAATTCGCACTGCCATGGCCTTGGCTTTTTCAGCTAGACTTTCAGAAATGCGAGCGGGCACAATGGTTTTTGAAAGAATGTTGTTGCGGTGGATATTTTCCTGAACGGGAAAGACTGTCACGTCCTTGCCGTTACCTGACACGATGACCGAAATTTCAAGGTCAAAGTTGACGAACTCTTCTAAAACGCAGTCTGCTGAATCAGCTAAAGCATAGGCCTCTTCCAAATCTGCTTCTGAACGAATGACCTTCTGACCATGGCCATCGTAGCCACCAGTCGCCGTCTTTAGGACATAGTTTTTCGACAGATCGATATCTGTCAAATCTTGTCTTGAGGTCACAACCTTGTAAGGAGCTACCGTCACTTGGGCCTTGTTGGAGAGGAAGTCCTTCTCAAAGATTCGATTTTGAGAGATGCGAAGCAGATCTGTTCCTTGTGGAAGCTGGCCTTCTTTGATAACAGCATCCAAACCATCAGCATCGACATTTTCAAATTCATAAGTGAGAACATCACAGCGGTCTGCCAACTGACGAAGGGCTTCCACATCGTCGTAAGGAGCTACGATGATTTCTGCCACGCGAGAGGCTGGGCAATCAGCTGCTGGGTCCAAGGCGATAACCTTGTGTCCCATGTAGATAGCTGAGATCGCCATCATCTGACCGAGTTGACCACCACCGATGATACCAATGGTTTTAGTTGAGCTCATTTGTAGACTCCTCTGCAATTTTTCCTTGTTCTTCAGCAAAATCCGCCAAAGCTGTCGCAATAGCCTGATCCTCTACTGAAAGGAGACGAAGGGCAAAGAGGGCAGCGTTAGTCGCACCGGCTTCACCGATTGCCATGGTTGCGACTGGCACTCCACCTGGCATTTGAACGATAGAATAAAGAGAATCCACACCGCTAAGGGCACGAGACTTGACAGGTACCCCGATAACTGGAAGGGTTGTTTTAGCAGCAACCATCCCTGGCAAGTGAGCAGCGCCACCAGCACCCGCGATGATGACCTTGATGCCACGGCTACGTGCTTCTTCGGCATGTTTGAACATGAGGTCCGGTGTACGGTGTGCGGAAACAACTTTCTTTTCGTAAGCGATGCCGAAGTTGTCAAGGACTTCAGCAGCTTTTTGCATGGTTGCCCAGTCGGATTTTGAGCCCATGATGATGGAAATTACTGGTTTCATAGTTAATAATATCCTTTTCTTTTTTGATAATGGTCTTAGGTGGTGGGGACGGAAGCAAACCTTCGGTTTCATTCCTAAACTTTGAGCCTAAGGTCTCAAAGTTTCCCCCGACCAGAACAGAAACTGTTCTGGTCTTTTCACTACGGCGACCATTATCGTATTTGGCGACTTCGTCGCGTTATTTTTATACTTTTACTTTATAGCCTTGCTACCGATATCCGTACGGTAGAACAGGCCTTCTGTGTTTTGTTTATCGAGTTCCTTGTAGATGGTGTCTTGGGCTTCTTTGACAGTATCAGCTGTGGTGACCAACATGTAAACACGTCCTCCGTTTGAGAGGAGGTCTTGGTCGTTTTCAGCGAATTTAGCACCAGCATAGTAAGTGATGATGTCGCCTTCTGTCTTGGCTGGAAGCTTGACACCCTTCTCATAAGCGAGTGGGTAGCCGTTTGAAGCTACAACCACGCCTAGTGTCACACCCTTGTCCGTCCAAGTGATAGTTGGCTCTTTGCCATCCAAAATGTCAGTGATATTTTGTGCAAAGTCAGATGTCAAACGAGGCAAGATGATTTGCGTTTCAGGATCTCCAAAACGAGCGTTGAACTCGATGACTTTAGGTCCGTCAGCTGTCAAGATAAGTCCCGCATAAAGGACTCCAGTGTAAGGACGACCTTCTTTGATCATACCTTCAAGAACTGGCTTGACAATGGTGTCAACCGCTGTGTCAACCACGCTCTGTGGCAAGTGAGGAACTGGCGCATAGGCACCCATCCCACCAGTGTTAGGGCCCTTGTCGCCATCATAGGCACGTTTGTGGTCCTGAGCCGTTGGCATGATGTAGAACTTGTCCCCATTGACAAAGGCAAAGAGAGAGAATTCTTCCCCGTCAAGGAATTCCTCGATGACCACACGCGCACCTGAATCACCGAATTTATTGTCCAACAGCATCTCGTGAGCGGCTTCAACTGCTTGCTCAACTGTCTCCGCAACGACAACACCTTTCCCAAGAGCAAGCCCGTCTGCCTTGACGACGATTGGAGCGCCTTTTTCTTCGATGTAGGCCTTGGCTTCCTCGAAATCTGAAAAGGTTCCATAGGCTGCTGTCGGAACGTCGTATTTGACCATGATTTCCTTGGCAAAATCCTTGGACCACTCTAACTCAGCTGCAGCCTTGGTCGGACCAAAGGCTTTGAGTCCTGCCGCATTGAAGTCATCCACGATTCCAGCCGCAAGGGCATCATCTGGACCGATAAAGGTCCAAGCAATCTCATTGACTTTTGCGAAGTCAATCAGCTTAGAATGTTCGGAAATTCCGATATTGATCAAATCCAGACCGTCTAATCGCATCCCGTCATTACCAGGAGCCACAAAAACCTGCTCAACGTCTGTAGACTCCAACAACTTCTTGGCAATCGCATGCTCACGACCGCCAGATCCAACAACCAAAAGTTTCATCTCGAACCTCTTTTGCGAATTATTTTATTAAATTATATCATAATCGTTCGTTTTATTCTAATGTTTCAAGGAATATCCGATGATTTTCATTAGAAAACAAACTTTTTTCATTATTTTTTAAATTTCTGCTCCTTTTTACGAATATTATAATTGAGACCTCTAATATTTTTTAAAAAAGGAGTTTTATGCAGAGAATAAAGAAACTACTCTTGGCAGCTTGTCTTTTCTGGGCAGGAGCTTCACAAGTTGCAAGAGCAGACCAAAACGTCAATTATATCTACAAGGAAAAGGGACAATTAGTTGTCCACCTCGGGACCATTCCAGACCGCTTCCAAAGCGTTAGCGTCCCCATTTGGTCCGAGCAAAACGGACAAGACGACCTCATTTGGTATCCTGTCCAACGAGGAGAAAATGGGTTTGATTTGCAAGTACCTCTGACCAATCATTTGGATCAAGCAGGACTTTATCATATCCATGTCTACGGTATCCATTCTAACGGAAATATTGAAGGACTGTTTCCTCTACAGACAATCGTTGAAAAAAAAGACCTGGCATCTTCCCAACCCAAGATTACAGTCCGACCTAGCACTACACAGCTATTTGAGATCCAACTCCAGCTTTTTGAAGATGTGGAGGAGGTCTTCTTTCCCATCTGGTCTGAACAAGATGGCCAAGACGACTTGATCTGGTATCCCGCAAAAAGAACGGCACCCGGTCGCTACCAATTATCCTTCAATGCCGAGAAACATACAGGGAAAGGAACCTTTCATCTCCACGTCTACCAAAAAGACAAGGGGCACTTAAAAGGTTTACTTGCCACTGAATTTCAGGTCGAGCGGGCCAAACCTGCTCCAATGGTCACCCAATCGGATAATTACTATCCCGTCGGTGAATGTACCTGGGCAGCCAAAGAGCTGGCTCCTTGGTCACAAAACTGGTGGGGAAACGGTGGCATGTGGTCAGCTAGTGCACGCGCTGCGGGCTTCCGGACAGGAAATACCCCAGAGGTCGGTGCTATCGCCTGTTGGGATAATGGAGGCTATGGCCACGTTGCAGTCGTGACGGAGGTCGAACATGATCAAAAGATCCAAGTGAAGGAAGCTAATTACAATGGAAATCGGACCATCAACAATTTCCGTGGCTGGTTTGACCCCACGAATGTTGTCTGGGGAACAGTCAGCTATATCTATCCAAATTAAGGAATTCCTAACCAGAACAAAAGGCGCTCAATCATCGATGAGTGCCTTTTTAGATTAATGTCTGAAGTGACGAACACCTGTAAAGATCATGGTTAAGCCATATTTGTCAGCCGCTTCGATTGACTCTTGGTCACGGACTGATCCACCCGGTTGGATGATAGCCTTAATTCCTGCCTTAGCGATTTCTTCCACGTTATCCGCAAATGGGAAGAAGGCATCAGAAGCAAGGACAGCGCCGTCAAGGCGGTCTTTAGCTTGGTCAATAGCGATGCGGACAGATGCCACACGATTGGTTTGACCTGGCCCAACACCAAGTGTCATGTGGTCGTTGGTCACGATGATACCATTTGATTTGACGTACTTGATGGCTTTCCAAGCAAACTCAAGAGCTGTCGCTTCTGTCTCCGTTGGTTGACGTTTGGTCACCACTTGCCAGTCAGCTGGACTTTCTTTGACCACGTCTTGGTCTTGAGCGAGGAGACCACCAACAACACCAGTGTATTCTGCTTCTGCTTCACTGGCATCTTGAGCATCAAATGGCAAAGCTAGGATGCGCAAGTTTTTCTTCTTGGTTGTCAATATTTCAAGCGCTTCGTCTGTGTAGCTTGGTGCAATGATGATTTCAAGGAAGACACCGTGCATCTTCTCAGCTGTCGCAGCGTCCACTTCACGGTTGAGAACGACGATTCCACCGAAGATGGATACTGGGTCAGACTCATAAGCGTAATCCCAAGCAGTTTCGATGTCATCAGCTTGACCGATCCCACATGGGTTCATGTGTTTGAGAGCCACAACTGTTGGACGGTCTTTGAAGTCACGGATGATCCGAATCGCAGCATCCGCGTCACGGATATTGTTAAAGGACAATTCCTTACCGTTGAGCTGTTTCGCTGATGCAATGGAATAATCCGTTGGCAAGGCTTTTTGATAGAAATCGGCATCTTGTTGAGGGTTCTCACCGTAACGCATTGGTTGTTTGAGATCATACGTCAAAGTGAGTTTTTCAGGTTTGCTTTCACCCACTTGAGCTGTGAAGTATTCTGCGATCAAAGCATCATAGGCTGCTGTGTGGCGGAATACTTTCGCTGCCAAACGTTGGCGAGTTTCGTAAGAGGTTTCGCCGTTGGCTGCCAATTCATTAAGCACAACAGCGTAGTCAGCAGGGTCTACCACAACCGTTACGCTAGCGTGGTTTTTCGCTGCTGAACGAAGCATGGATGGTCCACCGATATCAATGTTCTCCACCGCGTCAGCGTAAGTCACATCTGGTTTAAGGATGGTTTCCTTAAATGGGTAAAGATTTACCACAACAAGGTCGATGAGCTCAATCTGATTATCCTTAGCAGCCTCTAGGTGACTATCAAGATCACGACGAGCGAGAAGACCTCCGTGGATATTTGGGTGGAGGGTCTTCACACGACCGTCCATCATTTCTGGGAAACCAGTCACATCATCGATGGCAATGGTGTCTACCCCAGCATTATCAAGGGCAACTTTAGTCCCACCTGTTGAGATAATGTCCCAACCAAGTTTCTTGAGTTCTTGGGCAAATTCAACAATGCCCGCTTTGTCTGAAACACTAATTAGTGCGCGTTTAGTCATTTTTTTCTTTTCCTTTTTTAAAAAAGTTCTTCATCTGCTAGAGTCAAAAATGTTTTTTCAGCTCTAGGGCTTCCTTATTTTCGTGCAACTCCCAAATGTTCCAAGACTTCTGGATAGAGCTTGTACTCTGTTTCGTGGATGCGCGTCTCGAAAGTATCAAGGGTATCCCCTTCAAGGCGTGGCACACGGACTTGTTTGATGACCTTACCAGTGTCCACACCAGAATCCACCCAGTGAATAGTCACGCCAGACTGGTCAACGCCTGCATTCCAAGCATCCTCAATACCATGAGCACCTGGAAATTCAGGAAGATAGGCTGGGTGAATATTAATGATACGGCCTTCATAAGCTGCTAGCAAGGTTGGACCGACGATTTTCATATAGCCTGCCAGACAAACCAAGTCAATCTGATGTTCATCCAAAAGTTCGACAATGGCTCCTTCATAGTCTGCCTTGTTCTCAAACTCTTTGAGTTCGAAAGCGTAGGATAATACCCCTAGCTTTTCGGCACGTTCTATGACATAGGCATCCCGGTGATCTGAAAAAACAAATTCTACTGGAAATTGTTCCGCAATCACCTGAAAGTTTGAACCATTCCCGGAAGCAAAAACAGCAATCCTTTTAGCCATTATTTAATCACCACACTTGCGCCATCTTTCTTCACAATTCGACCGATTTCATAAACAGGTTCATCAAGAAGTTCTTTGACACGTTCCACATTTTCTGGTTTGACCGCAAGCATGAGACCAATTCCCATGTTGAAGATTTCAAACATTTCTTCGTGTTTGATTTGGCCATATTTTTCAAGGGCTTTGAAAATCGGAAGAACTGGAACTTTGCTTTCGTCAATTTCAGCAGCCAAGTCATCCGCGAACATCCGTGGTACATTTTCGATGAAACCACCACCTGTGATGTGGGCAATCCCGTTGACCAATTCTTCTTTGATGAGTGGCAAAACAGCCTTGACGTAGATACGAGTTGGTTCCAAAAGAACGTCTTTAAGTTTCTTGCCTTCTAACTCAGGCAATACTTCTTCACCTGTGTAATCCGCAAAGACACGACGA
Organism: Streptococcus sp. 343_SSPC; assembly: GCF_001072385.1. Taxonomy (NCBI): domain Bacteria; kingdom Bacillati; phylum Bacillota; class Bacilli; order Lactobacillales; family Streptococcaceae; genus Streptococcus; species Streptococcus sp. 343_SSPC. The sequence goes on along the minus strand of NZ_JVKU01000023.1, from coordinate 15,181 downwards.
ACGAGTGAGTAACCATTTGAGTGGATACCGCTTGAGGCAAGTCCAAGAATCACATCACCTGCTGCTACTTTTGAACCGTCGATGATCTGAGATTTTTCTGCAACACCAACAGCAAAACCAGCCAAGTCATAGTCGTCTTCACCATACATACCAGGCATTTCAGCCGTTTCTCCACCGATGAGGGCTGCACCAGCTTGTACACACCCTTCGGCTACTCCTGCAACGACCTGTTCCAATTTAGCTGGTTCATTTTTACCAGTTGCGACGTAGTCCAAGAAGTAGAGGGGCTCCGCACCTGCAGCGATGATATCATTGACACACATAGCCACACAGTCTTGGCCAATGGTATCGTGTTTGTCATACTTGATAGCCAGCATGAGCTTGGTTCCGACACCGTCCGTCCCTGAAATCAAAACTGGCTCTTTGACACCTGTTTTTGAAAGATCAAACATACCACCGAAACCACCAAGAGCTCCCATAACACCCGCACGTTCCGTACGTGCCACGTGTTTTTTGATCCGTTCAACAACTTCATAACCCGCTTCAACGTCCACACCCGATTGAGCGTATGCATTCTTATTTGTCATTTTTTAATCCTTTTCTTTTTTTGAGAAAGAGTGCGACGTATTTTTAGATAAACAATTATTTTATCTAAAAATACTAGTCAGGTCTCTAGCTTTGGTCCCATAGGACAAAGCGTCTACTGATAAATGCTTTAGCTTTTAGTCAGTAGTGAGACGTGGCGCGTAAGCATTTTTGTTTGTCATTTGTTTATTACTTTTTCTTTTCCTAGATCCTACTGATGATTGATCAGATTCACTTGTAAACATTCTTAATAAAAGGATGTCTGCTCATTCAAGCTTTCCAAATAGCGTTCTTCATAGTCATACAAAGGGGTTGGGTATTTCCCATCAAAGTAAGCCACACAAAGACCACCGTTTGGTGCATCGGTATCAATGCCAATAGAATCAATCAAGCCATCAATGGACAAGTAGGTCAAGCTATCCGCACCAATAATCTCACAAGTTTCCTCTACTGTGTGGTTGGCTGCGATCAGCTCTTCACGGCTCTGAATATCAATTCCATAGAAACATGGATAAGCCAGAGCTGGACTGGCAATTGCTACATGGACTTCGGTAGCCCCTGCTTCTTTCAACAGTTTCACAATCCGACGAGAGGTTGTCCCACGCACGATGGAATCATCAATCATGACAACCCGTTTGCCTTTCACGACCCCAGATACGGCAGAGAGCTTCATTCGCACTCCTTGTTCCCGCAATTCCTGAGTCGGTTGGATAAAGGTCCGTTGGACATACTGATTCTTGATCAAGCCCATTTCATTTGGCAGACCGGATTCTTCCGCAAAGCCCATGGCCGCACTGAGAGAAGAGTTGGGCACCCCCACCACAATATCTGCCTGGTTCTTAAATTCTCTAGCCAACTGAGCTCCCATCCGCTTGCGAGCTGTATGGACGTTGACCCCTTGGATATTGGAATCAGGACGAGCAAAATAGATATACTCCATAGAACAAATTGCTAGTTGAGTATCATCCGTATAGCGATCATAGGTAATGCCATTTTCATCAAAGATCACGAGCTCACCAGGATGCACATCTCGGATCCATTCTGCCCCAATCACCTCAAAGGCACAGGTTTCCGAAGAAACAACCAAGGCACCATTGGCCATTTTCCCGATGGAAAGAGGACGGAATCCATTTGGGTCTAGAGCTGCGATCAGCTTATCTTCAAACAACATCAGATAAGCAAATCCACCTTTGACCGTATTGAGTGCTTCCTTGATTTTCCCCATAAAGGAAGGGTTGTGGCTCCGACGGATCAAGTGGGCCAGAATTTCTGAGTCAGAGGTCGAGCTAAAGATGGCTCCATTTTTTTCTAATTCCGATTTAAGCGATTGGGCATTGGTCAAATTCCCATTATGGGCCAGACCAAACTGCGTATCTTGAAAGCGGAAGAGGAAGGGTTGGATGTTATCCACAGACGCTTCCCCCGCTGTCGCATAGCGAACATGTCCAATAGCAGAAGATCCTGTCAATTTTTCCAAATTTAAAGGATTCCGAAAGACTTCTGAAAGCAGACCTGTATCCCGATGACGTCTCAAAGTTCCTTGGTCATTGGCCAGGATTCCTGCCCCTTCTTGTCCCCGGTGTTGGAGACTGTGAAGGCCAAAATAGGTGAGTTTTGCTGCGTCTGGATGTCCCCAAATCCCAAAGACTCCACACTCTTCATTAAGAGATTTTACTTCGTATGTCATGTTGTATACCTTTTATTTTCCAGTAAAGTATTGAACTGCTGATGCAAAGAGATGTTGATCTTTATTTCCTGGAATATTTTGGAAGAGACCAGCTTCGAAACGTTCTGAGTGACCCATCTTCCCAATAATTTGACCGTTCTTACTTGTAATTCCTTCGATCGCATGGACAGATCCGTTAGGATTGTATTTAGAATCCATGCTTGGGTTGCCTTCGAAGTCAACATATTGGCTAAAGATTTGACCATTGTCACGAAGCTCCGCGAATTCCTCAGCTGTCACGACAAACTTCCCTTCACCGTGTGATACTGGGATGGCATGGATGTCCCCAACTTGCACTCCAGCAAGCCATGGTGAGTTGGTATTGGCAATCCGTGTTTCTACCATCTTAGCCACGTGTTGGTTGGCATCATTGTAGAAGAGGGTTGGACTCGTGCTACTTGCATCTTCAAAGTTACCGTATGGAAGAAGACCTGATTTGACAAGAGCTTGGAATCCATTACAGATACCGATAATCAAACCACCTCTTTCGATGAAATGATCGATAGCTGCACGTACTTTTTCATTGAGCAAGATGTTAACGATAAATTTAGCAGACCCATCTGGTTCATCCGCTGCTGAGAAACCACCTGCAAAGAAGATAATGTTAGCTTTTTCGATATTGTCAACCATAGTGTCAACAGACTTGACAATTGCCTCTTCATTCAGCGTGACAAATGGTACCAGGTTAACTTTGGCACCTTCTTTTTCAAAGGCCTTAGCGGAGTCATATTCTGAGTTGGTACCTGGGAATACTGGGATGTAAACCACTGGTGTCTCAACTGTTTCTTTAGCCTTGATAACAGCATCTGATGCCACTGCAGGTACTTCTTCTAACTCAGTTGCTTGTGCAAATTCTGTTGGGTAAACCTCTTCCAATTTACCTTGGAAGGCACTGTCAAGTTTGTGTCCATCAAGCGTTACACCGTTGACAACTAGTGTAAAGTCTGCTACTGTTTGTCCGATCTTGGCAACACCTGCAATTTCTTCAGGCGATGTGAAGACGAATCCACCCAATTGGGCTGTCAAGCTAGTGTCAAGGTCAGCTAATTCGACATTTGCTCCGATATGGTTACCAAATGTTGCAAGTGCAAGAGCTTCAACCACACCACCATATTTAACAGCTGATGCGGCTGTCACTTTGTGGTCAGCTTGGATGGCTTCAAATTGAGCAAAGTTAGATTTGATAAGTTCGAAGTCAATTTCTTGTGCCAAAGCTTGACCAGGAATGTAGTAAATATTTTCACCAGCAGCTTTAAATTCTGGAGAAAGGACTTTGCGGCTATCTGCAGTTGTGACCCCAAAAGCAACCAAGGTTGGTGGTACGGTTAATTCTTCAAAGGTACCAGACATCGAGTCTTTACCACCGATAGATGGTAAACCAAGTTGAATCTGAGCTTCGATGGATCCAAGAAGAGCAGCTACTGGTTGACCAAAACGCTCTGCTTGTTTATCCATCCGCTCGAAGTATTCTTGATAAGAGAAACGAGCCTTAGACCAGTTGGCACCAGCAGCAACCAAACGAGCGGTTGCTTCAATCACTGCATAGGCAGCACCATGATATGGAGACCATTCTGCGATGTATGGGTTAAATCCTTGGGCCATAACAGAGGCAGTCGTTGTCACGCCATGTTGAACTGGCAATTTCTGAACAGAAGCTTCCGTTGGTGTGACTTGGTAGCGACCACCCAATGGGTGATTGACTGTTGAACGACCAACTGAGCTATCAAAGATGGTTTGTAAACCTTTTTGACTGGCATGATTGAGGTCAGCCAAGACTGTAAGTGTATCTTCTTCAAGGGTTTCAGCAGATGTTTGGCGTTCTTCTGGAAGCTTGACATCCTTGTCAACCACCTTGGCATCGACAACTACCCGTACCCCGTTTGTATCAAGGAAACGACGTTCCAAATCAACGATGGTTTCACCATTCCAGTGCATGACAAGATTTGGTTTCTCCGTCACTGTCGCAACAACAACAGCGTCAATATTTTCTTTATTACAAGCTTCAACGAAGGCATCTACATTTTCTGGACGAACGACCACAGCCATCCGTTCTTGAGATTCAGAAATAGCAATTTCTGTACCATTCAAACCTTGGTATTTCAATGGTACTTTATCCAGATCAATTTCAAGACCATCTGCCAATTCACCGATAGCCACACAGACACCACCAGCACCAAAGTCATTTGATTTCTTGATCAGACGGGTTACATCCCCATTACGGAAAAGACGTTGAATCTTCCGTTCTTCGATGGCATTCCCTTTTTGAACCTCAGCACCAGCTGTTTCAACCGATTCAACCGTTTGAACTTTAGAAGAACCTGTCGCACCACCGACACCGTCACGTCCAGTCTTCCCACCGAGGAGGATAATCACATCACCTGCTTCAGGTTTTTCACGAACAACATTTTCCTTAGGAGCTGCACCGACAACAGCACCTAGCTCCATACGCTTGGCAACGAAACCTGGATGGAAGTATTCACGAACATAAGTTGTTGCAAGACCAATTTGGTTCCCGTATGAAGAATAACCGTGGGCCGCTGTTTTAGAAATCACTTGTTGTGGCAATTTACCAGCGCGAGTCTCTGAAATTGGCGCTGTAATATCACCAGCACCTGAGATACGCATGGCTTGGTAAACGTATGAACGCCCTGACAATGGGTCACGAATGGCACCACCGATACAAGTAGCCGCTCCACCAAATGGTTCAATTTCCGTTGGGTGGTTGTGAGTTTCATTCTTGAACATGAGAAGCCATGGTTCTTTGACACCATTGACATCCACTTCAATTTCAACTGAGCAGGCATTGATTTCATCAGACACTTCCATGTCATCCAACCGACCATTAGCACGCTCATAACGGCCAAAAATAGTCGCCATATCCATCAAGGTTTGAGGTTTTTCTGTACGTCCCAACTCATCACGCATGGCAACATACTTGTCATAAGTCGCTTGCAATTGTTTTTCAAATTTAGAAGCCGAGAAGTCGATATTTTTCAACTCAGTTTCGAAAGTCGTGTGACGGCAGTGATCAGACCAGTAAGTATCCAAAACCTTAAGTTCAGTCTCAGTTGGTACACGTCCAATAGATTTGAAGTAATCTTGAATGAAGAGAAGGTCATCCACTTCCATTGCCAATCCTTGCTCAGCCTTATACTGTGCAAAATCTTCTGCCGTATAGCTTTCAAAGAAAGCCAAGCTTGGAATGGTCTTGTCAGACTCAGAGAAATCCTGTTTCGCGATGCCAACAGTGATATCTTTGAAACGAGAATCCACTGGGTTCAAGAGGTAGTTTTTGACAGCTTCCAACTCATTCGCATCAATATCCTTGTTAACCAAGTAGAGTTGTGCTGTATTCACTGTTACATCATTTGAACTACCAAGCAAAAGCAAAGCTTCTTGTGAAGATGCCGCCCGTTGGTCAAATTGACCAGGCAAGCTTTCAATGGCAAAGAAAGCATGCTTCTCAAGATCAGCCTGAACCGCAGCTTCATCCAAAACAGTATCGGTCACCTGCTCAGAAAAGATGTGTTTTTCCGCACGCGCAAACAAATCCTCTGCCAAATTAAAGACATCGTAAACCTGAACAATCCGAAGATCCTTCAAGGTTTTCAACTGAAGATTATGCTGTAATTCTTTTACTAAAGAGTCCGATTTCACACGAAAATCAGCTTTTTTCTCAACGAAAATACGTTTATCCATTTTAGTTCCTTTATTTCTATTCAAATAAGTTATCGAAGACGAAGGTTTTTCCTTTCAAACAGGTTACATCAAGCCCTGTAATTTCTCCAACACAACTTTGTACACATCTGTCAGGCTGCCCAAGTCCCTACGGAGTGAAAAGGTCTAGTAGACCTTTTCAGCCTGAGTCCTTTTACTTGAAAGACGAAGGTTTTCCCTTTCAAACAAGTTACTTCAAGCCCTGCAATTTTTCTAAAACGACCTTGTAAACATCCGTTAAACTGCCCAAATCTCTACGGAAAACATCCTTGTCCATATGGTGCCCTTCCGCATCCCAAAGGCGGCAGTTGTCTGGTGAGAATTCATCTGCCAAGATAATCTTGCCATCCTTATCAAAACCAAATTCCAATTTGAAGTCAATCAAGCGAAGACCAATTTGTGCAAACCAATCTTTTAGCAATTCATTGATTCGACGCGTTTCTTCCTTGATATAAGCAATTTGCTCATCATTGGCAATATCCAAAAACTTGACGTGTTCATCATTGATAAACGGGTCATCCAACTCATCGTTCTTGTAGTAAAATTCAACGATTGGAGTTTTCAAGTCTAAACCTTCTTCAACACCAAAGCGTTTAGAAAAAGAACCCGCAGTCACATTACGAAGTACAACCTCCAAAGGAATGATGGTAACCTTCTTGTTCAATTGTTCGGTATCAGAAATACGCTCGATAAAGTGAGTTGCTACACCCGCAGCATTCAATTTTTCAAAAATAAGAGACGAAATCTGATTATTCAGCACACCTTTCCCCTCAATGGTCTCTTTGCGAGCTCCATTCAGCATGGTGGCCTGGTCCTTATAAACGGACTTAATCACATGTTCGTCTTCTGTACTATAAATATCTTTTGCTTTCCCCGTATAAATTAATTGATCGGACATCTTCTTGTTCGCCTTTCATCTTTTATCCCTTTCAGTGTATCACAGAGATGTTGTTTTTTCAAGTTAAATCCGTATCTTGTTCGCTTGTAATACAAAAATAATAAGAGATTGAATCAAAAAGATTCAACCTCTTATTTTTAGATGCTTATTCGTTCGTAAAAACCGAACTTTATTTGCTTGTTTTCTTCAAAACGTAGTCTACCATATCTCCAACAGTTGCCATGGCATCAATGTCTTTATCTGGGATATCAATTTGGTAGGCTTCTTCCAAATAAATAATGTATTCCATGAGATCAACGGAATCTACTTCCAAGTCCTTTCGTAAGTCCAAATCCAAAGTAACCTCATACTCAGATCCCTTATGATCTTTAATCAACCCTTCAACTAGTTTAAAAATTTCTTGATGACGACTCATTTCTCTTCCTCCAATTCTGATAATTCAACCACAGATTTACGGATAACATCTGTTTCTAACATGGTCCGGATCTGGCGAATCGTGCTATAGACTGCCTTGGCATCACTAGAACCATGGGTTTTCACGACAGGGGCTTGTAAACCAAACAAGACCGCACCTCCAACATCTGAATAATCCAAGGTCTTTTTCAAACCTCGTAGATCATTCTTCAAGAGAAAGGCTCCAATCTTAGCTTTCAAGCCACCACCACTAAGGACCGTTTTCAACTGTTTAAAAAGGCCCAGAGCAGTTCCTTCCATAGTCTTAAGGACAGCATTTCCTGTAAATCCATCTGTGACAATGACGTCAGCAACTCCATCCATCAAATCACGCGCTTCCACATTTCCTACAAAATTAAGAGAAGGATCTGCTGCTAATAATTGATAGGTCTCCTTGCGTAGGGGATCCCCTTTGCTTTCCTCTGTTCCGTTATTTAAGAGACCGATACGAGGTCGCTTAATGCCACGGACATTCTCTGCATAATAGGCGCCCATAATCGCATATTGGTGCAAGTGAGTTGGCGTATTTTCAGCATTTGCCCCCAGATCCAACATATCATAGCCCTTCCCATCAAGGGTAGGAAGAGTCGACATCAAACCTGGACGATCGATGACCTTGATCCGACCGACGATGAAGTAACCAGAGGCAAGAAGAGCTCCTGTATTTCCTGCAGAAAGCATCGCATCCGCTTCCCCATTCTTAACTGCATGCGCTGCCAAGACCATGCTAGCTTGCTTTTTCCGACGAATGGCACGAGTTGGCTCATCATCTGAGTTGATTTTCTCATCCGTATGGACGATGGATACCCGTTCAGTTGCTGTCAGATATTGCTTAATTTTAGCCTCATCCCCATACAAAATGACTTCAATATCCTTAAATTCTTGTATGGCTTGATTGACCCCTTCTACCAGGGCCTGTGGAGCATGATCTCCACCCATTGCATCAACTGCAATTTTTTTCATTTCCTACCTCCAGACTGATCTTTTAAGATCTCTCCCCAGCTTCCTAGGGAATCAATAAATTTCTTAGCTTTTAAATGAATGCCTACATATTCATCATAGAGTTGGTCTAGACACTTTCTCAACTCTTTCTTCATCTCATCATGGATGGAAATCGTCTCTAACTCACTAAATTTCACAGCTTGAAAACGATCCAGCAAATAGAGGGCATTTGGATCCCAGTGCGCTCGTCTTTCGTCACGATCATAATGATCTGGGCAAAGGACACCACCCAAGCGGAATGAAAAATCAAAAGGCAACCCCACTCGATGACAGACACAACACTCATGGACGTTTAAGGCAACACCAAATCGGGATAAAATCTGCATTTCAAAAATATTGGTCAAGATTTCATAATCCAAGCCCCGATCCATCAATTGCAAGGTCTGCTCTAAAAAAGCAAATAAAGCTGGATCAGGTTGACGATCCTGTATACTAGCATCTGCCAAGGCCAGTATATAGGTTGCGTAGGAAAGACGAAAAAGATCTTGATTAATCCCTTGGAAACTTTGAACCTCATGAATATCTTCGATATAGCTGAGTCCGTCATCATTGATTTTCAGATACATATCCGCTAAAGTCAACGGTTGGATCATAGAATTCAAGCGAGAACGATTGGCATGTTTCACGAAAAACATGAGCTTGCCAGCCTGCTCTGTAAAGATTTTAACCAGCTTATCGTCCTCTCGGTAATCCCGATGGTAGAGGACGATGCCACGACTCTCAATGCTCTCCAGCATGTTCTTTCATAAACTCCTTCAACCGACTCATCGCTTCTTGGATTACTTCCATACTTGCTGCATAAGACAAGCGCACATATCCTTCGCCGTATGGACCAAAAGCCATTCCTGGGATAAAGGCAACAGCTTTTTCTTGGGCTAGGAGCTTCAAAAAATCGAAAGAGTCTTGGTTATATCCTTGTGGGATCTTAGCAAAAATATAGAAGGCCCCATCCGGGCGGATAATATCAAAGCCCATGGCAGACATTTCTTTGATGATATAATCTCGACGCTCTATGTATTCTCGTTTCATCGGCTCTGCGTCGTCTTTACCAACTGTTAAGGCTTCAATGGCTGCATACTGGTTCATGGTCCCCGCTGCAGTCACCAAGTACTGATGACTCTTGATTAATTGAGCTGTCAAGGAAGCCGGCGCAAAGATAAAACCGAGTCTCCAGCCTGTCATAGCATGAGACTTTGATAAACCATTGATAATAATAGCTTGGTCCCGTAGATAGGATCCCAAAGAAACGTGAGGCTGTCCTGTATAGGTTAGCTCTGAATAAACTTCATCACAAACGACAAAGACTTCATATTTCTTCAAGACTCTAGCCAAATCCTGCATCTGCTCCTTAGAGTAGGTGACACCAGTCGGATTAGCTGGGTAGTTGAGAATAACCGCCTTGACGCGATTTCCTTGCTCTTCTATGGCCTTTTCTAAAGCCTCAGGACTGAGGATAAAGCGATTGTCTGTCGTATCGATTTCGACGACACTAGCCCCCATCAGTTTAATAATAGGTTCGTAACCAGGATAAGCAGGTGCTGGTAAGAGCACCACATCTCCCGGTTCCAATATAGCGGTCAAGGTCGCAGAAAGGGCCTCCGTTGCCCCAATCGTAACCAAAATTTCATCCTCTGGTCGATACTGTAGGTTATATTTTTCAGCTACAAACTGACTAGCAGCTTCTCGCAAAGCTAGCAAGCCACTCATCCCCGTATAATGACTCTGGTTGGCATCAATAGCTGCTTTTGCCGCTTCCTTTACATGATACGGTGTCGTAAAATCTGGCTCACCCAAGGTTAAGCGTAAAACACCTGGAATAGAAGAAATGGCTTGGTCAAACTGACGAATCAAAGAAATCTCGATTCGATTCAAATTTTGATTAAACCGTTTTGTTAAATCCATAGCCACCTCCAAAAAAAGTTCTATCACCATTATACTATAAATGGAAAAGCATCGCAAAAAAGGGGCTAGTCCCAACTAAAATGATACAATAATGGCCTTTCTCATCAAAAAAGGACTTAGCACATGCTAAATCCTCTCATTGAATAAATTTTACCAAATCTTTTCTATTCTTGACCACGTGTTGCAACATAATTCAACTGATCACCATGTTTCGCCAAGAAATCCTTCATTTCCGAATCCGGAATTTGACGAAGGTAGAGATTGGAACGAATAGTATCATCTTCTTCACGACAAGTAGACAAGACTAGGTACTTATCAGAAGCATTGATTTTGATATTTGGATTCTTGGTACGAGCTGACTCATAGATATTTTTCAACTGGGTAGTGAAATCTTCATCATCTGTGAAACTTGTACGATAGAAAGCAGTGGTTTCAGGAACAATGACCAAGCCCATTGCTTCATAATAATACTTACGCTCAGGTGTTTCAATAACTACGTAAGGATGCTGATTAAAGTACTCCTGGTTATCATAGAAGTTAACATCGTTAAACATCCGATGATCTTCAACCTGGCTCCCGCGAGCATGACCGAATAACCAGGTCAAACGATCACTAAAGTCTTTTTTATTATCAGTATCCATGAAAACAGTTCCCATTAAAGGTTGGTTTCCACCCTCAAACGTCTTATCCAAATAAGTAGCATTGTCCCCTGTTTGAACAACAGGCTCATCTAACTCAGTTCCTGGAGCATAAACATAGGCAATCGCTTCTGGATTGACAGAAGTTAATTGAGCAAAGCGGTTGGCTAAATACTCTTTTTCTTCTTGACTTGGCTCATACTTGACCTCTTTGCTACTTGCACTAGATGATGAGCTCGTGTCCTTTTTAACAGATGAGGTCTGTTTCCCAAATGGATTAAAGAGGACAAAACCACCTACAAGGGCTATAAGAGCAAGCAAAGCAAGAATAAGCGAAATGCCCTTTCTTTTAGAACTAGAATGTTTATCTGTACGATTCATAAAAATAAAATCCCCTACATACCGTTTACTCTAAAAAATAACACCGAGCCCGAAGGCTCAGTGATATTTAATTTAAGAGCTAATTAATAAAAATTATTTAACTGCGCTTGTTTTTGGAAGAGCTTTGTCAGCTTGTTTAGATCCAGCTTTACCAGCTGCTGCTGCTTTAGCTGCTTCTTCTGATTTAGCTGCTTCTTCTTTAGCTTTTTCTTGTTCAGCTTTAGCTTGTTCTGGATTGATTCCATGTTCTTTCAAGTAACGAGCATTTTTTTGCTCTGGAGTTTCATTCAAGATATAGTACTTGCCTTCAGCTTTCTTAGCTGTGTTTTGAATAGTTTGGAATTTTTGTACATATACGTTACGTACGTTTAAGAATGCTTTGTTATATGCTGCATCGTATGCTGCTTTAATTTCACCATACTTGTGGTCTCCACCTTCAACTGCATCCAAAGCTGCTTTAGCTGCTACTACTTCTGGATCAGCCGCTGCTTCAGCTTGGATTTCTCCCATGTGACCGTTAAGGTATTCTTCAACTGTACGAGCACTTTCAAATTCAGATTGGTTTTCGTAAGCTTCACGTGAATCGTAAGCACCTGGAAGGTTAGCTCCACCATTTACTGAAGGGTTGTCATTTGCAAATGCTGGTGCTGCTGCTGCAAAAAGTGCAAGAGCTGCTACTGATGATAATAAAACTTTTTTCATTGTTTTATCTCCTTTTTTCATTTTAAAAAATAATTCGTTACTTCGTAACTATTACTAGTTTACTACGATATATTTTATTTGTCAATAAAATCTGACCTATTTTTTAAATTAATTTTATATTTTTTTAGGTAAGAGAAGATTTGACTTTTAAAGTAGAAATCTTTTATTTTGTGAGTGTTTTACTTCTTTTATTTGATTGCACCACTTTTTGGCAAGGTCTTTTTTGGTAGACAAGGATCCATTCTATCCTCATTTTTTTGTGCTTCTTTCAGCAACTCCTCCCTCTGATTTTTTATCTTACTTTCTTTTTTTAACCAGTTGAAAAACATATCTTTCCTTTCTTAAAAAAGAGGCTCTCTACAACCTCTTTTTTACATTTTTAAGATTTTTTCGCATTTCCAATTTCAAATAGTGGAGACAGAGGACGTTTTTCATGGATGCGGATAATCGCTTCTGCCAATAGTTTTGCGATGGAGATTTGTTCAATTTTATCGATTAAGCGCTCTTCAGGTAGGTAAATGGTATCCAACACCACCAACTTCTTAATTGCTGATTTCTGAATATTGTCCATGGCTGGACCTGACAATACAGGGTGCGTACAACTTGCATAAACTTCTACAGCTCCTGCTTCAGCAAGTGCATCTGCAGCGTGGCAAATTGTTCCCGCAGTATCAATCATATCATCGATCAGGATACAAGTTTTCCCTTCGACGTTCCCAATGATGTTCATGACTTCACTGGTGTTCATTTTATCGACACTCCGACGTTTATCAATGATGGCAATTGGAGTTTTCAAAAATTCAGCTAGCTTACGAGCACGAGTCACACCACCGTGGTCCGGACTGACTACCACATAGTCAGAGCCAACCATGCCACGACGTTCAAAGTAGTCTGCAATCAATGGAGCCCCCATCAAATGATCCACTGGAATATCAAAGAACCCTTGAATCTGAGCAGCATGCAAATCAATGGTTAAGAGACGATCCACACCAGCAATCTCTAACATATTGGCAACCAATTTGGATGTAATTGGCTCACGAGCACGAGCTTTACGGTCTTGACGAGCATAACCATAATAAGGCATCACTACGTTAATGGTTTGAGCACTGGCACGTTTTAAAGCATCTACCATGATCAAAATTTCCATTAAATTATCATTGACAGGAGAGCTCGTAGATTGAAGAATATACACCTCTTTACCACGAATAGACTCCTCAATATTAACCTGGATTTCCCCATCTGAAAATTGACGTACGGTCGACTTACCAAGTGGCAATCCCATCTCCTTAGAGACACGTTCAGCCAAATCTTGGTTAGAAGATAAAGCAAACAGCATTAAATCCGAAAACGACATGATTTCCTCCACATAAATTTAACCACAATGTACAAATTGTACAAATCTTCTCTTTACCCATTGTAACGCTTTTTACATGATTTTTCAATCCATAATCCATCAAAAATTAAAATAGTAACTATAGTAAAAAACACCCACTTTTAGTGGGTGTTTTGAATTCTTAGTTTGGATAGATATAAGTAAGTGATCCTTGTGCATTCACTGGGTTAAACCATCCACGGTAGTTCCCAATGCTACGGATACCTAAGTAGTTAGATTCAGATACTTGGATACTTGTAGTAGATTGAACAGCTGTAACCACTGCCACGTGTCCATATCCACCGTCATTCCAACATGCAATAGCTCCAACTTGTGGTTGGCTACCAGTACGGAATCCAGCTGCTGCGGCACTTGCAGCCCACTGTGCTCCATTACCCCAGTAATCACCAGCCCAAGGTGCCAATACTTTCGCACCCCAAGTACATTCACCTACAGGGTATGAACTTGCAGACGAGCTGTATGTTGGACGACTAGTTGCAGCAGGTGTAGCAACTGTTTGAGTTTGAACTGCTGGTGCTACAGCAGGAGTTGAAACTGTTGCTTGAGGTTGTGCTGCTTCAGCTGCTGGTGTTTGAGTAGCAGCTTGCACTTGTGCTTGCAAGTTAGTATTAGCAGATGCTTCTACAGCCTTACGTTGTTCTTCTTGTTGTGCACGGTAAGCTGCTTCAGCTGCTGCTGCTTCAGCTGCCGCTTTCTCAGCTGCTGCTTTTTCCGCAAGCAAAGCATTCTTTTCGTTTTCTGCAGTTGATTTTTCAGCTGCCAAATTCAATTGTGCAACCTTCAACTCAGCTTCTTTAGTTGTCAACGCTTGCGCATCATCATCTAATTTTTGTTGGTTGGCAATAACAGTGTTGATTGCTTCATTGTTTTCTTTTTGCTTAGCGTCAATTGCTTCTTTATCGCGTTTTTGCTCTTCAAGCATTTTGTTGTTGGCACTAGCAATTTCATTCATTGCAGAAACACGAGAAATAGCTTCAGTCAAAGAACCAGAACTTACAATGGCGTTAATGTAACTTGTAGCAGTTCCTGTTGTTTGAGCACTACGTGCTTGGTTCGCCAATGATTCTTGACGAGCAACAATATTTTTTGAAAGCTCTTCAATCTCTGCTGAAAGTTTAGCAGACTCTTCGTTCAAACGATCATTTTCAGCTTTAAGAGTTTCTTGTTGTTTTTTGATTTCAGAAACTTGAGATTGAATTTGATCAACTTCTGCTTGTGCGCTTTGTTCTTTTGAACTCAAATCAGCAATCTTACTATCTTGTGCAGCGATTTTATCATCAGTAGAATCAGCTCCTACGGAAATAACTGTACCTACTTGTGATAAAGCAACTGTACTAAGTAAAATAGTCGTTAATAATTTTTTCTTCATAAAATAAAAGACTCCTTCATATAAGACACTAACTAGTATAACAGAAAATGAAAGATTTTATGTTACGCCTTTGTTACATTTTTATTTCTATTGATGTATCAAAGTAACAAAAAAGTTAGCTAGAAAGCTAACTTGATTCTCTACGGAGAATGGGGGATTCGAACCCCCGCGCCAGTTACCCGACCTAACGATTTAGCAAACCGTCCTCTTCAGCCTCTTGAGTAATTCTCCAAAATGGGCACGAGTGGACTCGAACCACCGACCTCACGCTTATCAGGCGTGCGCTCTAACCACCTGAGCTACGCGCCCAAGTTAAAAACTTGGTAATGAACAAATGTTCAAAGCGGGTGACGAGAATCGAACTCGCGACAACAGCTTGGAAGGCTGTAGTTTTACCACTAAACTACACCCGCTT
>NZ_JVKU01000022.1:0-122938 GCF_001072385.1 Streptococcus sp. 343_SSPC | reverse complement strand
AATTCATGCTCATGAATATCTATTAAGACGTAGCCTAAGTCTTTCATCACTTTCATTATCTTGTCCCAGTCATAAATTCTGAGATGATCTGGTGCTTCCCAATCTCTAGGGTCTCCAGGCACATGAATGTCAATGTCAGACGGCCCCCAATTTTCTTTCGTTCTAAATTCCAATCCCAAAGACCCCATCAGTGTCGGTGTAATTCCGGCTCGATTTAAATGGAAACAAATGGTTTTAAATTCTTCAAATAAGAGACTCATGTTTACTCTAAACCTTCCATATAAATGTTCGTTATTTCTACTTTATTACCTTGAACAAAATCATTTTCATTTTCTAGAGTATATCCAGTTATTTTAGATACAAATTCTTTTCCTTCTTTTAAGGACCCAAATGCGACTAGATCTTTATAAGAAGGATTTTGATATAATTCCAACATATACATCTCTAGTCCTTCTGATTTTTGAACGATTATCCACATTTCACTAATAAACTTACACACTCGACATGTGCCGATAGGTGTTACCTATATTATAGAACCAAATAGATACTCAAGATTTGAAATTATATTATTCAACGAAAATATTATCAACATGATCCCATGCCAAATAGTTTATTTTTGTTTTCAAATCAATATTTGGGATGAGGACTATTCGATTCGAAAAAATATCTTGATTATTTGACAATATTTGTTGTAACGTTGCTCTAGGGACTTGTTCGTCATTAGAGTATAGGAGATTAACCTGGTAATACAACTTTAATTTCCCATCTTTATTCTTTTTACTTTTTAAAGCAGTTGACATCAAGTTTTCGATTAATGAAAATGTATTTCCCTCATTACTATTTGGTTTCCAAACAGTTTTATTTGACCACTCTGATTGAGGAAATATATTTTCTTGATTACTAGGGTTAAAATTAAACTTAGGAATATTATAAATCAGTTGATGACCAAGAATGTGTCCAGTTTGAAAAATCGAACTTGGATACTTTGATTTTTTAAATTTTCGCTTCTGATTTTCACGTCTAAGTGAAGATGAATTAATAAGTGCCCGACCTCCCATTGAACAATTATTTCTAAATGAAAAATTTTCTGCAAAATCATACTTGTTGTCAGAGCCAGTTTGAAAAAAATCTTGGTCAAAATCTGAAGTAAATGATGATAGAAAAAATGCCCCATAATGAAAAGTTTTCGCTAAATCATCAAACCTCACAATATTAACTTTTTCTAATACATTTGTACCAACAAATAGTGATTTAATCATTTCTAAACTTGGATATTTGAAATCTGTCATTTATGAACCTCATTAGGTAGTTTTCAATCTTATTATACCACTAAAACAACCAAAAAACTGCAACTTCCCAGTCACAGTCTCTTATAAATCTACCTCAGTTCCTTCAAGGAAAGTTACTACAATTTGTCCATTTTCTGAAATATTTATGTGGTCGAGAACTTAATTCATGGTAACTCCATCAAATTTATCTAAATCTAGTATCTGATACATCTGCTTTGCATAGTGCTTATGGAGAAGATTTGTTCCTTGTTCAAGCTTTTGCCATTTAGCTACCACATCAGATCTATGTTCTTTTATCAGTCCAACCGCTTTCATAAAGGCTTTTTCAATTATTTCCTCATCGATATGATTGTTTAAACATCCAACCCGGCCTTTAATCCTATATCGATTATTACACTGCCATACCTTACATTTACCTCGACTTGTAGTCCAATTTTTTCTACCAAATGCTGAACCACATTCGGCGCAAAATACTTTTGTTGTAAAGGGATTGTTTTACTTCTGTATGATATAAAATTGGAGCTTATGTTGTTCTCTAAATTTCTTTCTTCTTGCTATTTCTAACTGAACAATCTCCCACTTCTCTCTATCTAAGATTGGTTCATGATTGTTCTCGATATAGTATTGATTAACTTGTCCATCATTATCAATTCGTTTCTTCGTCAGGAAATCAACGGTATAGGTTTTCTGAAGCAAAGCATCACCCTTGTATTTCTCATTTTGAAGCATTTTTAGAATTGCCAAAAGACACCAGTTTGCTTTTCCTGACCACCCTTGATACCTTCGGTGTCTAGTTCCTTGGGATTGCTTTTTGGACTGTAGCCTTTAAGGAACTGATGATAGATATGTTTGAGAACCTTTACTTGATCTGGATTAATGACTAGGTTTGCATTCCTATCTTGATTTAATCCCATGAATTTGGTAGTGTTGACACAAACCTCACCATGTTTAAACTTTTTACGACCCCCTTAGTACCTTTTAGAAAGATACGTCACCACTTAAAGAAGAACCGATAGATAGTTAATCCTAGGCCTTTCACTATATTCCGAATTTTTGCTGTTCGAGAATAATTGATAATTCCCCATTCTATATCGGAATAATAATCTTTAGAGTCTACTCTGCGAGCCCTATATTTTCCTGAATATACGAGTTTGGAGACTTAATAATATTCACAACAAAATCGGCAACACTTTTTCGTGAGACAAACAAGCCTTTAAATGGTTCATCACGGTGTGTAATACTGTAGGCAATTTTGTCAGCATTGGTGAGGGAACCTGGGCGAATGATCGTGTAATCAAAGTCTGAAGACTCAATCACTTTTACTAAACGTTGGTGCATTTCAATATATCCTGGATTAAGTTTTTTAAAAGCCGCCAGTGCAATTCGAGAAAATGGCTGTGTTACTTCATTAAGGCTTCCAACACTTGAAATAAAAATAAGTCTCTTTATCTTCATAATTCAATTTCATAATAAAACACCCCAAAAGTTAGATTTTTTCTGTCTAACTTTTGGGGTGCAGTTCACCTATCCATTTCGCCAGTTTTTTGATATTTAAACACGCCAAAGTAAGCCCAACCTGATCCTCCATTTTGGACTTTCCTTTCTCTCTAGTGTATCTCAAATTATGGTACTCCTTAGCCCGCTCAATTGTTTCTTTGCGCTTTTTATAGAGTTCTTTCATTTCTCTTTTGTGACGAATCTCCACACAAAATTCAAGGGCATCTTTCCAGACATGTCTCGTTACTACTTTTTGAAAATTCTTGCTTTGGGTACAAACGGATAATAAAGGACAGGAAACACATACTTTGGGATTACTCTTATACTCACGGTAGCCTTCTCGAGTAGTAGTGCGATAGCTTAATACTTGATTCTCTGGACAGACATAATGGTCATCACTTGCATCATAAACAAAATTACTAGGCCTTAAGTTCCCCTTTACTCCCTTTGGTCGAGTATAAGGGAAGACAGGAATGATATTACGTTCTAACAAATAATGGGCAATAGCTGGGGTCTTGTAACCTGAATCCGCAATAATATAGTGTGGGGAGAATGGCTCTAACTTTGAAAAAAGAGCAGGTAAAGCCTGACTATCATGAACATTTCCTGCTTCAACCGTATAAGCTAAGGCCCATCCATGCTTATCGCAAGCAACTTGAGCAGAATAGGCAAATACTTCCTTGTGTTCACCCTTATGGAAGCATCCACACTCGGGATCTGTCGTTGAGATTTTCTTTTCCTTAGCCTCACTTTCTTTTGCGGGCTTTAAGGACTTTTTTTCGTGTTTTTTCCGATCTAAATCAATCTCAACTGCCAATTGTTCACTCATAAATTTAGCTTGTTGGTCTACCATTTTCTTACGATACTTGTGACTATTAGCTGCCGCTTTGATATGGGTACCATCCACAAATATTTCAGAAGGATCAATTAAACCAGCATACAAAGCATGGTTGAGAACTTGGGAAAAAATCTCAGAAATGAGTTCTTTATCTTGAAAACGACGGCTGTAATTCTTTCCATAGGTAGTAAAATGAGGGACCTTATCATCTAAAGTTAGTCCAAGAAACCAGCGATAGACCACGTTTACTTCAATCTCTTTCATGGTTTGGCGCATGGAACGAATACCATAAAAACATTTGATTAAAGGAATTTTGACTAACATGACGGGATCAAGACTAGGACGACCGTTATTTGGACTATAGGTATCTTCTACCAAGTCATAAATAAAGTCAAAATCAACCTTTGAATCTACTTGTCGAAGAAAGTGATCTTTTGGGAACAATTCGTCTATTGTATAGAAACCATATTGCTTGCGATTATAATCAGGTTTTTCTTAGTGAAACATAGGGAACACCTCACAACTCTTCTTACCTCTATTATACGACTTTCCAAAAAGAAAAGCCTACGATAGGCTTTTTCATCTGACAATATCTTTATACATATCTGGTCTTCTGTCTCTAAAGAGACCCCAATTCAGGCGCTCATTCGCTCCCTTGTCAAGGTCATAAGTAGTTAACAAGATAGCTTCGCCTTGTCGTTCTGCTTGACTTAAAATAGCTCCTGTTTCATCGGTCATAAAGGATGAACCGTAGAAATTAAGACTAGAACTTTGCCCCCCATTTTCCTCACAAGGAGTGACTTCTTCTAAACCATAACGATTGGCTGCAATAACTGGTACAATATTTGCTGCTGCGTGTCCTTGCATGGTACGTTGCCAATGACCACAACTATCTGTATCCAAAATAGGCTCTGAACCAATGGCTGTTGGATAAAAGAGCAATTCTGCGCCATTTAGTGCCAGGCAACGGGCTGTTTCTGGGAACCACTGATCCCAACAAATGCCAATACCAATCTTGGCATAGCGAGTATCCCAGACCTTGAAACCTGTGTTTCCAGGAGTAAAGAAGAATTTTTCTTGATAATAATGGTCATCTGGTATGTGTGTCTTCCGATAAACGCCTAGTACTTCTCCATCTGCATCAATAACAGCAATGGAATTGTATAATACATTACCATCTTTTTCATAGAAACTGATCGGTAAAACGACCTTTAATTCCTTGGCAATCACTTTAAAATGCTGAATAGCCGTATTTTCTGTCACCGACTGGGCATACTGGTAGTAGTCATACTGACGTTCCTGACAGAAATAGGGACGTTCAAATAATTCGGGCAAGAGAATAATTTGGACTTCTTTGTCTGCAGCTTGTCGAACTAAGCGTTCAGCTGTTTGGATATTGGTTTCCACATCCTTAGTGCATTGCATCTGAATAGCTGCAACCGTTACATTTCTCATCTTTTTCTCCTATTCTGGAATTTGTTGGGTAATACAGTGGATATTTCCACCACCTAAAAGAATATCTCTTGCAGGAATTCCGACAACTTCACGGTCTGGGAAACACTGGATCAGAATATTCAAGGCTACTTGGTCGTTTACATCCTGAAATTGCGGCACTAATACAGACTTATTAGCAATGTAAAAATTTACATAGGAAGCTGCTAAACGTTCACCTGCATAGCGTTCTTCTTCGCCTTCTTCATAAGTATAGCCCGGCAAATCATCTTCCGTCACTACTTGATGAATAGCTGGGATTGGAAGTTTATGAATAGTGAAACTTCGACCTTTTGCATCGGTTTCCTTCTCTAAAAGAGCTAGATCTGCTGCAGACATGGCATACTGAGGATCATCTTGGTCGTCTGTCCAAGCTAAAACAACCTCAGCAGGACCAACAAAGGCAGCAACATTATCGACGTGTTCATTTGTCTCGTCTTGATAAATACCGTAAGACAACCAAATAACTTTTTCGGCACCAAGGCTCTCTAGTAAGATCTTTTCAATCTCCTCTTTAGTCAGGTGAGGATTACGACCAGGACTAAGCAAGCAACTTTCAGTCACAAGTATAGTTCCTTGACCGTCACTATGAATAGCTCCGCCTTCCAGTACAAATGGTTTGGCATCGTAAACAGGTATGTCTAAGACTTCTGCAAAGCGACTGGCTACTTGGTCATCTGCTTCATAGTCTTGGTAAAGACCGTCAACAGCACCACCCCAGGCATTGAAAGACCAATCTACCGCTAACTTTTCCCTTTGATCATTGAGGAGAATAGTTGGACCAGTATCACGTGCCCAGGCATCATTTGTCTGAATATCTAGATAAACAACATTGTCTCCAAGATAGGATTGTGCTTCAGATAGATAGTCCTCCTCAACCAAAAGGTAGACTGTTTCCCCCTGAGCAATCGTTTTGATAATCTTGCTAAAAGCTGCTTTAGCAGCCTTTCCTTGAAAAGGCCAAGAACCTGGTCGAGTAGGCCATATCATGAGAGTCCCATGATGGGGTTCATACTCTGCAGGCATCCGATAACCTAATTTCTTTGGGCTGTCCATCATGATAATCTCTCCTTAAAGTCTTGGTAGCCAAATGCTTTGACTAGACTGCACTCACCCTCTTTATCCATGAGATACAAACTTGGAAGCCCAATGCCGTTAAAGGTATTATTTTTGACAAAGGAGTAAATAGCCATGTCTTCAAAATAGAGGCGATCACCGATTTCAATCGGTTTTTCAAAGCTGTAATCCCCAATGATATCCCCTGTAAGACAAGTATTTGAAGAGAGTCTATAAGTATAAGGTTTTTCTTGCGCTTCAAAACCATCTCTCAATGGAGGGCGATAAGGCATCTCAAGAACATCTGGCATATGGCAGCTTGCTGAAGCATCTAACACCAAGGTCTCAATCCCGTTTTCAACAATATCTAAGACTTCTGTCGCTAGATAGCCCGCATTAAGGGCAATAGCTTCTCCTGGCTCGATATAGATGTCAAGGTTATAAGTTTCTCGAATGCGTTTAATCTCAGAAATCAGTAAGTCCACATCATAGTCATCTCTCGTAATATGATGACCACCACCCATATTGAGCCATTTAACTTGATGCAAATAGGCTCCAAACTGCTCTTCTACTGCTTTCAAGGTTGTCTCTAAATCATCTGCCCCCTGCTCACAAAGAGTATGAAAATGAAGCCCGTCAACCAAGTCCAGCAAATCACTAGGTATCTTGTCTGAAGTCACTCCAAAACGAGAGCCAGGAGCACAAGGATCATAAAGCGCGTGGTCACCCTGCGTTGAACATTTAGGATTGAGGCGTAGACCGACACTGATACCAGCTTCACGACAACGTTGACCATATTTTCGTAATTGTCTCTCTGAGTTAAAGACAATATGATCAGATATTTTAAGCAACTCTTCCATATCTGATTCCTTGAAAGCTGGCGCAAAAACATGGACTTCCCCAGGGAACTCTTCTCTAGCTAACTTAGCCTCATAGAGTCCACTAGCCGTCGTACCTGACAGATACTGACTAATCAAAGGATAGGTTTTATAGAGGGAATAAGCCTTTTGAGCCAGTAGAACCTTACAGCCAGTTTTTTCTTGAACCTCTTGTAAAATGCGGCAATTCTCTTCTAATTTTCCTAAGTCAATGATATAAGAAGGTGTTGGTACTTGTTCTAACTTCATTAGTCCACCATTTGTGGATTTTCTACCACAACCCATGGTAAACCGAATTTATTCAAAGCTTCCATGAATGGGTCTGGATCCAACTCTTCAAGGTTATAAACTCCTGGTTGTTTCCAAGTACCATCCATAACTAATTTTGTCCCAATCATAGCTGGAACACCTGTTGTGTAAGAAATGGCTTGTGAACCAACTTCTGCATAGCACTCCTGATGGTCGCAAACATTGTAGATGTAGATGGTCTTTTCAACGCCATCTTTGACACCTGTAAAGATACATCCAATATTAGTTTTACCAACAGTACGTGGGCCAAGGCTTGCAGGATCTGGAAGCAAGGCTTTCAAGAATTGGATTGGTACGATTTCTTGTCCGTTAAAATTAATTGCATCTGTACGAAGGAGACCAACGTTTTCCAAGCATTTCATGTGAGTTAGATAAGATTGACCAAAAGTCATAAAGAAGCGAATTCGTTTAACACCTGGAATGTTCTTTGCTAATGATTCGATTTCTTCATGGTGGAGGAGATACATGTCTTTTTGACCAACTTGAGGGAAATCATACTCACGTTTGATAGACATGGCTTCGACTTCTACCCATTTTCCATCTTCCCAGTAAGAACCTGGTGCAGAAACCTCACGTAGATTGATTTCTGGGTTAAAGTTTGTCGCAAATGGATAACCGTGGTCACCACCATTACAGTCTAAAATATCGATATAGTGGATTTCGTCAAAGTAATGTTTGAGTGCATAAGCTGAAAAGACGCTGGTTACCCCTGGATCAAAACCAGATCCAAGTAAGGCAGTCAGACCTGCTTCCTTGAATTTCTCTTGGTAAGCCCATTGCCATGAGTAGTCAAAGTAAGCTGTAAAACCAAGTTCCTTACAACGTTTCTCATAAATAGCACGCCATTCAGGGTCTTCTGTGTCCTCAGACTCATAGTTGGCAGTATCGATATAGTGGACACCTGTTGCCAAACAAGCATCCATAATAGTCAAATCTTGGTATGGTAGAGCTACGTTCAAAACAGCTTCTGGTTTGTAGCTTTCAATCAAGGCAATCACTTCTTCTACCTTGTCAGCATCAAGAGCAGCTGTCTCAATCTTAGTATTTGTTTTGCCTTCTAATTTAGCTTTCAAGTCATCACATTTTGACTTGGTACGGCTTGCAATCATAATCTCTTTAAAAGTTTCGCTGTCTTGACAAATCTTTGAAATAGCAACCTGGGCAACGCCCCCACATCCGATAACTAATAAACGACTCATTTTCTTCCTTCCTCTTCTTCTAAAATGTCTTCTACATACTTAGGCAACATAAAGGCACCAATATGTAGGTTTGCAGTGTAGTATTCTGTGAAAAGCTGGCGTTTTTTCCAACCTTCCTTGTCAAAATCTTTGACAGGGTGGTATTTTTTAGATGCAAACCCAAATAACCAATAGCCTGCAGGACTGGTAGGGATATGTGCCTGATAAACTCGACTGATTGGAAAGGCTTGATTAACCTTACGGTGCATGCTTCGACAAGCTGACTCATCTTCGTCAAAGAAGGGACTACCATGCTGATAAATCATGATTCCGTCCTCTTTCAAGGCTCTGTAACTATTGCCGTAAAATTCCTTGGTAAAGAGCCCTTCCGTATGGCCAAATGGATCAGTCGCATCGTTAATGATAATGTCGTAATCATTTTCACAGTTTCTCAAAAACCTTAGTCCATTTTGGTAGTAAATAGTAACACGAGGATCATCTAGCCCAGCAGCAAAATCTGGAAAATATTCTCGACAAACCTCAACCAGCATCTCATCTGGTTCCACGATATCGATTTGTTCCAATTCTGGATAGAGTGTTAATACTTGGGCAACACCACCGTCACCGCCCCCAATAACCAAGACTTTCTTTGGATTGGGATGAACAGCCATAGGAACGTGGACGGTCATTTCGTTGTAGACAAAGTCATCTGCATCTGAAAACAAGACATGCCCATTTAAAATCAAAATCTTCCCAAAAGCTGGAGTATCTAATACTTCAATATCCTGCCATTCACTTTTTCCAGCGTAGAGTTGTTTGGCAGTTCTCAATGATAATTTCACATCTGGAGTATGAACTTCAGAAAACCATAAATCCATCTAGTTCTCCTTTCTCTTAATAACGTTGATATGATTGACCTCTGGATCTTCCGTTCCTTGGAGGGAACAACCACGTTCTTTTGCGAATTGGATATAATCGACAAGACCTTGTGTAATTCGTTCACCAGGTGCTAGGATAGGAATCCCAGGAGGGTAACACATGACAAATTCCCCACAGACTTGTCCAACGGACTCGTCCAAGGTTAAGCTTCTTCTCTCTGAGTAGAAGGCTTCCTGTGGAGATAGCACCAACTCTGGTTGGATATATTCGCCAGCGATCAAGTCCTTCCCATCTCGTGAGTATAGTCTCTTGATATCAGCTAGAGCACCAACCAAGCGTTCAATGTCTTGGATACGGTCACCAATCGAAATGTAGGCCAAGATATTGCCAATATCACCAAACTCAATCTGAATGTCATATTCATCCCGTAAGAGATCATAAACTTCAATACCTGTTAGCCCAATTCCCTGAGTGTAAACTGACAGCTTGGTTACATCAAAATCACAAACCGATACACCATCTACTAGCTCTTTTGAGTAGGCATAGTAGCCACCGATGGCATTGATTTCACGACGAGCGTACTCAGATAGCTCAATGACCTTCTCAAATGACTCTTTACCACGAAGGGCCAAATTGCGGCGTGAAATATCCAAACTAGACATTAACAAATAGGATGCTGATGTTGATTGGGTCAGGTTAATGATTTGACGCACGTACTCAGGATTCATCTGATCGCCAACTAAAAGAAGCGAACTTTGAGTCAAGCTACCACCAGACTTATGCATAGATACGGCTGACATATCTGCTCCAGCGTCCATAGCAGATAGAGGAAGTTTATCTGTAAAGTGGAGATGAGCACCGTGTGCCTCGTCTACTAAGACTTTCATTCCTGCAGCGTGGGCCATCTCTGTTAGCCCCTTTAAGTCTGAACAAATCCCATAGTAGGTAGGATTGTTGATTAAGATAGCCTTGGCATCCGGATGGTCCTTAATAGCTTGTGCCACACGATCATTTTCAAGTCCCAAAGCAATACCGATTTTGGGATCCACACTCATCTCGATATAGATGGGAATAGCTCCACATAAAACGAGTGCATTGATGGCTGATTTATGGACATTTCGTGGTAGGATGATTTTATCACCTGCTTTACAGGTGGAAAGAATCATGGTTTGCACGGATGAGGTTGTCCCGCCAATCATTAAAAAGGCATGGGCAGCTCCAAAAGCCTCTGCTGCTAGCTCTTCTGCATCTCTGATAATCGAAATAGGATGCCCAAGATTGTCCAAGGGCTTCATAGAATTGACATCAATACCAACGCATTTTTCCCCTAAAAGTTCAACTAACTCTGGATTCCCACGGCCACGCTTATGACCCGGTACATCGAAAGGAACAATCCTTTTCTTTCGTAACTTAACTAACCCCTCATAAATGGGAGCTTGGTTCTGATTTAACATTATGAAGACATACTCCTTTACTTTATTTTCTACACCTGAGCTAAAATCAGGTGTTATAGGAAACTTATGAAAAAAGAGCAGGTTGGCACCTGCTCTACAATCTACTGACGTGTTTATGTTTGTTTCTTTTGAGTATGTCTGTTCCTGATGTTTCCTAACTCTCTAGTAGCAAATATTACGTACTTTATTGATCGTTTCACAAGATGACGTGTGCTTTCACCACACTAACAAATGTATACGAATTAGAACTAATGTCCTAACATCAACTTATAAAAGTAGGCTTTTAACCCTATCAATAATGTGGCTTTTCAACCACGCTTCGGCATTCAACCCTGCCTGTCCGTAGGCATTTTTTACTCGGGTTTATATTTGCTAGAAAACATCATCTCATTTTCTAAGCTTCATCAATATATCATGTTTTCAGAGACTTGTAAAGTATTTTCAGAACTTTTTTAAAACAATTTAATATTTAGTTCGTGTAATTTATTCAACCCAGAAATAGAAATCGTTTTAAATTTAAATCAAAAACAAAAAAAGGAACTAAATAAATTAATTCCTTTAGATAGGCATAAGCAAAATCAACTATTCAAAATCGTATTTACTCATCACGCGCTACTTTGGCAGCTAGTTTAAAATCAGTCATCAAATAATTTTCATCTAGACGGATAAGACTATAATACTCATTCCAAAATAGAGAGTCACTGTTACTTGACCACTGTAATCCATACCATAATTGAGTGACATCACTTGTATTTGATGGTGGGATTGACCATAGATGCTTTTTGAAAGTTTCTTGAACACGTGGAACATCAAGTCGACTAGTCAAGTCGAGTTCATCCAATTTCAAAGTGATAGAATGTTTCTTAGCTGCTTCAATGCTATCCTTGTTAAATCGAACCTGAATAACCTTAGAATCTTCTAGAACCACGTTCTTATCTTCTGCCCCGTAAAAGGAAATACTCCCAAGAACTATGCCATCTTTTGCAAAGAGATAGGGAGCGTAGGGAACAGCATTGCTATCAAGTCTGAAGCCTTTTTCGATAGTGACTGATTTATCTCCTGAATACTTTTTGAAACTGCCATCTGTCAGGA
Source organism: Streptococcus sp. 343_SSPC (assembly GCF_001072385.1). Taxonomy (NCBI): domain Bacteria; kingdom Bacillati; phylum Bacillota; class Bacilli; order Lactobacillales; family Streptococcaceae; genus Streptococcus; species Streptococcus sp. 343_SSPC. The sequence continues at coordinate 110,977 of NZ_JVKU01000022.1, read as the reverse complement.
GTTCTTCGTAGTCGCTACCACCATCACCTTGTCTTACATAGATATCAAATCCAGCTTCCATCAGGTCACTTGCTTTGGTTTCTGCTAACGTAATTTTACTTTCATTAATTTGCAAAATTGGTGCTTGAGGTGGCAAACCAATCGTGAGATTAAACATGACTCCTACTAGAAAGACCATCAAGGTTATAAGGAGGGCAAGTAATGACTTTCCAGTCCTTTTTCTTGCATTGAAAAGGGCCATTAGAGCAGGTAGGAGGATCATTTTAGCTAAAATAGAATTCCCCACACCCCCTCTATTTAAGGTCTGAAAAGCAAAGATCCCTGCGATTGCAATCAGGGACAGGTAGACCAAAATCTCGCCTAGACCCAGTTTTTCTGTTCGAGTTTGTTGGTTTACAGGGGATTCGTACAATGACTGTCCATTCTCTTTCCTCTTTTTTAGAAAGAGATAAAAGCCCAGACCGAGTAGCAGATTAAAAATTGCAAAAGCAATTAAAGTACCTATAATCACCGTTCTACCCATGGCTCTCTACTCCTTTATGTTCTCTCTCAAATCTGATCTTTCTCTTTAATGTCAAATTCCCAATCAATAAAACCATTAAGAAGAAGGGGCTGCCTTCTATCAGCACAATGGGTAAAGCCACTAGAGCAATCATCAAAAAACTAGCTTGCTTTTGACGCCAACTACCGCCCCATTCTCTGTTTATCAGTTCACCTAAATAATCGATGTAGTCAGTAAACCAAGTCAATAAGGGATTTTGAAAATCATTGAGCCTTAGGTAAATGAACATAGCAGAATATAGGAAAACATAAAGAATTCCAAGGACTAGAATAATCTTTTGACTAGTTCGAGTAGACTCTAGAACGATTTTTTCTCTCTTCTCTGGTTTTATTTCCTTGAGACTTGGATTCTTACAAGAGAGTTTTTCAAATCTATAGGCCAGAAATCGGTAGAGATAATACTTTTTTATATCACGCTTCATAAAATCCCCAATCTAAGAAGGACATTCAATTATAAATCATGGTCTAAACATCTAATTTCAAGGAATTGCCTTCCAAATAAACTGCTTTTGACTCAGTGATTTTGATTTTTTGATCTTCTGAAAAACCAATGGTTTCACCGTCCTTTAAGGTGACATCACTGCCTAAAACATACTGAAGAATAGACAAGAGGAAATAATATAAGTCATCGCTATTCATAGGAGACTCGATAATTTCAATCTCAATTTTTCCAAACTCTTTCAAACCATAAGTGTAAATACTAGTTTTATCTCCCTGGTTGATAATTCCCATATAAATCCAGAGTTGAAGGGGAAGCATTTCTTCTTTCAAAAGGTCAGCCAGGTCTAGATAAAGATCTTTGGGTAAGAGCAAGGTGGTAGAACCCTGATAAATACCAATAGCTGATTGACTAGTTTTTAGGATAGAGGCATTGACTTTAGTTAATAGGGAATAAGTTTCTACTGGCGAAAGATTGTCAGACAAAATAGAAACAATGGCGTGTTGTGTGTGCTCCTGTGTTTCCTTCTCAACATCCTGCCAGAGGTAAGAATAGGCATACAATTCTTCAAATTCTTGACTTGGGATAGGTAAATCCATTAAAGCCAGCGCAACGAGAGCACCATCAATCACAAAGGTTGCACTAGAATCATCCCCAGAAACTTCAGAAATTTCAAGCCCCCAGTGAGTTTTCAATTCCTGAACGACCTGATCTAAAGAATAGGCCTGCTTGCCTTTGAAGAGGGTCATGGACAAGATTAGTTGTTTTTTCTTCTCTGACTTTTCTTTCTTACTAGTAAATAGATTTTTTAAAAAATTCATAGGACTTCTCCTTTTTTCATATTAGTTGGGAAGCAAAGCTATCTTGGTCAAAGTGAGTCGAGATGCCAAGTTTCCTCATCCTCAAAACCGTAGAATTTCTCATCAAGTAGCCAATTTCCATCCACCAATCTAAGTACAAACTGATGCTTCATTTCTAAAGCTTCTTGATGATGGGTGATGACTCTTGCTTCTTCAGCTTTTGTCATGATAAAATCTACAGAAAAATCATTCCTTTGAACATAGTTATACTCACTTGGGGAGCCATAAGAATTTCGAACTCCTCCTTCCAAGCATTTTTGAGTCACTCGTCCAGTTATAAGTTGTATTTGTCTATGAAAATAGTCATCCATAAGATCATTCCACAAAGGGTGAAGCTGATTAGATGGGATGCCAAGGGCTTCTTTTTCCTTATCCAGTGCTCTGTTACGCTCAAAAATTTCCTCTTCTAACAAGGTTAAACTTTTGAGTAAATCAAGCAATGGTGTGATAATTATTTCTGCTACAGTTTGATATTTTTCAGGGGTATTTTTATAGTTCACTCTCATAATAAGCCTCTTAATCATCCTGGATTAATTGCTTTACTTCTATGTCTGAAAGTTGTCCATCCATGTAGAGTTTCCTAAGTAAATCTTTATCTACGGTAATTTCATAATAGTCAGTCACAAACTCATGAAATCTCTCAAAGCTATCAAAGAGGTAAGATAGCAACCATTCTCCGCCATCCTGATCTTGGTAAGTCTGTTGATGCGCGTGACCATCATACCAGATAAAGAAGGTTGTTTCATCTTTTTGGTCTTCTGAATAAAGTGAGAAATACTTTTCATCCAGTCCTTTATAAAAACTATCGATGATATCTTGATTCCACTCGTCAGCAGCAAACTGGCTTAAACCACTTTCATGATCAAAACCTTTTATGAGGATCATTTTATCAGTCAAAATCACATCTAAAGAATCACCAGATCCATTATCAATAATATAGCGGACTCCATAGTCTTCCTCAATCTTAATCACGAGTCTAAGCCAATCCTCACTTGGATCTGTTAGATACTCATCAATGACCAGCAAGGCATCTAAGCGAGTTTTTATCTTGTCCCAATCAATCTTTCTCATCTCTAAAAACCTCCATCTTATCCTTGTGATTTATCAAGATCACAAGCCCTGTATCGAGCAGCTACATACCCTAAGAGACAAATCTGAGGGATATTCCACTCATTAGGCAAATAAATGGAACAATCTACCTGATCTCCAAGAGGAGAACTTGCTGAAAAATCATATCTTCCCAAATCCTCATTATTAGGATTTCTTTCAACTTGACCCAATCTGCTAGTATTGAACCAGTCTTTAAACAGTAACCAGATTTGCTCGGCATCTTCGTTTAATAAGGAGACTTTCAAGTTGTAGCTGATTCCGACTCTACATCTTTTTTTGAATCCTGACTCATCAGCCTTACAAACTTTTATAGATCCCTTATCATACTGCCAGTTATCACTATCTAATAGGGGAAATTGAGCAGATAGATTGTCTTTAAATCCCTGCATAGTATCAAATAAATCTTTGGAGGCTGCTTCGAAAAATTCTAGTTTTTCCATACTCTTCTCTCTTATATTGATAGCTAATCAGATTTAGATCAATCGGCATCGACCCAGATCTGGTATTTTTGACAGTGGAGACATCTGAAAAGGTAGCCACAGAGAGAGCCATCCTTAACCAAGTATTCTTCAATATCTTGAAATTCTTCACGAGCTTCATAGTCTGCCAAGACTTGCTCAGCGATTCCCATATCCTTTAATTCACGAGTTCCAACTGTACCCAAGTAAGCACAATAATCTTGGCAACAAGAAAGCCAATATTCTCCCTGCCAACTAGAGTAGCCTGGAGTCTGACAAAAAAGCAGCTGATTCTTTTCCGGATCCAATTCACCCTGCCACTCGGCATCTTGGATAAATTCTGCATCGAATTTTTTGGCTGCTTGACCGTTTGCAATGCAAGTTGGGCAGAGATGTTCTATCTCTTCGATACAATAAGGTATAAGGGTATAATAAACATTGCTTTCTTTCCCACAAGATGGACAAAGCTTGGCTTCTCCTTCAACAAATGAACCTGTAGCTAAGGGATCTGGATGATAGAGAAAATGAGGCAAGTTTTTTAACAAGTCCTGTCTTTGCTTCTTCTCTTCTTTTCTTAGAGGACGAGGAAGGGGAAAACGATTGCCATGACTCTGACTCATTTCTTGTAAACGGCTCAGTTTCTTTATCTGTTTTCGGTCTGGTTTATCTAAAATTTCGGTAAATAAGCTATAGGCACTGGTGTAGAGACCCAATTGCTCATAGAGATCAACTAAGACTTTCTTAGCTTCTAAATCATCAGACTTAGCTAATTCATCAGCCAAATCATAGAGTTCCGCAACACTGGAAGAATTTCCATCTTTAGCATGGTATTCCCTTGTCCGAGTGATAAATTCTTGTAAATATGGATTCATCTGACTACCTTCCTAATGGATGACATAAAATCTTAACAAATGGTAACAAGGACAATACCATTTAAGCCTAACATTGCTTTATATAAATCTTTCATTTCATCACCTGATTTTAACCTCTTATTGTCAGACAGTTAGTAAATTTCATACACAAGCTCTCTATCAGCTTGAAAATATTTGTCGAATTTCACTAAAAGATAAAGGGCTCCAGCTGGAGAGACACTGGCATCATAACCTAGAGCAAATTCGCCATAAGAACTACTTTTATCCAAGATTAACTCCCTTAATTCCAGTTCTGTAACTGCTTTATCAGGCCAATTATCATGGATAACCTTTTGAGCTTTTTTATCAAGGTGTTCCAAGTTTCTATATAAACTAGTCATCAAATCATCTGATAATAAGAGTAAATCCTGTTCACGGTAACCTGTAAAATAAATATTTATGTCTTTATTTAGATATCGCCCTAGAAAATAGATCCCCGAATCATGTTTTTCCCAGTTTATTCCCTTCCATAATGCCAATAAATCTTCTTTGTTCATTTATTACCTCAAGCAGTTTTATTCTTTTAGGAATGTTTAATAAACTATCTAACAAATAGTGACCAGGACATTTCCATTGAGCTCCAGAATCTTTTTGTAAAAGTCTTTCATTTTGACAAAGCAGGTTAAAATATCATCCCTGATTTCTTCCTCTTCCTCAAGATAATCCCAAATATCAGGATACAAGTCGGCTTTCTTGCATGCTTCCATACTAAAGTCTTTCAAAGCCTTGTCCATATCAAATTCTTCTAAAGCTTGACTGATAGCCCCAATTCTCGATTTTTCAGTATAGGCGATATATTCAGATACATCCTCTAGAGGAGTCACCCCTAAAACAGCTTCTCTCAAGGGATTGTCATCCAAAAATTCTGAACTACTAAATCCTGTCATGACAAAGAGAAGAGCATCCCACATTTTGTCGATATCTATTATGATATCATGAGTGTCAGCGGAGTCCTCAGCAAAGTCTAACAAGTCATCTTCTTGGTTAGAAAGAGCTTTTATTTGTTCTAATTCATTGTCTGGTAAATATTGATAATTGGCAATCATTCCCATGATTTTTCTCCTTTGAATCTTGTAGGATAATACTGATATTTCTAGCTCTATTTCTAAAGAAAATGCTATAATGGAGCTAAGAAATTGTTTTATTGAATGTTAAATAAAGGGAAATAGTAATGTTCACTAGTATTGTTTTGGGTTTTTATGCTCTTTTCTTTCTATCCTTATCCTTTACTATCTACCTCTATATCAGACTTGTAGTTGCGGTTAAAAAAGGCAAAGACATTCCCAAATGGATTTACAAACTTGGCCATGCTGTTCAAGGAAGAATTCACGTTGACTATGAAGAAATCACTGATGCTAATGCCCTTAAAGAGATTCATTGGTTCTTGCTGATCTATTTAATCGTAAATCTACTCGTATTGGCTGTCCTCTACTATCATAGTAATAGCTTTCCTCAAGCCATTTATGAATGTTTGAAAAAACAATTTTTCATCGTACTTGTTAGTATGGTTTTAAAAAGTATTGGTAAATTTGTTGTACTGGCTATAAGCAAAAACTTTCATAACAGTCATGTCTATGCATCAACCAATGCTGTTATCGGGACAGCTTTTTTAACAAGTTATGTTTTTATGTTCTGCATGATGATGAGTGGTCTTCCAGCTCAACCAGTTCCAGTAACCATTCAAGATACCACTGTCATCATCGGTAAAACCAAGGCTTCCGAGCTTTTAGACCAAGGCTATACCTTTGGAGATAAAGGCGCAGAGAGTTTCATCACCAATCCCAAAAACGACCACTTCTACTACGGTCAGCTTCTTGAAGTCAAGCGGGATGATCAGTCCTGTGGCTTTATGAGCCTTACTCCTACGGGAAGAGATACTGATCAACTCAAAAACTGCGTCATCACCTATTACAGAACACCTAAGGATAGCAAGCAACTAGAAAAAATTTCCATCAATCATGTCAAGCTAGCAAATCTCAAGCTCCAAGATTTTCAAACACGAAAATTAATCGATATCTTTGAAGTCAATCCAGCTGATTATAACGTCTCTGATAAAGATACCAACTTTATCCTAACCATCCAAACAGCAGATTACGACCTCTGGAAAAGATACCGGATTGAATCCAAGTTCAATTCAGATGGTTCGATTGATAGCTATGGAGTCAGAGCCCAGCATAGCATGTGGGAATGATTCACCATTTCCCCCTTTATCACATAAGCATTAAACTGGAAAAATATCTTCGACAAGTTTATAGGTTTCGATGAATCTAAGGCCAGAGGAACCTTTATCTCTAGTGATTTCTTCATAAATATCTTCTAAATTTTGGGCAGGTGCTAACATCCAAAGACTAAAAGGTCTAAGTTTCACCTGTCCAATTTTTTCAATATTTTCTAATAATTGCCCTAAATCTTTGTGATTGAACCAGCAATCTGTAACGAGAGCAAACTTTGTATTGTCCATCTTACAGGAGATTTGACTGGTCAAAAAATCATCGATGGAGGGCTTTTTTGTTTGTAAGAGGCGTGTGCAAGCCAAATGATATTCAAGCTTTCTAGGACTCTGCTCAACCATAGATACAAAGACAAGCCCATACTCATCTTGGAACTTAACAGTAAGGAGATCTCCTTCTTCAAAATAAGGTTTACGTTTAGTTTTGGCTTTAGTGACCTTTAGAGGTCTAGGATTTTCAGTTTGCAACTGGATAGCAAGTTTATCCAAGACCTTTTGCCTTTGCTTCAAAGCCTTTGAATCTATTTCCAACCAAAATGGATCAGCCCCTTTTTTGATAAGCTCCAAGGTTTTATCTCTAATATCGTCTGTCAGGTGACCAATCTTCCACAGTGAGTAGGCAAGAGCAGTCCAATAAATTTCTGTAAAAAAGTCTGTTTGACAGTAATCTTTTTCCGCATCGAGAATATCCTTGATGATATTCGCTACATGTTCACCGTCTCTATAGCGACCGACTACTTCATTGTAAATGTCATAACCTTGATCACTGTCAATGATTTTAACGCCATCAATAGCCATTCTCAACTCCTAATGCTCAATCGACATCTTATCGATAACTCTCAAAACTTATTTAATCTTATGCTTGTTCATTTTCTCTTGGAAAATATCTGTAAGAATTTGTCGCAATTCTTGAGCTTCCTTTTCAGGAAGTTGGCCTTCTTGTTCAGCTACAGCATACAACTCCGGATACTCGAGCGATACTCTCTTAACAGTACGTGTAATAGCATGTTTTCTAACAAAAAATGGAATCCGTTTAATCATATCTTGAGGAATTAATGCGATAATCTTATTTTACAAGATAGGTTTTCCCGATTTCCATTTTCATGATAGATATTTCTCCTTAAGAAGCTAGATAGTGCTAGATGTTTCTCTTTACTGCTCAATCCGTCTACTCAAGCAGTGGCATACACTCACAAAGAACTTTGTTTGACTATTGAATATCTTCCATCGCTTCTTTCACATATTCTTCGACATCTTCAATCTCTACAAACAGCGGGTCTAAGTGGCATAAGAAGTGCCAATCTTCGGTGCCGCGTTTTCTGTAGAGAATCGCCTCGCCGTCTTCACTTCCGAAAAAGCTTCTGTCAACTTCATACCCTTTGTTTTCTAGGAATGCTTTTGCCTTGCGGAAGTTTGCTTCTCGTGCTTCGACATAAGCTTTCACTTCATCGTTATTCACGACATATGCATCTACTTTTGTAGCTCCTTCGATCATTTTATCGTTTTTAACGGATAGATTCGAAATTTCTTTCCAAATAATGTCCACATTTTCCTCAGAATTAAACGAAAATCTAGATAAAGGGACAATATTTCCATTGAAGACAATCTCCATATAATCCGCTAGATTTTTTGGATTAAAATACTCCACATCAAAACTATCTTCTTTTTCTAAAGTATATCCCGGGATTTGCGCTACAAAGGCTCTTCCCTCTTCTAAAGAATCAAACACGACTAAATCTTTTGAATAATTGTTTTGGTACAATTCTAATAGATACATCATTAATCCTTTCAATATTTAGATAGAAGATAGTTTTTTAGCAAACTAATATACTCAACACGTGAGGATAGAGATTCAAGCATTCTTTTTACTAAATAGGATTGATTGCTAAAAATTTCACCAGCTTACCTCCTCTTGTCTCATCCTCAATTATAACACGTTTCCACTCACATATCAGATATTTATTATTGGACCAAATAACCTTTTGAAATAGAAAACAAGCTCACCAATTCATCAAGTCTATATTTTTTATGAGATTCTTCATTAATGCTAAAAGATTTACAGTTTAAATTTTATTAAAACTCCTTGTTCATGACGTTACGTAACGATGTATAATAGGTATGAGGAGGGGAGTAATTATGGCTAAATATAGAGCAATTCCGGAAGGATTTATGACAGTTGGGCAACTTGCTAAGAAAATGGGGGTTACTGTCCGTACTCTACAATACTACGATAAAGAGGGGTTGCTTTCCCCATCGGCAGAAAGTGAGGGTGGTCGCAGGCTTTATACCGATAAAGATTTAGTACTACTCCATCAGATATTGTCTTTAAAATCATTAGGTTTTTCTCTCAAGGATATAAAGGGGCGTTTGATCTCTTTGAAAACACCTGATGATGTTGCCAATGCTCTTACAGAGCAAGCAGATACTATTCGTAAAAATATTGAACAACTTAAGGATTCTTTGGTCGCAATAGAGCAACTAAAGGTAGAAGTTTTACAAATACAGACGGTCAATTTTAAGAAGTATGCAGACATCATCGTCAATCTACAGATGAAGAATGACTCCTACTCTCTTATCAAGCGCTTTGATGATGATACGCTCGACCAGATACGCAGTCGATTTGACAAGAAAAGCGGACTAGACTTTATGGACAGATTGAACCGCCTAAGTGATCAAATCGTAGAGCTTCAAAAAGAAGACGTACCAGCTGAAAGCGAACAAAGCCAACAGGTTGTGAAAGAATACTGGGGCTTGATTATGGAGTTTACAAATGGTGATATGAGTATGCTTCCTAAGTTGATGGAAGTTGGTACTATTGACACAGCCTCAAACGCTTGGGAAGAAAAGCAAAAAATCGTCAATGACTATATAGGACCCGCCCTACAAGTCTATTTTTCAAGGCTTGGAACAAATCCCTTTGAAGAGGTGAAACCATGAAAGACGCGATAAAGATTTCTGGATTAAAGAAAAGTTATGGTAGCAAATTGGTTCTTGGAGGCCTCGATTTTCAAATCAAACAAGGAGAAATATTTGCTCTGCTCGGAGTAAACGGAGCTGGTAAAACAACAACGCTTGAATGTATCGAAGGTCTGAGAAAATATGATAAAGGCAAGATAGTTGTAAACGGGAAAACCGGAATTCAACTACAGTCCTCCTCTCTACCCGCTCACATCAAACCGATGGAAGCCATAAAACTCTTTGCAAAATGGAATCATACACACATTGATGATGTTATGCTAAAGTCCCTTGGCATAAAAGAAATTGAACAGACGCAATACATAGAATTATCCACCGGTCAAAAAAGAAGATTACATCTTGCTCTTGCACTTATCAGTAATCCGGATATTATTTTTCTCGATGAACCGACAGCGGGACTTGATGTTGAAGGAAGACTATCCCTCCATGAACAAATCCGAAAGCTCAAATCACAGGGCAAGACAATTGTTTTGGCAAGCCACGATATGGCCGAAGTTGAAACCTTATGTGACCGCATTGCTATTTTGAATAGTGGAAAGATTGTCTTTTGTGGTACTCCTTCAGAACTGACAGACAGGTTGGGAAGAAAATATTTCATCCATTTAAAGACCCAGGACGGAGAGAAATCTTTTGAAACAGATACGATCGAGGACACTTTGATTTCATTATTGGAAGAATGCAAACAGAAACATATCCAAATACTGGATATTAAGGTGGATCGTGGCACACTGGAGCAGCATTTCATAGAAATGGCAAGGAGGGGATCGGAATGAAAGGATTCTTATATAGCCTAGCATTACAGTGGAAATTGGACATACGAAGTAAGTCTCTCTTGGTTACTTACTATATTGTACCGCTTATTTTCTTTCTTCTCATGGGTGGTATTTTTACTTCCGTTATGCCTGAAATGGGTAGTACACTCATACAGTCAATGATTGTCATGAGTGTTTCCATGGGGGCCTTTCTCGGCTTACCGCCTTCCTTGATTGAAACATACGGAAGCGACATAAAAAAGATTTATAAAGCAAATGGTGTGCCTATTCACTTAGGATTGGTGACCATGCTTCTCTCTGCCTTTGTTCATTTAATAATGACTTGCTTAGTGATCCTACTACTTGCTCCAATTTTATTTAAGTCAAGTCTACCGAGTCAACTTCCCCTTTTCTTTCTCGCACTGGGCATCTACACTTTCGTATCGTTGAGTATCGGAAGTATACTGGGCCTTACTGTAAAAAATCAAGCAAAGCTTACCATGATAGCGCAACTTGTCTTTTTGCCCTCAATTATGCTCTCAGGAATCATGTTTCCTACCAACTTACTACCTGATTTTCTTCAAGCAATCGGGCGTCTTTTCCCCGCTTCTTGGGGATACCGCTTGATGCTAGATCATGGTTTTGGTCTTGAAAATCTTTGGTATCTGATTCTTGTATCTTGTATCTCAGTAATGACTTGTATCCTCCTCTTGAATCAGCAAAAATCTAACTAAGTACCTGAATAAATCCATGACAACATTAACTTTTAAGAAAAAGCGACGAGATTGTTTCCTATCTCGTCGCTTTGCTGTTTTTAGTTGTCTTTATCTAATCTCTGTTATGTTATTGAAACTTCTTGCTCCCATCGTCTGAGGACATCCTTTAAGGGCTCATCAAGATAGGTATAGGCCTTATCCTTAATCCAATCAGGTATGCCATAAGCTGCTTCTGCTATACTTCCTGTGATGGCAGCAAGAGTATCACTGTCCCCGCCAAGAGAGATGGCATTTCTAATTGCATCTTCAAAATCTGTACTTTCAAGAAAAGCAATGATGGCTTGAGGTACCGTATCCTGACAGGTTTCATTAAAATGATAGTTAGGACGAATGTCATCGAGTGATTGAGAAAGGTTATATCCGTACTCTTTCTCTATGTATTCCCTGATGCGTCTCTTACATTCTGTAGGGTTATCGTTGATCGGTTTTCCATAGTCGCCACTGTAACCTCCAAAGTAATAACGACACATAAAGATAGCATCAGACGTCGCCATAGCTCCCTTGACCCCCTCTGGATGGTTATGAGTCACCTCTGCAGAAAGTCGTGCAAGAGCTCTTCTGGACGGCCAAGCTCCTGTTCTGGCACAGAAACTACAATCCATGACCCAAGCACAAGGAGAAACACGCATGGCTGAGCCATTGCCAAAGCTATTATAAGGTTCTCGATCGTCGCCATCAACCCAATTCCCAAATCTTGCACCGTAACCTGCATCGGGATACATCCTACCATATTTTTTCATGGCATCAATAAAGTCATCCTTCTGACCACCATTCATAATGGCTTCTGCAACAGCACAGGTCATAACCGTATCATCAGTGAAAAAACAATCCTCACGAAATAATGGAAAGTCTTTCGTTTTAATGTTGTCCCATTCATAAACAGAACCAACAATATCTCCAACTATTGCTCCTAGCATAAGATTCCTCCTTAAAGCATATCAAATTTTCAATGGGTCACTCTTTAAAAATGGTACCACCAAATCAATCCACTCTTGAGGCAGGTAAGCTGATAAATAGCCATGGTTATAGCCCTTTACTTCATACAGGATCGTGTTGGGATGTAGCTGCTGAAATAATTTCGCCGATGCTTTCACACAGTTTAATTCTTTTTCACCGTAGATATACAGAACCTGGGCCTTACTAGCAGAAATTGTGTCCTTCAACTTGTAACGCCCCATATAGGTTTTGTAAACGGTCACCAATGTTTTGATAGGCGTCCTTGGCAAATCCTCCAAATAATAAGCTTTTATCTCCTCTGGATAAGCCAGTTTAGGATAGAGTTTGTCCATCATGCTTAATTGAAGTTTGCAAGAGAATTTACTGAACATCAGTTTACCAAATAGAGCTACTAGAAAGATGCTGATTTTAGCTAACCTTGGTTGAGGAATACAGAGGCTTCCATCTATGATAACCTTCTCAGCTATCTCGCTGTCTAATGACAAAAGTTCCATGGCAATTTGACCACCAAGAGAAACGCCACCGATCGCAAACAACTTCCCACCACAGTTTGCTTTGATATAGTCTAGGATCTCAAAAGCAGAATCTTCCGTAGAAACATAATCGATGTGATATTCTTCGCCGTGGCCATTCAAAGTGGGTAAAATAACACGGTAGTCTTCTGACAAGATCCGCGCTTGACGAAGATAATTCCACCAAGAACTGCCACCGCCATGTATCAGTAAGATAGGAGGCAAATTCTTATCACCAAATTCATGGAATTTCATGTTTAAACTCCTTACTGTAAGACTTTAACTCGTAGTGATAAAAATCATCTGTTTTAAAGATAGTTAGATATATTTGAAATTGAGCAAATAATCCTGACATTTCTTCAAATTGATATTTAAGCTCTTTTATTATTCAGTCTTCTTCTTGTTCAAGTACCAACTAGGAATGATTTGATTCAAATCATCATACCATTCTAAAATTTCCTTAGCTTGATGTTGCATTACTGATATTTCTTCAGCTCCGTAAGGTACAGCCCATGACAGAGCACCAACTATGTTATTTAGAATATAGATAGCGAGAAGCTTCCAAAATAAATCCGGAACCTTATGATCAAAATATCCATCTATCATACCAGACGCAAAAGAGGGAGAGACTTGAGCAGACCATACAATACGATTGAATTCCTCCCAAGGATCCCCGACGTCAAAGCGATCAAAATCAATGACATAAATTTTACAATCTTCACCAATCATGAAATTTCCGATATGATAATCTCCATGTTGGAAAACCTGAGGTCTGTCTTTTAACAATTCTCGATTTGCATTTAAAAAATCAATAAAAATCTGACCATTTTCGTATTGAACGGGGCATTCTTTGTATTTTTTGATTTTGTCATCAATTTTACGATTAAAAAAGGATTCCCAATCTTCACGAACTTCTGTAACAGGAAGAGAGTGAATTTTTCGAAGAATACTTCCTGCTTCTACTCCGTAAGTGTATTGTTGTTCTTTCGAAACAGTTAAAATGGTTTCTCGAGCATCTTTCCCATCTATCCACTCGTGTATAGAATGTACTTCGTCACCGCAGAGTTCAATGCTAATTGGTTTACACATCGAAACTCCAAGAGAAGCCACCTTCTCCATCATATCAAATTCAAATTTTTTAGAATCTAACTTATCCTTATCAGAAACACGCAAGAAATATTTTTGCTGATTTTGATCTGTCACACAATATTTTTTATCATCTGACCAGCCTTTATTTATGCCTATCTTACTAATAAAATTCATCAAGCACTCTCCGATTCACTTTCCAACACTTCTTGCAGTTTTCACTAGTAACCCATCCAGTTCGTCTACACTTTAGTCACCTAGATCAAGATTTAGATAATGGAATCTAGTCAATTTTCTCAATAATGTTTCCAAGTTTATCTAATACAAGACAGGAATGATCATTTAGTGGAATTATGGGAACATTAACGAGTTCTTCAGCTCTATCCTTATTAGCTTTATCATTCCAGGAATCATAATGGACACTAATTAAAAACTGACTAAAGAGTCCTAATCCATTTTTTATCTTTATCTGATGATCTGCATTATCATTAGGTGAAACATAAACTTTTTCTCCTAATAATAGGGCTCCTGCAGAAAATCCCATAACTTTCGCCCCTTTATTCAGCATACGATCGATATAATTTTTGAACTGCTGATTGACGTAAGTAGCTAAATACTTTTCCGTATTTCCACCACCGATAATAATTAGATCAGCATCTAGATAGCTATCAAAATTAATCTGCTCAGTGTCCAAGAGTAAGTAATCAGTGTTTAGATTAGGACATTGACTTCGGAAAACTTCCGTGTACTTTTTCATATACGGTTCCCAATTTTCTCGATAAACTGTAAAAATGACAATTCTTTCGATCTTCCTTGATGACACAATTTTATTAACAACCGTATGGTTCTTTATCGGCGGATTTCCACCCATCAAAAAAATTTGTGTTTCCATTTTTTCTTTGTCCTTTCTCAAAAACGAGGCAAAGATGGTACTCCAACTTTTAATCTGTCCATACAAGTTTTGCCGATAGCTCTCAGAAACTCTTCACATCTACCGAATTTCAGAACAAAAGCAGCTCCTTCTGATTTCATATCAGCCTCTCGTAATAGCCTGTCTTATATTTGCTTTTACCTATCTTTTTCCTTTCCTAGATTCTCTAGTTCCTCGATAGAATGACGATGCCTGTGCTTCTCTTCTGTTAGATAATGCTTGTGGACATGCGAATGCCTTACCGTATGCGTGTGGGTACTTCCGCCATGGCTATGCGTGAATGTATGCTGGTGTTCATGGTCATGTTGGCGAATAAACGTATCGACTACCACTAAAGCAGAACCAATGACCATCACGATCAAGGCGATCACATACATCCAGGATAAGGATTCACTTAAAAATACAAAAGCAAGGAGAGCTCCGATCAACGGATTGACAGCATAATAGGCACTAGTTTTAGCTGCTCCGAGAACATTCTGGGCTCTCACATACATGAAAATGCTGAGTCCGTAAGCCACAAAACCTAAAGCCAAGGCAATGGCGATATAGCCAAATCCTGGAAAGGACTCTTTTTTTATAAGGGAAATGACCAGAGCGCCAAGACCTGAGCATAGGCCTTTTAGCATGACAATTTGATAGGTGCTCTTTGATGATAGTTCTCTAGTGCAGTTATTTTCAAGTCCCCAGCAAACGGTAGCCATGATCACCAGCAAAGAACCATAAGAGAAATGAAAGCTGTCTGTTCCTTCAAACGACAGCAAGATGCTTGACAGGGTGATTAGCCCAATAGCTACCCATAATCTTTTGGTTACAGCTTCTTTAAAGAGAATCAGTGCAATGACCGTCGTCGCCACAATTTCAAAATTGCCGAGAAGCGAGGCATTGGCAGAGGAACCATAGCTGATTCCAAGCATCAGAAAAATCGGTGCAGCAATATCGAGAACAATCATTCCGACAATATAGGGAAGTTCCGCTTTTGTCAGGCTCTCAGCTTTCTCCCTGTCCTTCTTATTAAAGAGTGACATCATCCCAATACCAATCCCAGCACCAAGATACAACAATGCTGCCATTGTAGTCGGGCCCACATGCTGCAAAAGAACCTTTGATATCGGTACATTTATGGCATAAAAAACAGCTGCCAGAAAGGCAAACATAATTGCTTTGAGCTTATTTTGCTCCATCAATTTTACTCCTCTATTTCATTAATTCTGGTCATGGCATCTATATCACAGCCCAGATCCAAACCAAAGTATCACTCCATCCAAACAGGAATTCGCTTAGAACTCAAAAGGTTTGGGGAGTTCAAAGCTCCAGTGGAGCTTTGAAGCCTCTCGCCTTGAAATGTCAAAGCGAGTGGTTTAACTGCGTTTTATTAACAAACTTACACACTCAACATGCGCAGTCATCGAGAACATATTCACATACTTTTTAACGATCGCATAAGGTTATCGTTAAATGGTATTTACCTAGATAAACTGAGATTTTATTATTTCTTTTTCTTTGGTTTTGGTGTAGGTAACTCATCATACATTGAATTAAATAAGCCGGTTAAATATTCTTTGTTGTCAACATCATCTACCAATAGCATTTCCTTTGCACCTTCATACGGCAATTCGTATTCTACATTCGGCATATACGCAATTGCAGATTTGACAGGCTTCACTAAAAATCTATCATCATAAATTCCACCTATGATTTTCCCTCGATAATAAATTATATACTCACCCATCATTGCTCTATATGATATTTCTTCCAACTCGGACAATTGTTCTAAAATGAAATCTAAATATTCTTTACTTGAAGCCATTTTTGCTATCTCCCTTAATTACTAAAATTTCAATAGTCCATTTTCATCAAATTGAAAATTGGGTCCCCAAGAAACTTCCCAATAATATCCATCTAAATCCGAAAAATATGCGTGATATTCACCCCAGAAAAGTACCTGTGGCTCTTTTACAGTTTTTCCACCTGCTTTTCATTACTAATTCTATTACTAGCCAATATAGTATAAATTAAATGACCAATAAAATTGAAGATAAAATAACATAGCAGCCATTCCTACAACTTACTACTTTTCATATGATAATTTACAAATGTCTTTCCAGCCACTCGATCTTTTTAAAATCCTTATTGTTATTGTGATCATTTCGATAGGAGTCTTGAGAAGAAGCTTTGTAAATACTTAGATACTGCTCCAGACTTGGAAGACGAAAAGTGATGCCTTCAATGTGAATAAGCTCTATATCCGATTCCGAAACTCCTGCAAAATCAAGTAAGGAATCGATACTTCCAAATTCAACACTCACTCTATCCTTTTGGAATTCATGCTCATGAATATCTATTAAGACGTAGCCTAAGTCTTTCATCACTTTCATTATCTTGAACCAGTCATAAATTCTGAGATGATCAGGTGCTTCCCAACCTCTAGGGTCACCAGGTACATGAATGTCAATGTCAGACGGCCCCCAATTTTCTTTCGTTCTAAACTCCAATCCCAAAGAACCCATCAGTGTCGGTGTAATTCCGACTCGATTTAAATGGAAACAAATGGTTTTAAATTCTTCAAATAAGAGACTCATATTTACTCTAAACCTTTCATCTAAATGTTCGTTATTTCTACTTTATTCCCTTGAACAAAATCATCTTCATTTTCTAGAGTATATCCAGTTATTTTGGATACAAACTCTTTTCCTTACTAATTCTATTACTCGCCAATATTGTATAAATTAAATAAGCAATAAAAATGATAATAAAAATAACATTAATTTTTAACACAAAATAGAGATTTAACAAATTTGCGAACGCATGAAATATTATACAGTATCCCACAGATTTCGTTTGACGGTAAAGAAGCCCTAAAACAAAACTTAAAAATAATGTATATATAAAAAATAAAATAAAAGGAAATCCTTGATGACTTTCTCCAACTATAAACCATAAAGGCAGATGCCAAATTCCCCAGATTGATCCTACAATCAAATTAGATTGCCAATAAGTATATTTTTTATCAAGTAACGGCTGTAATATTCCTCTCCATCCTAATTCTTCATGTCCACCACCAAAAAAAATTAGTTGTATAAAGAATAATGGCATCAGATAAATGGATACTCCGTTTAATTCTAAGGAAGATACAGAAAATAGTATCAAAATTGCTAACAGATGAATAATGAAATAAATACTACTATTTTCTTTCTTACTAAATAAAAATTGTTTAAATTTTATATTATTCCTTTTCAAATAAAAGCCACTTGCAATAGCTGGACCAAGTGCACCTACTATATGTAACATTCTCCCTATAAATGTTTCTAATCCCAAAATATGAGATTGCGTAAAGATGGTAAGAATTCCCCAAGCTATATAAGTAATTCCAAATGTACAATAAAGATAATTTTTTAAATTCTTTTTGTCAATTTCTGTCATTTTTTTCCTAATCTTGATTATTCTACGTATAAAATTTTTTTACTGTTTCTTACTTGCTGTCGATTATAACTACCTATATTCTATCACAAAAACACAAAAAAAGCCTTACAATCAAGGCTTTTCATTATTGGTACATTCTGAGGTTTTTACGATTTTACCAGCAAAGCAACACACTCAACGTGTCGTGATAGCAAACTTCTATATTATAGAACAAAAGTGATAGAGTGCATTGTAAAATTATACTATAAAACGAAAGAGAATTACACACTCAACTCAAACAACTTATAAAACTCACCTCTCTTATCCATCAAGTCACCAAAAGAACCATCTTCAACAATGACGCCTGATTTCATAAAGAGAATTCTATCGTATCTTTTCAAAATGTTTTCATTCAACTTGTGGGTTACTACAAGTGCAGTCAATTTTTCAATATCCAAGATTGAACTTTCAATTTCAGTAGTTACTTGATTATCCAAAGATGAAGTAGCCTCATCCAATAATAAGATTGGTGTTTTTCGAATCAAGGCACGCGCAATACTAAGCCTTTGTTTTTGTCCGCCAGATAGATTTGAACCATTCTCTCCACATAAATCTTGTAGACCAGATTCATTTTCTAAAACATAATTTTCTAAACCTGACTGCTGTACAGCTTGATTTATTTCCTCATCAGTGAAGGACTGATTAAGTGTAATATTTGCTCTTAAAGTATCATCAAAGATATAAACGTCTTGTTGAACAATAGTCATTAAGTTATAAAGACTCTCTGCTGAAATAGCTTGTATATCCTGATTATCAATTGAAATATGTCCACTTGTTACATCGTAAAAACGCAGCAATAGATTGAGCAAAGTTGATTTCCCACTACCTGACATTCCTACAATTGCAATTTTTTCCCCTTTTTGAATCTTTAAAGATAAATGGTTAAAAATATTTTCTTCAGTATTAGGGTAAGAAAAGTCTATATTTGAAAAAGAAATAACATCATCGAAATTTTCTTTCGTTTCACCAGTCTGAAGTTCGCTTACATCTTTTACCTCAAATGCATCTAGTGTTGCCTGACCTTCACGGAATTTACTCACTCCCATGCCAACTTCATTTAGTGGCATTACTACAAAATTGACCAGTTGAACAATAGCTGTTACACTTCCAATTGTGGTATGGCCATTAAAAACAAGATACATTCCTCCACCAAAGGCTACCAAAAAAACAATCATCCCTGAAAGCTGCGAAATAACATTAGCTAAAACATCAAATTTCCCTTTTATAAAATTTATTTCATCAAATTTTTCACTTTCATGACTATAATCCTCACAGATAGCATCTTTCACATTAAAACTTTTAATAACAAGAAATCCTGCTAAAATATCTTTAACCTTAGCTAAATACTTCTGATCGGCAACCATAGCTCTATTTTGTAAAGAGGCTGATTTTTGTCCAATAAATCCTGAAATCATCATCGGAATGATGCTAGCAATGATAACTAATAAGGTCAAAAACCAATTACCTATAAACATAGCTAGAAGTGAAAAAATCATTAAGGAAAGGTTTTTTGAAATATTAAAATACTGGTATAGATAATCTTGCTCAATTTTCTTCATATTTTCGGTTAATACGGAAATAAATTTCCCTGATTTTTCTTTAGAAAAGTCTCTATAATCCCTATCTAAAATAGATTGGAACACCTTGTTTTTGTATCTTGACATGATTTGCCTAACAAGTTTATTTCTCAATCGAAGAGATATAAAGTTGAGTGCTGCATAGATGAAAATAACAGTAGCTCCTACTAGTACCGCTTGAGTTAAGGCTTCTTTATTTTGGGACATGCCACTATCAATAATACCTTTAATAGAATAAGCAAAAGCAATATTAGTTAAAGGGACCAGTATATTAAATATCATGAAAGCATAAAAAGCCTTCTGATGGTTCTTTATCAATTGTTTCATCCTTAATCTACCTCATAATTCTTAATTTCATTTAGAAAATGTGACATAAAATATTCTTCTAAGTCAATATTCTCTCTCCTAATCTCTTTCATAGAAACCTGTTCTACAATTTCTCCATTTTTGATAAAGCCAATTTTATCTGCTATCTGTGAAATTTCCGATAATATATGACTCGATATTAGAATAGTAATTCCATGCTCCTTAGAAAGCGACAACAAAAGATTTCGAATTTCTTGAATCCCTATTGGATCTAAACCATTGATTGGCTCATCTAAAATTAACAATTTAGGTTTTGTTAGAAAGGCACGAGCTAAACCAAGCCTTTGCCTCATTCCTAACGAAAAATCTTTTACTTTTTTAGTCGTATTTTTTAAGCCGACCATTCTTAAGGCTTTTTTTATATCTGATTCAATAATATTTTTCCCCATATACTGAGCGTGAATTTCCAAAATTTCTTTTGCAGTGCAATTATCATAAAAAATTGGTGATTCAATAATACTTCCAATCTGACTTAGGATTTCTTCTCTGTGTTCTTGTAGATTTTTCCCAAAAATTTCAATACTACCTGATGTAATTGTTGATAAGGTTAACATACATTTCATTAACGTTGTTTTTCCAGCACCGTTCGGTCCTAAAAAACCATAGATTTCTCCTTCAGCAATTTGAAGGTTGATACCACTTAAAATTTCTTCTTTATCAATTGTTTTAAAAACTTCTTTTATTTCAACAATATTTCTCATTTCTATCTCTCTTTCTATATCCAGCTTTAAATGAAAGAATTTTTCTCCTGGAGCATAAATACCAACTTATACAGCCTCTTTTTTTATAGAAATCATCAAGGAATTATCACATTCCTTCAATTAAATTCAGCTATGCTACTTGATACTAATATCTTGTCTTGAAATATTATAAATTGAAAATGAAGTAATCATTAAACTTATGAAACTTGCAAATATCAAAAAGAATAAGTTATCAGCAATATTATTAGATAAACTTCCTGGACTGGCATTCGAAAGTAATGCTGCTAAACCAAGTCCTGTAAGCATTGTTATAGCTGTTGAATGCTTAATCATACCTAAAACAAATGGTAATAACCCTATTAGTACTGTTCCAAACGTAATTCCAGCTAAGTTAATTAATTGATTAGCTACAGGGATACAACTAGATTCAGTTACAACAGCCATGAATCTAATGAATATTTGAATAACTAAATGTGCAGAAAAATGGGCAATAAATGATATTAGGATGACTAAAAGAATTTTTCCCCATAGTAACTTTATTTTAGAAATAGGGTAAGAAAACAACTGAAAAATTGTTCTTCGTTTAAATTCATCAATGATAATCGTAGATAATAAATAAGATTCGAAAATCAAAAATGCTGCTTTTGTAAATAAAGATGAAAACAATGAAGCTACAATTGCCCAGCCTTCCCATTTACCAGTAACTCTAATAACATTAGAATCCTGACCAGCGAATTCTCCTAGTTTATTGTCAGTACCTAAACCCATAATAATGATTGCTGTAATGCCTAACACTATAAAAATAGTACACAACCAGGCTAAAAATAATTTAGGTTTAGAAATTTTATTTAATTCAATTTTAATAAGCGATAACATAGATTCTTTCCTCCAAAGTGTAAATAAAGAGTAAACTATTCAAACTAATCTCAACAAATATTTAAAAATTAGCTTATTTTTCAGACAATTACACCATACATACTATCGGTATGGAGACACTGAAAAATAAACATACCTGCGGTATGTATAGTGGATTTTTAATAACACACTTTAAGTGTGTTATTTTTAAATTATAAATTATGTAATATAGTTTATTCAATTGATAATACATAAATAGAAATTAGTATTAACAAGAATGTCATGCGACGACTTATTTACTATTTTTTTAAGTGATCAAATAAGTTGAAAATCACCTCCATCATTTCATCAGAAATTAACTGTACCCCTAGACCTTCAAAAGTAAGTTTAATGAAATTCATTTTGCGCTTTAATTCTACTAATGAAAAAACGGAAATTTGAAAACCAATCCAAATATTTAGAGTTAAAACAATTAAATCTGCTAGCTCTTCTGGATATTCTGTTTTAATAGACCCATCTTCAACTCCTTCGTAAACTTTTTCTCTAATTTCGGGTAAAAAATCAGAAAATAGACCTAGATACTGCTCTCCTAACAAACGTGGACTTCTAAGCATGATTGAGGCAGAGTAAACGAGCCTTTGGTGTTCAAAATTAGAGAAAGAGTCCATCAAAGAATTTTGTATCTTTTCTAACCCAGTATTTCCTCTCCAATTATAATTTAAAATTTCTTGATTATTTTCGCTAATGATTGTTTGCAGTATATCGTATTTAGACTCAAAATGATGATAGATAACACCTTTTGTTAATCCACCTAACCCATCTATGATATCTTGTATTGACGTATTATCAAATCCTTTTTCTAAAAATAAATTTTTAGAGACCTCTAGTATTTTTTTTCTAGTTTCATGAGAGTTTCTATTTCTTGCCATTCCAGTCCCTTTCTATCATACCAACGGTATGTAACTTCTATTGTAGTGGACGAAACTAATAATGTCAAGTTTTTTATTTGAGTATAAACAAAAAGCCTTGAAACCAAGGCTTTTCATAATCCCTTTTGTTCAAGGGGTTCTAGTCTTTTACGAGCAGAGATACACACTCTACATGTGGTGATCGCTTCCTTCTATACTATAGAACGAAATAAAGTTGGTCAGATTTAGGATTATACTTTTGAACGAAACTATTCTAATAAAGTCTTTATCTATATTTTACCACAAAAAGCAAAAAATGGCTGTAACCACAATGGTTTCTCACTGTCGTTACAGCCATTATTTACTCTATAAATCTACATCTGTCTCCTCTAAAAATTTTACACTTATCTGCCCATCTTCTGAAATTGTAATGCTATCCAATACCTGACACATCTCATAACGTACATGTCAGATTTATTAATGGAGAAGAAATTATTACTCCTCAGTCAAGTATACGCTGGGCAGCTACACACGCGCATTCAAGTGATTGAAAAAAACAAGCGTGTTTCCTACACTGGAACAATACCAAGTCTGAATAAGGATTTTATCTTGATAAAAACTACAACAGGTCACATCAATTTGAAATTGAAAGATATTATGAGTATTGAACTTGTTGAGGATGCACTTTATGAATCAGCTTGAGTTTCAGCGTAATCACCTACAAATGGACTATTATAGCGAGAGCTACCAAGATTTTGAACGTGACTTCTACCGCTACTCTAACATGAATATTCCATTAACCTTCCTGACGGATGATATCCTCAAAACAATGGCGACTTCACATAAGAATTACTTTGTCCTCAATAAGGAAAAGTCCAAAGATAACCGCGATCACTTCTTCATATTTGAAGTAAGAACCTTAGAAGAGAATCCACTAATCTATCATTATACATATAAGAAAACTACAATATATTTAGCAGAAAAATAGGAGCAGTTCAATTGACTGTTCCTATTTTTAATATTCATAAAATCTAAAGTCTTTATACTCTTTAACAATGGAGTCGCCAACCAGAACAGACTATACTGACCAGCGACTACCTTAAATTTAATGTTTCAGATTTATTTTCTTATCTCTAATTTCATAAACTACATCTGCTACATTTTCGAGTAATCGTTTATCGTGGGTGATAAACACGATAGTTCCGGTGTACTCCTTCATTAGTATTTCCAAAGCCTCTAAACTTGGTATGTCAAGGAAGTTACTGGGTTCATCCATTATTAGGATGTTATATCTACCCATGAGCATTTTAGCAAGCAACAATTTTATAATTTCTCCACCGCTTAAAACAGATAAACTTTTTCCAATATCGTTCTGTTTGAACCCCATAGATGCTAGCACTGAACGAATTTCTGATATATTGTAGTCACAATCCTTCTGCATAAACTCCATAACATTCTGATTACTGTTGTACTTGTAACCATTCTGTGCAAAGTAACCTATTTTTGCCTTAGGCGAAATAGAAATTCCTTCTTCATGGTTTAAGATCATTTGGATTAAAGTTGTTTTTCCGATTCCATTACCACCAGTTAACGCCACTTTTGCTCCTAACGGAATTTGAAAAGATGCATTTTCAAACAGTGCCTTATCCCCAAATACTTTATTAATTTCTGCACCGACTATAGGGTATGGATTATGGAGCTCCAATGCTTTACTTTGCCTGAAACGAATTCTGCGAATGCCTTCCGGAGCTTCTACTTTTCCTAAGGCCGCAATCCTGTGCTCTAGGGTTTTAGCAGCATTATACATCTTTTTTTCCTTACTTCCTATTGATTTTTGATGAGCTAAACGCCCTCCGTCTTCAGTACTTTTTTTCTTTGAAGAACCTTTTGCCTTCTGTTCTATTTTACGAGCCTGTTTTCGCTTTTCCTCCGCAGCCCTTTCCAATCGGGCACGTTCCGCAATAAATTGTTCGTATTCTGCAGCTTGGCTCTTACGTTCTTCCTCTTTCTGACGAAGATAATCAGAATAGTTTCCCCAATACTCAGTGATTTTGCCATCTTTCAGTTCCCATATTTTATCTACTATTTCATCAAGAAAATAGCGGTCATGGCTAATAACTAACAGTGCACCTGTAAAATATTTTAGCTGTCCTATTAGAAAATCAATTCCTTCACGGTCTAAATGGCTCGTAGGTTCATCCGCTAAAATACCATGAACCTGTGCCGATAAGGCCTGTGCTATTTTAAGCCTTGTTTCTTCACCACCGCTCATAGTCTGTATATTTAATTGCTCAACACCTAGCTTGCCTACAAGTGCAAAATCTTTTTCCTCCTGCAGAGTTACTTCGTCCAACTGGGGAATATAGGCAAGTTCACCCAGACGATTCATTTTACATCCTGGGGGAGTTAATTCTCCTAAAAGTACCCTGAGTAAAGTGCTTTTTCCAGCACCATTTGCTCCTACTAAACCAATACGGTCATAATCATATACTTCTAATTCATTTATATCTAAAACATCGCGTCCTTTGAATTCCACACGAATGTCTTTTGCTTTTAATATTAATTCCATAACATTTCCTCCTGTCTATAATCGCATGCTTTCATTTGCTTGTATGCAGGGAAAACCCTGCGATTTTAGCAGGAAGAGTTACATGAAAATAAGATACATAAATATTCCTCCAATATTGTTTATTTTAAATCTAATTTTCTAACCTCAGTTATCATTTGGCAAACTATAGCAATGCCAATAATTAAAATACCTGATAGTAAAAACCAATGATTTACACCGATTTTATCAGCAAAGAATCCAGAAAGAATTAACCCAATTGGCATAGCAAGTGACATGATACTTCCGGTCAAAGAAAATACACGTCCTAAATATTCAGGCTTAATTTTCTCCTGAAAAAGAGCTGTTTGCACACCGCTATAAAATGGCACCGAAAGCCCCATTATTGCACAGCAAACTACAAATATTACAAATCCATTTGGAGGAAGTATTCCCGAAACGGCTAAACTGGTCCCCATTATAAAAAATGAACTTGTTATTAGTAATACATGCTTTTCGAAGCCCCCTAATCTTCCTAATAATAAGCCTCCTGCTAGCATCCCAAATGCAAAGGAAATTTCCGTAATAGAAATATGCACAGGCGTTCCATTAAAGTGTTCCATGCTTATTAAAGGAAATAGTGCATTGATTGGCATATAAACAAAAGTATATAGTGTTCCTAAGAGTAATAAGGCAAACAATCCTTTGTTTTGTCTTAGAACCACAACTCCTTCTTTCATCTCTCTTATGAAATTTGGTTCTAAACTTTGCACTTGATTACCCAGCTTAGGTATACGTACAATTGCTACCGTAATAGATGCAATCACAGCACCCAATACGTCGATGGCAATAATAGCATTTAAATCCCAAACGGAGTATAAGAGTGCTGCAACTGCCGGACTAACAATATAGCTTATAGACTGCAAAGACTGACTATAGCCTGCGCATTTCGTTAGCTGTTCTTCTGGTACTAAAAGTGGTGTAACCGCATTGAGTGCTGGGGTATGAAAAGCTGTTCCAATGCTACGGATAAACAATACTATCATAATCATCCAGACAGGTAGCTCCATACAGAATGCAACAATAGCAAGCACTGCACCAGCTGCTGCGATAATTAAATCGGCACCAATCATTATCTTCTTCCTATCATGACGATCCACTAGCACACCAATGGCAGGTCCCAAAATCGCATAGGGTAAAAAACCTACTAATGAAGCCATAGACAAGACCATCGCAGATCCTGTTTTTTCTGTAAGGTAAAAAATAATCGCCATTTGCAGGATGGCACTAGTGATTAATGATACTGCTTGCCCTGCCCATATTGCATAAAATTTTCGTTTCCAATTGTTGTATTTTTCCATTTATATTATCTCCTGCATATTATTTTGCTTGAATTTCTATTTTGAATAGCATTCTAGGCAATAAAAAATGCAGGCCAAACCCCACAATGTGGCTTTTGGTCTGCATACATACAATTTGGAAACATTCATATTAAAGACATAGTTAAATAAAGGTATAGTTAAATAACCAATATCCTCACCGTAACTAATGAATGCTCAATATCGTATAAATAAGCACAACAAAAAAGCCTATCATTGGGTATAGATTCTGCTTTTTTTATTGCCAGCTTATCTTAAACGCATTGAGGCTGTCATAGTTTCGGTTCCTCCTACATCTTTGTTTATATCAATTTATAGTATAACACAACAAGATGATATGTTCAATATAAAAGTTATGGAATGAGTCTCATACTTCCAATTCGATGCCAGATTTAAAGGATATGACGAAGTGTTCTTCATAGACTGTAACGCTCTGGATTATCTTCCTTAGTAGCAAGCGATTAGCTTTCACAAAATCTTCTGTTTGTAGTTTTAAAAATTCATCAGGATTTTCTAACTCAACCTCAAAATATTTCATTTTACATTCCCTCATTTCATTTATTGATAAATTGAGTTTACAAAAAAGAGTGGACAATTTTTGTCTACTCTTGACCTTTAAAATAGTTTTTTTAAAAACGATTTGAAGTTGCCTAAATTATTACTTATTCGGTAAAATGCAGTATTCCTTTCAACAGCTTTCCTTCAACTACACTTCACTTGATTCAAACAAGGTGGGGATGTATCTATTCCCACAAACTCCTTGTCAATGGAAACAAACACGTACCCACAGTGTAAATGGAAATAGAAACTGATAATTTCTAGCTATCACTTCTACTCCCTCCAAAAAATTACTCACTCTGACACTTCCCCACCATAAAGCAAAAAGCCTTGGTTTCAAGGCTTTTCATTATCCCTTTCGTTCAAAGGTTTCTAGGCTTTTACGAGCAGAGCAACACACTCCACGTGGTGCGTCTGCGGAAATAGATCCACCGGCTGGACTTTCTTCAATTTATAGCCCAACTCTTGGTAGAGTTTGATATCACGCGCCATAGTAGCCACATTACAGGAGATATAAGCGATGCGGTCAGCGCCTGTTTGGGCACTGGCTTTGATGAAGCTTTCTGTCAAGCCCTTGCGTGGTGGGTCGACTAGGATAGCAGTTGGTTGGGTGCCTTCCTTGAGCCAATTCTTCATGGCATTTTCAGCTGTGTCACAGACATAATGGGCATTGGTGATGCAGTTTAAGCTAGCATTCTTCTGGCTATTCTCTACCGCTTCTGGGATGACCTCCACTCCATAGACTTCTTTGACATGCTTGGCAACTGATAAGCCAATGGTCCCAATTCCGGAGTAGGCATCAATGACCACATCGTCTTCTCTTAACTCCGCAAAGTCAATGGCTGTTTGATAAAGCTTTTCTGCCATTTCAGTATTGACCTGGTAAAAGGCGGGTCCAGAGATTTGGAAGCTATTGCCCAACATTTGGTCGGTAATGTAATCTTGACCATAGAGAAGCCGCCATTCTTTTCCAAAAATGGCATTGGTATTCTGATCGTTGATATTTTGCATAACAGATTTGATGGCTGGGAATTGCTTGATCAACTGCTCGATCAACTGGTCCACACGGAAAACCTTGGGACGAGTTGTCACCAAAATGACCATAATTTCTCCAGAATGGTGGCCACGACGGACGACCAGATTGCGAATCAAGCCAGATTGTTCCTTTTCATCATAAGGCTTGAGGTCAAACCGACGAATCAAATCCCGAAGTGCCAAGACCACTTGGTCAATGACTGGATCTTGGATATAGAAGTCTTCAATCGGCATCAAATCATGAGAGTTCTTGCGAAAGAAACCTGTCTCCACCTGACCATTGACACGACGGACAGGGACCTGGGCCTTGTTGCGATACTGGACGGGATGATCCATCCCCAAAGTCAGGGGCACTTCGATATCAGAGATTCCTGCCATCTTGTAGAGGCTATCCTTGACCTGTTTGGCCTTGAATTTTAGCTGCTCTGGATAAGCTAGGTGCCCCAAGTCGGCAATACCGCTTCGCAAGTAAGCCAGGTCCAGTTCTTCATTGCGGTGAGAGGATTTTTCTAGGTACTCCTCTACTTTTCCGTAGCCGATCTTTTTATTGACCTTGAGCACGCGCATGCGGATGATTTCTCCAGGCAGGGCATTCTCCACAAAAAAGACCAGGCCATCTACCTTAGCCACTCCTGCTCCTTCGTGGGTCAAATCAACAATCTCAACGGTTACAATTTCATTTTTCTTTAACATGGTGTTCTATCTTTCTACAAATTAAAAGGGGTGGAGTCCAAAACTCCTATCCCCTTATTATATCATCTCAGTCCCATTTGGTACAATTTCTTTTTATAAGCATCGAAATCGACCAGCAAGCCTTGACCACCATACATATCGTAAGCATCGACCCAATCCCCATTTTCTGGAATCGTAATGCGTTCAATCCCCTTGCTGGCACTTCCGACTAAGCCAATCCCATTGGTCAATAGGAAAGAGAAGGGTACATTGGTTGAGGTCATAGCAAAGACCTTTCCTAGTGCTTCAGATCCAGTAAAGAGCTTGGTTGGATCCTTGATTTGGTGCACAACGGCAGACATGACTTCTTGTTGGCGTCTTGTCCGTCCAAAGTCACCCTCATCATCTTTACGGAAACGAGCATAGTTGAGGAGGGTCCGGCCGTCCATTCGTTGTTTTCCGACCTTAATGGTCTGATTCGGAACGACCCCATCCTTCATATTCAAGTCATCAGGAACTTCAACCTCAGAGACGGTTTCACCATCAATGGTGGAGAACTGAGCATTCATCTCCACCCCATTCGGGAAGAGAGTATCGATGGCTGTCGCAAAGGTTTGGAAATCGACCATGGCATAGTATTGGATATCAATGTCAAAGTTATCTTTGAGCATTTGACGGACCAACTCCGCCCCTTGGTTGTTATTCTGCTCTCCAATGGTGAAGGCCGTATTCAACTTCTGGTCATAATAATCTTGATATTCTGGATCCGTTTGTTGGCTTACGCCATCGATATGTACCAAAGTATCTCGCATAAAGCTGACCATTTTCACCTTGCCGTCCTTGTTGTTGACATTGACCACCATGATGGAGTCCGTTCGCGTCTCAGACGAGCTTTCCCCGATTCGACCATCTGTTCCCAAGATCAGGATATTGACCCCGTCTTTGGTCTTCTGACCGTTAAAATACTCTTTAACAGCTGGTTGAGCGTTGGTTCCACCAGGTTTGCTATTCAAGCCTTTGAGAAACATAAAGACCATACCACCAAGGACTAACAAGAAGAAGATGGCTATCCATTTTAAAATACGTTTAAAGCGCATCTTTCTTCCCTTCTTACGTTTGGGAAGGGCTGCTACGTCCTCTCGATTCTTTTTATTGGCTTTTGGTTTGTCCTTCCGGCTACGTGATGGATAGACTGGTAATTCGTCAGAATTGTCTTCTCCTCTACTTGAAGGAGAAACAGGCTCTTCTGCTCTTGCTGAAACGGGATCGTCTTGGAATCGTCCCTCTGATTTATTTTTTAAATACTTGTATTCCAACTGCTCCTTTTCATTCAGGTAATGGTAGTTGGAATAAAGATAATCCAATCTTTTTTGTTCATGATAAGACAAGTTTTCTGATTCTCTACTCATACGTTCTCCGTTTCATTGTCATTAAGCACAAAGACCAAATAGTGGCCTAAGGTTTTGATAGATACCCCTAGGGACTCCAGTTCTTGATAGGCAGAAGCAAACAGTGCTTCGTCAGCATCCACCACATCGATGATAAAAAAATACTCCCCTAGGGCCGTCTTTAAAGGACGACTTTCAATTTTTGTTAAATTTAATTCTCTTGAAGCAAATGTAGACAGGGCCTGGCATAAGGAGCCCGCAATATTACTTGGTAAGGTAATGGCCAAACTATCCTTACTAGCAGCTTTCTTCAGCGAGCGACTGCCTTCAAAAGGTCGCTGACCAAGAATCCAAAAGCGGGTGAAATTTTGATCCATTTCCTGAATATTACTAGCTACCACTTCCAAACCATATTCATCCTTAGCCTCCAAAGGCGCAATAGCTGCAATAGGAAGTTCCGGATGTTGAGAGACATATCGAGCCGCATAGGAAGTCGAAGTTGTCATCTCCAGTCTGACTTGAGGGAAATGCTCCTGGACATAGGCTTTCCCTTGGGCTAATGCTTGAGGATGCGAATAGATCACCTGAATGGCTTGATCCTGCTTAACTGCCAAGAGTTGTTGCTTAATGGGATAGACAACTTCTGCAATGGCCTGAAAATGAGCCTGGTGAAAAAGGTAGTCAATCGTCTCATGAACACTACCTTCGATAGAGTTCTCAACAGGGATAACTGCATAATCAACTTGGTCGGACTCATAAGCTTTGATCACTTCTGTGATAGACCCGTAAGGGCATAAGGTAGGCTCTTCAAAACTTTCAAGGGCTACATGATGGGTAAAGGATCCCTTAGGACCGAGATAAGCTACAAGCATCGGATGATCTCCACAATTTCTTCTGGTGTCTTATCAGCAACATCAATCACATGTGTGGCTACTTCTTCATAAAGGGGCAGGCGTTGCTCATATAAGGCACGAAACTCTTCTGGTTTTTTATTAAGAAAGAGGGGGCGCTTAGTTGCAGGATCCGCAGCCAGTCTTTGATAAAGCCGTTCAAAATCAATCCGTAAATAAATATTATAAGCATTCTTCTTGAGAAGCTCACGATTTTCTGGCTTCAGGACGATGCCCCCGCCAGTTGAAATGACCGAGCTCTCTTGATTGAGTAACTCTTGCAATAAAAGCGACTCTTGCTGACGAAAACTGTCTTCTTCATAGCGAGCAAAATAGTCAGAAATCGGCATTTCTAAGCGTTGGACCAAGAGTGCATCCATATCTGCAAAAGCTGGATCCAATAAAGAGCCAATGGTCGTTTTCCCTGCTCCCATAAAGCCGAGTAGTACTTTAGGCATGAGACACCTTTTCTAAATCTGCAAAGAAGGTAGGATAGCTGGTATTAATAGCTTCAGCACGCGTAAGTTCCACTTCACCTTCTCTTACAAGCAGGGCTGCAATAGCTCCCATCATGCCGATCCGGTGGTCACCAAAGGTTTGCAGGCTGGCACCATGTAGGGGCGTTTTCCCCTCAATAATCATCCCATCCTCTGTTGGGGTGATGTTAGCCCCCATAGCATTTAGACTATCTGCCACTACTTGGATGCGATCCGTTTCCTTGACTTTCAATTCTTCAGCATCTTTGATAATGGTTTGGCCAGAAGCTTGAGTTGCCAAAAGAGCAATGATTGGAAGCTCATCTATCAAGCGAGGAATCAAATCACCCGAAATTTCTGTTCCATGGAGGTCGGAAGTCTCTACGACAAGCGTCGCAACCTTATCAAGAGGATCAACATCCAATATTTGAAGCTTGCCACCCATTTTTTCAATAACCTCTAGGATACCTGTACGAGTCTCATTGATGCCGACATTCTCTAGACGAATCTGACTATTAGGGACAATCAAACCAGCTACCAACCAAAAGGCTGCACTGGAAATATCACCTGGTACCGTCACCTCACAGGCTTGGAAGCTTTGAGGCCCACGTAGGCGAATTTCTTTGCCCTTCACGCTGATCTGGCCACCAAACTGCTGGATCATATCTTCGGTGTGATTCCGTGTCAGTTCTTTCTCTAGAATGACTGACTCCCCTTCTGCTTGCATGGCAGCAAATAGAAGAGCTGACTTGACCTGAGCAGAGGCTACCGGTAATGAATAATGGATTGGTTGTAATTTTTTTGATCCATGAATGTGAAGAGGAAGCATGTATCGATCTGTTTGACCCTGGACAGTGACTCCCATCTCTCGAAGGGGGATTGCCACTCGATCCATTGGCCGTTTAGACAAGCTGTCATCTCCAACCATGGTGACTGGAAAAGGACTTCCTGCTAAGACACCCGCTATCAATCGAGTGGAGGTGCCTGAGTTCCCCATATCCAGATCATTCTTAGGTTGTTGAAAGGCTTCAAAACCTTTCCCCTCAATGGTGATCACTTGACCATCATCTTGGATAGAAACGCCTAGGTCTCTAAATACTTGAATAGTGGATAAGACATCTTCACCACGTAGGATATCATAGACCTTAGTGGTTCCATGCGCAAGGCTACCAAAGATAATCGAACGATGACTGATCGATTTATCCCCCGGAACACGAATGATTCCATTTAAACCCTTACAATTCGTTTGTAATTTCATGGCTTACCCCTTCAAGCTTTTCTAAAAATTCTACCATAAAAAACAGCCATTTTCAACGTTCACTTGGAAGGTCCTCTAAGATGGGAGAGAAAAAGAGGTGGGCTCTCCACCTCTCCCTTATTTAAATAAATCTTGAACTGGATCAAAAATAATCCGTTCAATATCTCCTAGATAAACAGACAATTGCTGTTGTTTGGTGAAAAACTCATTTACAATTGGGTTTCCTTGTAATTTTCCAGCAAAGTCATGCATTTTCTTTTGTTGGTCTTCAGTTGGCATTTGTCCAGACTGGATGACTCCATGAATTTCTTGTTGGAAAGCCAGGTAGTCACCGAATAATGCTTTTGCATCGGCATCGGCATCAATGGCTTCCTTACTAGCAAGAACAGCCTTGTATTCTGGTAAGTCACGAATTCCACGTGACAACTCATTCGCTAGATCATAAATATTTGACATGTGATTTCTCCTTAACGATTTGGTTTTGTTCTATTATACAAAGATTCTGGTAGATCTTGTGGTAGAAACTGCTATTTTTGTAAAAATCCTACTTAGGACCTACTATTTGATCACCACACTATAATCCGTTTGCTCGGTGATCAGAGATTCAGCTCGTGCTTGATCAGCAGCCGTCTTAAAGGAAATCTGAAGAATCCCGTAGACATCTTCCCGGTTTTCTTCATTAATATGAATATTGACCAAGGAGGTACCACGAAGCAACTCCAGGATTCGAAGGATGACATCTTCTTCGTCTGGGACATCCACAAAAATATCGAAGGTGCTTTCCACCCCTCCTCTCTTATGGATCTGCATATGTTGCCGTTGCTCTCGACTATGGTCAAAGAAGGCCCAAATCGCATCTTCTTGCCCTTGGCGAATCATATCAGCAACTTGCTCAAGACGATCCTTAAAATCCACTATCCGATCAAGAACCGAAGCTGGATTAGATAGCAAAATGGAGGTCCACATACTTGGCTCACTCTCCGCAATCCGCGTCATATCACGAAATCCTCCTGCAGCAAAGCGACCTGCTAGGGCATGCTCTTCTGTATAAGCAGCTGCTTGTCCCATCAGGGTAGCCGCCAATACGTGAGGAAAGTGGCTGATCTGAGAAGTAACCCGATCGTGTTCGATAGGATCCACCTCGATGAAGCGGGCTCCAAGCCCTGAGAGCAGATCCTTCAATTCCAAGACCGCACTGGGATCAGTCGCAGTTGTTGGCGTAAAAATGTAGTAGGCATTTTCAAAGAGAGTAGAGTCAGCTGAGGCAGCTCCTGTCTTGTGACTCCCTGCCATGGGATGCCCGCCGACAAAACGGACTGGGAGATGTCTAAAAGCATTTTCGCCAGCTTCTACAATGGCCCCCTTGGTAGAGCCCACATCTGTCACAATGACTCCTTCTTTCAGTGGCATTCTCGCCAGTTGCTGAAAGGTTTGAATGGTTTGCTTGACAGGTAAGGAGACGATGATGACATCTGCTCGACCAGCAAACTCTTCCAAATCAGCCGTCACCCCATCAACAATTCCCTTCTTTAGAGCAATATCTCGTGAGGTCTGACTACGATTATAGCCTAGTAAAGTCACTTGCGGATGAGCTTTTTGGATCCCCATAGCTAACGAAGCTCCAATCAGTCCTAGACCGACGATATAAACAACCTTTTCTTCCATCTATTTCTCCAGTTAGAAAGCTTTGGTATAGGCCCGATGACTCTCGACAGCCTCCTTCAATTCTTCCAGATTATCAGAAGAGAACTTGTCCAAAACTTCTGTAGCTAAAATCGTTGCTACCACAGCCTCCATGACAACGCCTGCAGCTGGAAGCGCTGTTGGATCACTCCGCTCTACCGTTGCCTTATACGGTTCGTGCGTTTCAATATCGACACTCATGAGGGGTTTATAAAGAGTTGGGATTGGTTTCATTACTCCACGGACGATAATTGGCTCTCCATTGGTCATGCCGCCTTCAAATCCGCCCAGATGATTGGTTCGACGAGTATACCCATCCTGCTCAGACCAGAGAATTTCGTCCATGACTTGACTGCCTTTTCGACGACCTGCTTCAAAGCCTAGCCCGAACTCTACACCTTTAAAGGCATTGATAGAGACAACCCCTTGAGCGATCTTGGCATCCAATTTCTTATCCCATTGGACAAAAGAACCCAGACCGATAGGCACACCACCTACAATCGTTTCGACGATCCCTCCGATGGTTTCCCCTTCTTTCTTCACGCTATCGATATAGGCCTTGATTTCCTCTTCTCGCTCTCGATTAACGATGGAAACTTCTGATTGAGCGACCGCTTCCTTGATTTGGGAAACTGTTAGATTTTCCGGAACCTCTACTTCGATGCCACCGAAATTGACGATATGGCTAGCTACTTGAACCCCAATCTCTTCCAATAGACGTTTGGCTACTGCACCAACTGCCACTCTCATGGTTGTTTCCCGAGCGGATGACCGTTCCAAAGAATTTCGCAAGTCATCAAAGCGGTACTTGATTCCGCCGACCAAATCAGCGTGGCCTGGACGAGGTTTGGTAATTTTCCGGAGTCCCTTCTTCTTATCCTCCACATCACTAACAGACATGATCTCCAACCATTTTTGATGGTCTAGATTGGTGACATTCAAGGTGATAGGACCTCCCATGGTCAAGCCATGGCGAACACCAGAGGTGATCTCGACCTGATCGCTTTCAATCTTCATCCGTGCTCCACGACCGTAGCCCCCTTGACGGCGTTTTAATTCGACGTTGATATAATCAGCGGTCAAAGGGAGCCCTGCTGGCACTCCTTCGATAATAGCTGTAAGTCGTGGTCCGTGTGATTCTCCTGCTGTTAAATAACGCATGCTATCTCCTTTGTCGCTTTCTAGTGTAAGAAGTCTCTCATTTCATCCAACGGAACTGGATGGATTTGACAAGTCCCGATTTCTGGTACCAAAACGAGTTTCAATTGATTGCCCCTCGCCTTCTTGTCCAAGGTCAAGGCCTGATAAAGCTTTTCCTTATCCCAAGTATGGAATTCTACTGGTAAGCCAAATTTTTGACACATTTGGCGAATAGCCTGCGTTAAACCGGCTTGGACCAATCCCTTAGCTTCTGCCACCTTAGTGAGTTGTACCATCCCTATCGCAACGGCTTCTCCGTGCATGATCTGGCCATATCCGGCTGTTGCTTCAATCGCATGGCCAAGTGTATGACCGAAATTCAAATAAAGCCGAATGCCTTGGTCTAGCTCATCTTCGATGACCATCTTCCGCTTGACTTGACAGGAATGGGCAATCAGGGATTCTGCATGCTCATAAATAGACTCAATGGAGCCATCCATTTGATCCAGTTCTTCCCATAAGGCAGGATCTTCGATGAGACCGTACTTAATG
This sequence comes from Streptococcus sp. 343_SSPC, assembly GCF_001072385.1. Taxonomy (NCBI): domain Bacteria; kingdom Bacillati; phylum Bacillota; class Bacilli; order Lactobacillales; family Streptococcaceae; genus Streptococcus; species Streptococcus sp. 343_SSPC. The sequence continues at coordinate 74,976 of NZ_JVKU01000022.1, read as the reverse complement.
ACTTCCCCCATGCCCTCGATCAACTCGCGCTTGCCAAGAGTCCGCAACACTTCAGGGTCAATCAATACCCCATCCGGTTGGGCAAATGTTCCTACCATGTTCTTAGCATAGAGTGTATTGACTCCGGTCTTACCTCCGATAGAGGAGTCAACCTGCGCTGTCAAACTAGTCGGTACTTGGACGAAATGGATTCCCCGCATATAGGTGGATGCTACAAAGCCAGCTAGATCACCAACAACACCACCACCAAGAGCGAGGATGCCATCTGATCGTGTCATCCCATTCTTGGCTAAGAATTCATAGACTTTTTGAACGGTCGTCAGATTTTTACTAGCTTCTCCTTCTAGGAACTCATAGCTAATCACTGTAAATCCTTCACTTTCAAGGCTTTTTACCACCTGACTTGCATAAAGAGACCCTACATGGTTGTCTGTAATGACTGCTACTTTTTGAGCTTCCCATAGATGACTGAGCCAGGTTCCAACCTTTTGGATCGCTCCATTCTCAATGACAATCTCATAACCATTCTTTGGTAGATCAACATTCACCTTCATAAGGATCTCCTTTCAAATCCATGTGAAAAAAATTACAATTTCACTATTGTATAAAAATAGAAAACAGAGCATACTTGATTAAGTTTTTCTGTTTTCTTCCATCATTTTTCTAATACATAATCTGGGTATTCCAATTTCAAAGCTTGCCAGACTTCCTCTTCCGGGAAAGTTTTATCCGTCATCAGTTCGAAGGCAACAGCAGCTTGATGGAAGAGCATTCCCAAGCCATTTAAGGTTTTTGCCCCTTGTTCTTCTGCTAATTGAAGAAATGGTGTCTTGGCAGGAAAATAAGCTAAATCAGCCACTAGACATCCTTTAGGAAAGTTAAACTCTTTTGGAATAGGAAGAGAAGACCCGTCCATTCCTAGTCCTGTAGCATTGATCAATAAATCCGTCCCCTCTATCGTTGCATTCAACTGATCCCGACTGGATAAGTCATGAGGGACAATTGAAACAGCAAGAGTTTCGGATAGTGGAGCAAAGATAGCCTGATATTTATCTGAGCTTTCTGGACGAACAAATAAATGAATCTCGCCGACTCCTTGCCGAATAGCCTCTACGACAATAGCAGTCGCAGCACCACCCGCTCCTAAAAGGACAAGTTTCTTATTTTTTATCGAAAAAGTCTTGGGGAGACTCTTTAGAAAACCAAGTCCGTCTGTGTTGTAGCCTGTTAAACGACCATCATTCTGAACAATTGTATTGACCGAACCAATGAGTTTCGCGCTTCCATCTACCTGATCTAAAAATGGCAAGACCTTTTTCTTGTAAGGCATGGAAATATTAGCGCCCAACATATCTAGTACCCGTAACTGTTGAAGACTTTGTTCGACTTGTTCTTCTTCCACTTCCCAAGCAAGATAGACTGCATTGGTCGCGGTTAGTTGGTAAGCTTGATTGTGAATAAAGGGTGAGATACTATGACGAATGGGCTTAGCAATCACAGCCGCCATTCGCGTATAGCCATCAATCTTCATCTAAGATCTCCCGAATCTTGTGCATGCTGGACAAGCTAATTTGTCCTGGTGCACTTTCCACTCCTACACTAGCATAGGACCAAACAGAACCAGTTAAATCGGCAGCAATGCGAGAGATTCGGCCGATTTTCCCCATAGAAATGGTAACGAACTCTTGTTCTGGATTTAGCGTCTTAAAACCACGTGTATAGTTCATTAGATCCAGAACATCCTGCTCGGTATGAGCCATTACAGATACCTTGACCAATTTCGGTGTAAAGCTGGTTAACTCTGACATAATTTCCATCATATTTTCAGGGGTTTCCTGAAAATTATGGTAGCTTAAGCAAAGATTGGAATAATCCATCATCTGGTTAAACTCGGCCTGATGACCAAAGTACTCAAAATCGACATAATCCGGATGGTAGATGTTGTTGATATCATGGATAAGAGCTACGTACTCTTCGCCAGAAAGCTCAATTTCTCCTCCCTGCTCCCGAGTCCGTAGCGTAAATAAAATTTCACGGCCTGCAAATTTCTCAAAGATGGCAGGCGCCACTTGTAAGATATCATTTTTGTCTAAATAATCCGCACGCCATTCAATGACATCTGCATCCTGATAACGACTGGCATCAATGGCCTGTGCTTCTTCAAAATTTCTTGGCATTACAGAAACGACTAATTTCATTGATCCACCTTAATTGTAAAAACTTTCAAGTAATTACTACTTTCTTCCCTTTCATTGTATTGAAAATCAGCTGGAAGTCCTACTTCACTGATATAGTGATGCTTTTGGCCTTTGAAGCCCTTTTCAATTTCTTTCTTAAATTTATCCCGACTGACATTAGCAGCATTTGTACTAGCAATCAAAATACCTTTTGGTTTCAAGATCTCTAGGGACTGCTCGATTAGTTTGTGGTAATCCTTCGCAACTGAGAAAGTTCGCTTCTTATTGCGAGCAAAACTCGGAGGATCTAGAACGATCACATCATAAGTCAAGCCATGACGCTTAGCATACTTATAATAATCAAAAACATCCATGACGATAAAGCGGTGCTGGTCCAATGCTAGACCGTTTGCCACAAAATGGGCTTCAGAGAGTTCGCGACTCCGCTTGGCCAGATCAACAGAAGTTGTTTCTACTGCTCCTCCCATAGCCGCTGCTACCGAAAAAGCCGCTGTGTAAGAAAACATATTGAGCAAGCTTTTACCTGCAGCTAAGCCATCTACTAAGCTAGCACGTACATCGTGTTGGTCTAAGAAAATCCCTGTCATCAAGCCATCATTCAGAAAGACTTGGTAGCGAACACCATTTTCCAAAATCAAAAACTGCTCTGGAGCTTCTTGACCAAAAAGATGGGCTGACTCATATCCTGGATCCTTGAAACGGATTTTTTCATATCCTCCCAAGACCTCTGGAAAGACTTCTTGAAAAGCTGCAACAAGCAACTCTCTGATTTGATAAACAAAGGCATTGTAGATAGAAAAGACGGCATAATCTCCATAGAGATCAATGGTCAAGCCACCAAATCCGTCGCCTTCTTGATTAAAAATTCTAAAAGCTGTATCCAAATCCGACTGATAATAAGACTGGCGCTTGGACTTGGCCTTAGCAAATAGCTGACTAAAGTAAGCCTGATCCAAGGTGATTTTCTTGGTAGAAATGACCCAACCAAGTCCCTTGTTTTGCTCTGAAAGGTAGCCTGTCCCTAGAAAATGGCCCGAAGCTGTGACCAGCTCAACCACCTCATTGTCAAAGGGGAGTTGCCCAAAGTCAATCTTTTCTAAAATCTTATAACCTTTATGGATTTTCTTCTCAACTTGTCGGTTAATTGTCAGCTTTTTCATACTTTCTATTGTATCAAAATTTTCAAAATTTCACAAAGTCTCTTCCTTAAAAATACGATTAACATTGAAGATTTAAAACTCTTATTTGACATTCTCCTAGCTTTTGTTGACTAATTGATTCATCATATTAGACTTTAGCGTTTTGTCCCGAATTAAACACTTGCTTTATTTTCAAAACGTTTCAAATTATGGTATACTGTTGTAAGAAAATTTTTAGGAAATAAGGCAAGGAAGTATATTTTTGTGAAAAAAATTACCAAAACGATACTCGATGCTATGAGTACCAGACTAGGATTTGTCTTTACCCTACTGTTGCTATATTGGTTTAAAACCATGTGGGCCTATACAGTAGACTTTAATTTAGATATTCAAGGTTTCTATCAGGTTTTTCTCGCAGTCATTAACCCGATACCGTTAAGCCTCTTATTAATCGGTCTCGCTTTTTATATTAAGAGAACCAAACTCTTTTATTTGCTATCTTTTAGCATCTATGTCATTTTATTTATCTGGTTGATTTCCAACTCGATTTATTATCGTGAGTTTACAGACTTTGTAACGGTTAATACCATGCTGGCCTCTAGTAAGGTTTCCGCCGGTCTTGGAGCTGCAGCCTTAGAATTATTCCGTCCCTGGGATATTATCTATATTTTAGACTTCCCGATTCTAGCTTTCCTCTTCTTAAAGAAATTGGTCAAACTAGATCACCGTCCCTTTAACAAACGGGCAAGTTTTGCAGTGACTTCGCTCTCTGCTATGCTCTTCTCTGCCAACCTTTTCTTGGCAGAGATTGACCGTCCGGAATTGTTAACGCGTGGCTTCTCTAACTACTATGTAGTTCGTGCTCTTGGTTTGCCTGCCTTTTTGGGTTACAGTGCCAACCAGACCTACATGGCCAATAAAGAACGCTCAAAGGCTTCTGAGGTTGACTTGAAGCCTGTTGAAGAGTATGTTGCTAGTCATTATGCTCAACCAAACCCTGAAACCTTTGGTCTTGCTAAAGGTCGTAATGTTATCTATATCCACTTGGAAAGCTTCCAACAATTTTTGATTGACTATAAATTGAAAGTCGATGGCAAAGAATACGAAGTGACCCCTTTTATCAACTCGCTCTACCATTCAAACGAAACCTTTGCATTTGCCAATGTCTTTAACCAGGTAAAAGCTGGCAAAACATCGGATGCAGAGACCATGATTGAAACGGGCTTGTTCGGTTTGAACCAAGGTTCCTTTATGGTGAACTACGGTGGGACCAATACTCAGCAAGCAGCTCCTTTCATTCTTTCTAAGAATGGCTACCAATCCAGTGCTGTTTTCCACGGAAATGCCGGAAGTTTCTGGAACCGTAATACAGCCTACAAACAATGGGGCTACCATTACTTCTTTGATGCCTCTTATTTTACCAAGCAAGATGATACTAACTCCTTCCAGTATGGACTTAATGATAAGATCATGTTGAAGGATTCCATCAAGTACTTGGAACACATGCAACAACCGTTTTATACTAAGTTCATTACCGTCTCCAACCACTATCCTTATACGACAAGTCTGATTGGTGACGAAATTGGCTTCCCTCTTGCAGAGACGCAAGATGAAACCATTAATGGCTATTTCGCAACAGCCAACTACTTGGATGCTTCCATCAAGGCCTTCTTCGATTATCTCAAAGCTTCTGGTCTTTATGAGAACTCCATTATTGTTCTGTACGGGGACCACTACGGTATTTCTAATTCTCGAAATCCAGCTCTGGCTCCTTTGCTAGATAAGAACTCTGAAACTTGGTCTAGTTATGACAATGCCATGTTGCAACGCGTACCGTATATGGTGGTCATTCCTGGTATGGACAAGGGGAAAGTGATCGAGACCTATGGTGGAGAGATTGATATGCTTCCAACATTAGAACACTTGTTAGGAATTGATTCTAAGAACTTCCTTCAAGTTGGTCAAGACTTGTTATCTCCAAATCATAGCCAAATCGTAGCTTTCCGTTCTGCTAACTACTTTGTGACTCCTGAGTATACAAGTTACAGTGGCCGGACCTATTACACCAAGACTGGTGAAGAAATCACCAATCCAGACGAATCAACGAAAGAGCAATTGGATAAAATCCGTGAGGCAGCGAATCTACAACTCAAGATTAGTGATAGTATCCAAACAGGAGACCTCTTACGATTCTATACAGGAAATGATCTTGGTAAAGTCAACCCGGATGACTACTCCTACAATAACTCGATGAAAGCATTGAAGAAAATTGAAAAAGAAAAAGGGGATGCCTCAACCAGCCTCTATAGCCAAAAAGGCAATCAATCAACAGTAGATCTCTTCAAAGCGCCAAGCTATAAGGAACTCCACCCTGAACAGTTCAGTTCATCTTCTTCAAGTGAAGATTCCAGCTCAAGTAGTTCTAGCTCATCTTCATCAGAAAAAAAATGAGAGTGGGACAGAAATCGGTAATTCGTTAGAATTCGATTTCGTCGTCCCACCTCCGCACAGTTGAGTAGGGCTGTAAAAGCTGATAAAATCAGCGTAGTAGAGCCCACTCAACCACTGCGTATTGATCGACAATCCAAAAAAAATTGAGAGGCTAGAACTTTTGTTCTAGCCTCATTTTTTTATTTATTTCTTCCATTCAAAGACAGAAGCTGTTAAATTCTCTACATAGAATGGACGTTTGTTTCGGCTATTTCCAACAAGGAGCTCAAGATGATTTGCGTTCTGGAGATAGAATGGTAGTCCACTGGTGTTAAAGATAACATAATAGTGTTTATCCCAGGTCAATTCAAAGACCACAACACCACTACCCATATCGGCAGTATGGACAAAGACATGTTGATAAATCTCCTCATAAGATTCGAGTGACAAGGCAGGAAGGGTCTTCTTCAAATGGATGATTTGACGAACATATTCGATTGTATCCTTGTTGACAGATACTAAATCCCAATTGACTTGGTTGACGGCATCAGGCGCATTATAAGAATTCATAGCCCGTTCTCGATCTTCCTGTGTCACTTCACCATCTTCACCCGTTGCAACTAGTTTGGTTCGTAGGAACTCTTGTCCAACTTGCATAAAGGCCATCCCTTGGAAGAGGAGATTCATGGCTGTCGCCATTTCTACCTGCTTCTTAATTTTTTCCTGAGAATCATTTGGGTGGACATAAGAAAGTAAATCGTAGAGGTTGTAGTTGTCATGGGCTTCTACATAGTTGAGGACCTGGCTTGGAGTTAGGAAGGATCCCAACTCTGCACTTCCCAGAACGGAACGCGCAATAATGTCTTCTGTAGACTTCCGACTAACATAGCCACGTTTGATGGATCCGAAGACTTCAGCTCCCTTTATGGCATCTCGAGAGGTATCATTAAAGAAACCGACTTGGGCCATTTGATAAGCATTGTCCTTTTTGGCCTTATCTTCTGGAGCCAATCCTGTCCCCATATCCCAACCTTCTCCATAAAGGAGAATCCGTGGATCAATCGCGTCCATGGCTTCACGGATTTCATTCATGGTATCCACATCGTGAATCCCCATTAAGTCAAAGCGGAAACCGTCAATCTTATATTCTGTTACCCAATGAGTCAAGGAATCAATCATGAATTTGCGGTACATCTCATGCTCACTGGCCGTCTCATTCCCAACTCCTGTACCATTTTGGAAGGATCCATTTGGATTCATCCGGTAGTAATAATCAGGAACGGTTGTTTGGAAAGCTCCATCTTCTGTCGAATAAATATGATTATAGACCACATCCATGACGACCGAAATACCCGCTTCATGATAGGCGTGTATCATTTCTTTTAACTCGCGCATGGTGGTCTTAGGATCGTGAGGTTTAGTCGAGTAACTAGTCTCTGGAGCAGAGTAATTCTGCACATCATAGCCCCAATTGTAGAGGACATTCCCGTCTTCATCATAGGTCTTATAGCGGTCGGTCACTGGTTGCAGTTGGACCACATTGACCCCTAATTCCTTGATATAGTCAAAGGCTGTGGCATCTCCCTGGGCGTTCTTCGTCCCAGTCTGGTGAGCTCCTCGGTAGGTTCCTCGATAGGCTTCATCCACACCGGAAGTCGGAGAGATGGTCAAATCCCGGACATGCATTTCATAGACAACCGCCTGACAAGGATTATCCAGACGCCAGTCAGCCTTTTCATAAGCTTCTGACTGAAAGGCAGGGAAGATGCAATCCTGATGAGAAAGAATGGCAGATTTTTTCCCATTTTCACTGGTAGCGATCGTATAAGGATCACGCGCAATCTCTGTATGGTAATCAAAATAAACCTTATACTGATAGGCTAGTCCACTGAGGTTTCCCATGACATCCGCATACCAGACACCACAGTTATTGCGAACATGGTCGCTAGATTCTCTCTGACCACGAACCATTGGGACAACCTTCCAGACCTTGCTGTCATTGGCGACAGAATCATAGATAAGAAGGTCTACTTTATTGGCAGTAGGTGCCCAAAGTTTAAAGCGGTAATCATCATCTTGCTGGCGATATCCCAACCAACCCTGATAGCCCCATTTGGCATCAAATTCCTGGTAATGGGTCGCCATATCAAAAGCGTGTGGCTTCCGACGGCTGTATTCATGACTGGTCATTGCAGCCTGCAAAGAATAATAAACGGTGTCATCTCCTTGAATCAACCAGACTTCTCGTACTTTCCCTTCTGGTAAAAGCTCAATATGGTATTCATCCGACTGACTAAGCCAGTTTCCTTCCTTGATGATGACATGGCCAATGTGTTGAGGTGTCTCACAGTTATAAACTAAGAGCCCCTCAACTCCAAAATAATCGAGCTTGGAGAAAGACACTTCCTCTCCCCATACTCCTTCATGCCACTTCCACATATCACGGGCAAAATAATCACCTACGGGATGATGGTAGTGGATTTTTACTTGATACTGATGCATCGTATTGTATTTCCTATTTCCTAATTAACTAAGTAAGAAGAAACTGGCTTGCCCACTCTCAGCAATATTTCTCCATTATTCTTCTGATTTATATTCTGAATGGACCAAGGCATCGTCATTAATTTCATCGATGTTGGCAAAAAATTCTAAGTGATTGTGGAAGACTTCCAGTTCTACTGGCGTATCTCCACCGTATTCACCATCTAAATTGATTTTAAATTCTTCCTTGTTGTCCAAAACTTCAATCTTCAATTTAGAGGTTTTAAGGTATTCAATATTTGAATCGTTGACGTGTTTTCCACCATTAACGGCTTGCATAATGAGGGACAACATATCAAACAATTTAGCGGTTTTCACTAAAATCAAGGTGAAATTCCCATCATCAAGTTTAGCATCTGGTGCCACACTTTCAAAGCCACCGATTGAATTGGTCAGAGCCACGAAGACAAGCGAAACTGGTCCAACATAGACCCCATTGTCGTGCTCAATCCGCACCTTGCGGGTTTTATTCTTAGGGAACTTCTTCACTGCCTCCGCTACATAAGCAAAGTAGCCATAGCGCGACTTCACCTCACTCGGCACACTAAAGGTCAATTCAGACAAAGTCCCTGCAGCGGCAATATTGATAAAATATTTACTTCCGTAAGCACGGCCAATATCCATTTGAATGGTTTGATTCTTCTCAATGATCCGCGCAGCCGCTACTGGATCTCCCATCGGAATCTTCAGAGCACGTGCGTAATCATTGGTTGTACCAGTAGGTATAAAAGCCATTTTTGGACGATGTTCGAGGCTAGCAACCCCGTTGACCACCTCATTAATGGTCCCATCTCCCCCGGCAGCAACGATCAAATCAAAACCGGCTTTTGCAGCCCGCTCTGCTTCTAACTGGGCTGATAAGTGCTCAGGAGTGGTCTGATAGGCACTTGTTTCGTAGCCTACATCCTCTAACACATCCAAGACTTCTGCGATGTTCTTTTTAATGATTTCCTGACCAGAAGTCGGATTATATATCACTCGTGCTTTTTTAATCTTATTTTCCATACATGCCTCTATAAACTTTCAAGCCAGGCTTCATCCTGTATTTCAATCGATAATTCCTGCGCTTTGCTTAATTTACTTCCCGCATCGCTACCTGCAACTAATAGGTCTGTTTTCTTGGACACGGAGCCTGTGACTTTAGCCCCTAAGGCTTCTAATTTAGCCTTAGCTTCCGAACGTGTCAGACGTTCCAGTTTACCGGTTAAGACAACTGTTTTACCAGATAATGGTGCATCTGCCGCAACCTTTTGACCTAGGTAATCCAAGTTTACCCCAGCATCCTTAAGCTCTTCTAAAAGAAGTTGAGAACCTTCTAGAGCAAAGTAACGTTTAAGACTTTCGGCAACCACCATTCCTAAACTGTCTATCGCGGCAATCTTCTCAACCTCTGCTTCTGCTAAGGCTGGAATGGAATGGAATTCCTGGAGCAAGAGTTGGCTAGCCTTACTTCCTACATGACGAATTCCCAGACCAAACAATAGTTTTTCAGCAGAATTTCCCTTTGATGACTGGATCGCATCTACTAATTTTTGGGCAGATTTTTCTTTAAAGCCATCCAATTGTAAGAGATCATCCACGGTCAGGCGATAAATACCTGCTACATCTTGAACCAGTTCTTTAGCAAACAGTTTTTCAACCACTGCTGGCCCCAAGCTTGTAATGTTCATGGCATCCCGGCTAGCAAAGTGAGCGAGTCCTTCTTTTATTTGAGCCGGACAGCGGGGATTGATACAACGCAAGGCCACTTCATCTTCAAAATGAAGGAGCTCGCTCTGACAACTCGGACAGTGACTCGGAACCTCCAATCGCTCTTCCGATACGCGCTTATCCCTGACAACACGCAAGACAGCAGGGATAATGTCCCCTGCCTTATAAACAATGACCGTATCATCCTTGCGAATATCTTTCTCAGCAATGTAATCCACATTATGAAGAGTAGCTCGACTGACCGTCGTACCTGCTAACTGAACTGGCGTCAAATTAGCCGTCGGTGTCACCACTCCTGTCCGACCGACTGTCCAATCAACGGACAAGAGTTTTGCTTCCTTCTCCTCAGCTGGGAATTTGTAAGCCACTGCCCATTTGGGAGCCTTGACGGTAAAGCCAAGTTCTTCTTGAACAGCTAGATCATTTACTTTAATCACGACACCGTCGATATCATAAGGAAGCTGGTCTCGCATGGCTGCCACTTCTTGAATATAAGCCCAGACTTGCTCGATACTGGTCGCTGTCTTGTGATGAGGATTGACAACAAAACCGAGACGGTTTAATTTGGCTAATACCTTCTCTTGGGTCGCTTGATCAGTAGGACTAGCTTCCTGGTAGAGGAAGGTCGCGAGCTTGCGCTCTGCAACAATCTTTGTGTCCAACTGTCTAAGAGTACCGGCTGCCGCATTTCGAGGATTCGCAAACTCTGCCTCTCCATTTTCTTGGCGGGACAAATTTACGGCATCAAAAGACGCACGGGGCATATAACATTCTCCTCGAACGGTTAAGGTAAGAGGTTCCGGTAAGACTAGAGGAATATCGCGAACTCGCTTGAGGTTTTCTGTGATATTTTCTCCAATGCTCCCATCCCCCCGTGTAGCACCCGTTTCAAGAACACCATCGACATAAGAAAGTGAAATAGATAGGCCATCTATTTTTAACTCACATACATAGGTGACAGATGGAAATTCCTTACGAACCCGTTGGTCAAAGGCCACCAATTCTTCATAGGAGAAGGCGTCCTGTAAGCTATAAAGCGGGTAAGTATGCTGGTATTTTTCAAATCCTTTGAGAATAGTTCCTCCGACCCGATGGGTTGGACTATTGGGTTGGACCAATTCTGGATGAGCTTCCTCTAACGCAACCAGTTCCCGATAAAGCTGGTCGTACTCATAATCTGATACGGAAGGAGCATCTTTTGTATAATATTCTTCTGCATATTTGTTTAATAAGTTTACTAACTCTTTTATTCTGGTTTCCATATCTCTATTCTACCATAAAAACGCTTTACTGTGGCCTTTCTGACTACTTCACATGCGAAAAAATATCGTTTTTCAAAAGAGATCGGAATCGGTCTGGACATCAAAAAAGAGGCTGGGACAAAAGTCCTAGCCTCTCAATTGTCTTTGGATTATCGAGCATGAGTGGGTTCTACTACGCTAATTTCATCAGCTTTTACAGCCCTACTCAACTGTGCGGAGGTGGGACGACGAAATCGTATTCTAACGAATTTCCGATTTCTGTCCCACTCTCTAGTGAATTATTGAGTCAAATCAATTCGTTGGGCAATCTTTTTGATCAAAATAGCTCCGACAATCAGGGAAGCAAATTCACCCAAACCAGTTGTCAACCAATTCAAGAAGAATGGTGTTTTGTTTAGAATATGCAATTCTAGGGCAATCGTGAACATAGAGAGGGCAAAGAAAATTGAGAATAAGAAATGGTCCTTGCGAATCCATCCATTAAAGAGATCTGTCTTTTCATAGCGTTTAAAAAGATAGACTCCAAGTGTAACGAAGACCAAGGTAGATCCACCACCAACGATCACGTCGACGATTCCATAACTCAAGAAGTTAGAAATCATACACCCAATGGTAACGGACCAAATGTATTTCCGATTGTAGAAAGCCATGAAGTTGAGCATTTCAGAAACACGAAATTGGATCTCGTTGCTTCCGATGGCATTCAACGGGGGCGTAATGGTCAAGGCCACATAGAGAGCTGCAACTAAGGCAATCTGTGCCAAGTCACGAACAGTATAGTTTTTCATCGTTTTCTCCTTTAGCGGTTTTCCCGCGTCTAATATGCTTGGTGAAAGAAGCTAAGCACCAAGGGTTGATTTTTGCTAATGAAGTTCATCTGAACGAGTTGCATTCAACAAATCAACTTTATAAGTATAGCACAAATAAGGGAATTATGATAGACTAATTGTATGAAAAAACTAGTCCATCGAATCTTTGATAATGAAATCTTAGCCTACCTGATTTTTGGTGTTGCTACAACGATTGTTTCTGTTGCTACTCGGCTGATTGTTTTCCAACTGACAGACCAGGAACAACTAGCTACCTTGATTGGAAATATTTCAGGAATACTTTTTGCCTTTGCTACCAATGATACTATTGTCTTTAAACAAGAAAGAAAAGGCTGGTTGAAACGGTTAATTGTCTTCTTTTTTGCTAGAATGGGGACACTGGTGCTGGACCTCCTGATGACTACCATCTTTGTAACCCAGTATCCACAAATCATCGGTCAGTTCGTTAATATGAATCGGACGGCTATCAATACCATCGAAACCTTTGCCGCCCAATTTATGATTGTCATTTTGAACTATGTTTTCAGTAAACTATTTGTCTTCCGAAATAAGAGATGACATCTCATTATACACAGAAAAACCGTCAGAACTCTTATGGCTCTGACGGTATTTTTTATACTTCCAGACTAGCTTCTTGGGCGCTCAAATAAGAGATTTTTCCTTCCACACCAAAATAGTCCTTGACCAAGCCTTTTAATTCGTCCATCGCTTCTTTGGCCCGTTCTGTTTGCTCTTCAGTCACTGCCTCCATCACAAGAATAGCCTGTCGCGTTTCTTCTGTCAGCATGGTTCTTTGGGCTTCCCGCCAGTTTAAACAACGGCAAACAGCTCCCTCTTGATCATAATAGATAATCTCTTCCGGCAAAGCTGGAGCATCCTCCTCCGCTCCTAGCGGGAAGAATGGCTCTCCCCCCTTGGCTTTTCCTAAAGATAAGCCTCCAGCTATCTTTTCCATATCCTCACCACCACAGGGGATAGCATAGGCTAGCGAAACACTATTGTAGAGATCAACCAAAGGATTAATGGGATAAAACTCCCGTCCTTGCGACACACGTTTCAATAAGGCTTCGATTGACGAACGTGCACCTTTTTTGGTCTTAAATTTAGTAAAAGCCTGACGCCATTCCTGAACGACTGGACTAGCAGTGAACTGATCTTCATCAATATATTCTTTTGATCGTACGATTCCCTTGTCGAGCAGATCCTTAAAATAAGGATCCTTGCTCTCGTCAACATGATTGTCGATATCTTCTACTGTCATCACCACTACTTGTGCTTGGGGAAACAAGTCCCAAAATGCTTGATCTACTGTAACTTTCATTTCTTTTCCTCACTATAATTTCTTTTTCGACCTTTTTTCACTAGCTCCCAATCCGCTGCAACATTTTTACTCATTTTAGCAAGCCATTCTTCTAGTTGAAGGATTTCTGGCTTTGAAAATCCCTTTAAGGCAGTCTTCTCAGAATAAGCATGCTCAGCAAGGATAAAAGGATAAAGCGCTTGTCCCTTTTCCGTTAGAATCCATTTTTTTATCTTTTGATTGGAAGAATCAGTTAATTCTCGGATGAGACCTTTATCAGCTAATTTTTTAACAGAGCGGGCTACTGTTGAGCGATCCACTTTTAATAAATCGGATAACTCCTCTTGAATGATCCCTCGTTGCTCCCCGATCCGTACTAAATATAGGTATTGACCTCTTGCCAGATCCAAATCTCGGAACTCAATATTGGCAATCGAATCTAAGGCTCGGGCTATGATGCCAATCTCTCTTAGAACCTTCATCTGTTCCTCCTTTCTTTATGAATGATTCTATCACATTTTTATTGCAAATGCAACAAAAATAACAACCAGAAAAAAGCCGGCTGAAAACCGGCTTGCTCCTATTTTATTCTTTAACATCAGTCCTGTTTTTTTCTCAAGTTTTTAAGATGGAAACGACGCTTGAGAGAAGCTTCCTTTTGGTGAAAAGCTACCTTAGAAGACTTGTACTTGGCTACCACATCCCCATCTTTTGTTTCAAATCTCGCTTCAATCGCATATTGAATACTAGCATTTAAGATACAGCCAATAATCAACACCTTAGCTACCAGGATAAACCAGAACATAATGATTGCTAAAAGGACTGACCCGAAGAAACGAGCATCTAGGAAACTCGTGATGTAGTGGTCGACATATTTCCAGAAAATATTCAAGGTCAAATAAAGGACTGCTGTCACAAAGATGGCTCCTGGAAAGACATAGCGAAACTTAGGAATTTTGATATTGGGTAGGGTGTAATAGAGCAAGAGCAAGGTTAAAAAGAGAAGGAAGTAAACCGAAGGTCCTGAAATATTTAAGAGACGAAGGTAGATACTTTCATCAAACTTAAAAATCTCATAGACAGAACGAATAATCATCCGGCCAAACATGGTCAAAACCAGAGATAGACCAAACAGACCTTGCAGAGCAAAACTAATCAAAATACTGAAGATTCTCGACCAGATAATCCCCCTCTCCTTCTCCACTCCATAACTTTTATTGAAGGCTCTCTGCAGGTAAGCGATACACTGTGAGGAGACCCATAAAGCCGAAATGATGGAGAAACTCAGTAAACCAGTAGACGGCTTAGTAAGCACTGATGAAATCACTTGCAAGACAATGCGGTACATGGAGGCAGGTAATACTTCACGCAAGGTCAGCAAAATCTGAGTCGGACGAATCTGAAAGTAAGGGAGAATATTGGCTGCAATCAACAATAAAGGGAGAATGGAAATCAATAAATAATAGGCCACTGCTATACTTGTGATGTCCGATTCAGAGGCCATATAAAAGCGCAAGAACCCCTTTATAAACGGTCGTTGGCCTAGCCATTTTAGAAACTTTTTCATATCTTTCCTCCCCTAAACAAAGTCATAAAAAGAGAAAAGAGCGAAACCGTTATTTATCTTCAGCTCCATTCTTTCCTCTCTACTTATTTTAATAGGTTCCTTCTTCGCCTTGACTGGTCAAAATAACCGGTCCATCTTTAGTAATAACAAACTGATGTTCGTACTGACAAGAAAGTCCACCGTCAAGGGTTTTGTGGGCCCAACCTGTCTTCATATCGGTATCGATTTCCCAAGTTCCGGTATTAATCATTGGTTCAATGGTGAGTACCATCCCTTCACGTAATCGCAAGCCACGTCCTGCACGTCCGTAATGAGGCACCATTGGTTCTTCATGCATAGTTGGTCCTACACCGTGACCGACCAAATCGCGTACTACACCATAACCTTTGCTTTCAGCATATTCTTGAATCGCAGCTCCGATATCACCTAGACGATTTCCGACAACCGCTTGTTCAATCCCCCTATAGAGACATTCTTTGGTGACATCCATGAGATCTTTGACTTCTTGGGAAACATTCCCAACTGCATAGGCCCAGCAAGAATCAGCCAAACCACCAGAGTAGTTTTCTGTATACTTTTTCACCTGTGCAACATTATCAAAGTCCAACTTTGAGACATCAACAACAGACTTGTCTAAGGGTTCAGACAAGACCATATCCACCTTTAAGAGGTCACCATCTTTTAAGACATAGTGGCGAGGAAAGGCGTGAGCTACCTCATCATTGATCCCACAACATGTCGCATAGGGATAGTCCATCAGACTTCCTTCTACACCGATCTGAAGGGGCAAGACATTGGCTTCTTTACAGCGACGTCGAACATACTCTTCTACTTCCCACAGATCGAGACCTGGTTTGATCAAATCCCGAAGGCCAATATGGATACTAGCAAGAAAGTCTCCTGCTCGGTCCATGGCTTCGATTTCACGCTGTGATTTCAATGTAATCATCTATTTCCTACTTCCATTCTAATTAATTTTCAAAGTGACGGTGGCCTTCGTAACTAACTGTAAATTCAAATACAAATCAAAATCTATAATAGCCGATCGTCTAGTCTGTCGGACAATACGCGTTTCAATCCGCAAGGTATCGTCCACTTGAACAGCTTGGAGGTAATAGACCAAGAGCTGTTCGATAATTAAATTTTTTCCAGAATTCATCATGAGTTGGCGAGTGACTGTTGTTAGAACTTCAGTGAGAACACCATTCGAGAGAACACCACTCTTTTCTAACATACTTGGTTCAACCGTCAATTCAAAATGATTGGCTTGCAGAACTACTTTTTGACTGATTTGTTCACTGAAGGTTGGCAAGCCCGACAATTGCTCCTTGCTCATCCGGTCCATGACCGCACGACGAGTAATAACCCCTAACAGGGTCTGATTGCTGCGAATAACAGGAATCATCTCAAAATCTTCTGCAATCATGCGTTGACTGACATTGGCGATACTAGAAGATAGGTTTGTCGTAAAGACGCTACGGGACATGACCTTGTCCAGAGTTGTCTGGGGCGTCTTGTCTCCGGCATCTCGCATGGTCACCACTCCAACAACCATCTGGTGTTGATTGACGACAGGAAAACGACTAAACCGGCTTTTTCTTACCAAATCTAGATAGTCACGTACGGTATCTGTTTCCCGCAAAAAACCATATTCATGCATAGGCGAATAGACTTGTTCGACCGTTAGAATATCTGTTTTAATTTGCATGTTGGCGAGAGCACGGTTGATCATGGTCGCCACGGTATAGGTATCATGCTTGGTTCGTAAGATAGGAGTTTGACCACTGCGACCCAGTTCCAAAATAGAAGGATCGACGTCAAAACCACCAGTTACAAGAACAGCATTGTCGTGTTGGAGGGCCAGACGTTGGATATTGGTTCGGTCTCCCACAATGAGGAGTCCACCTTCAGAGACATAATCTAAAATATGCTCTTCTGTCATGGCCCCGATATAAAACTTGTTGAACTCTCGTTCCAGCCCTTCTTTTCCTGCCAATACTTCCGAACCGGTAATTTCTACAATCTCTCGGAAAGTCAGATGTTCTAGGACTGCCTTTTTGGACTTGACACGAACCGTCCCACTACGAGGTCTCGTTTCAACAATTCCACGATTTTCAGCTTCTTTAATGGCCCGATAGGCGGTCCCATCACTCACCTGCAAATAATTCGAGATACTTCTCACACTGACACGCTTGCCAATTGGTAGTTTCTCCAAATAATCTAAGATCGCTTGGTGTTTACTCATTGAGATCTCCTCTATCTATGCAGAACTCGTAATAATCCCGCATCTTTCGGGTATAGCGGTCACTCCCCTTGAATTGCCGTTTCAAACTATAACCGGCACGTAAAGCCACCTGTTGACTGGCTATATTTTCAACATGGGTAATGATTCGGACTTGTTTGAGATGAAATTCCTGAAAGGACAAGAAGGTAATCTCTTTGACAACCTCTGTCATGAGGCCTTGACCCCAATAGTCCTTGTGTAAGAAATAACCAAGTTCTGCTTCTTTCTTAATTTCATCCAACTTTTCAAACTTAATCGATCCAATCACACGGTCTGTTCCCTTGTCACAAATCGCCCATATTCCTAAAGGATTCTTTAGAAAATAATTGGCCAAGACATACTGGCATTCCTCTAGGGACGTTTGTGCTGGGAAAATAAAAGGCAAATTCTCTGGATTGGAGGATATGGTATAAAAGTCAGCGGCATCACTATATAGAAAGGGCCTCAAGAAGAGGCGCTCTGTTTCAAAACATGAAAATGCTGCTAGTTGCGTCCAAATGTTCATAAAAATCGTTCGTTATGCTTCATCAATCAGCTCGATGTCAGCTCCCAATTGTTGCAATTTTTCAATAATATGCGAATAGCCGCGAAGGATAAACTCAATATTGGTAATCTCCGTTCTACCCTGAGCCATCAAACCGGCAATCACCAAGGCAGCCCCTGCACGCAAGTCTGTCGCCTTAACTGGAGCTCCTGTTAATTGGTTTGGTCCTTGGTAAACAATGCGATCACCAACTGTTTCAATGGTCGCTCCCATGCGCATCAGTTCAGCCACATGGTTGACCCGCTTTTGATAAATAGTATCTACGATGCTTCCCTTTCCATTAGCTGTCAAGAGCAATGGAGTCAAGGGTTGTTGCAAATCAGTTGCAAATCCAGGGTAAGGAGAGGTTTTAATGTGAACAGCTTTCAGATTTTCTTGCTTTTCAACAAACACACTATCCTCAGAAATGGTCATCCGAACACCCATTTCTTCCAGCTTAGCGATAAAGCTTTCCAAGTGTTCATAGAGGACATTCGTAATTTGAATTCCTTCTCCAACAGCTGCAGCAAGGGCGATATAGGTCCCTGCTTCGATGCGATCGGGGATCACTTGGTGACGCGTCCCGTGGAGATAGTCTACTCCTTCAATGGTAATGATATCTGTACCCGCACCACGAATGTGTGCTCCCATATTATTGAGAAGGGTCACGACGTCAATGATCTCAGGTTCACGAGCAGCGTTTTCAATAACGGTACGACCTTCCGCTTTAACAGCCGCTAGAATGGTATTGATAGTTGCTCCAACACTAACCGTATCCATATAGATGGCCGCCCCACGAAGACGCTGTCCATTTGTGGAAAGGTTCATACTCGAACCATCCATGGTCATCTTAGCACCCATCGCCTCAAAGGCTTTTAAATGCAGATCAATGGGGCGTGGACCTAAATCACATCCACCTGGTAGACCCACAGTTGCCCGGCCATAACGTCCCAAAAGACTTCCGTAGAAATAGTAAGAAGCTCGAAGACTGTTGATCTTTCCAAATGGCATTGGCATATCTTGTACACCACGCGGATCGATAATAAGAGTCTCCCCATCTCGCTCCACTTTTGCTCCCATGAGGGTCATAATGTCAATCAAGCTAGCCACATCTGATATATCTGGAACACCATCAAGGGTCACAATTTCGTCTGCTAAAATAGTTGCTGGAATGAGGGCCACCACACTATTTTTTGCACCACTAATGGTCACCTCACCTTTTAAAGGGTGACCACCACTAATTATAATTTTTTTCATGTAAATTTGTATAAGCTCTTTCAATCATTCGGTAAAAAATTACCGCATCTATTATATCATAAAAACGCTTCATTTTCCACTACTTCTTATCTTTTGATCGGTCCATCCAATCCTTAAAAAACCTCAACTATATGTTTTACTATTTTTTTATATTTTTGCTTGCAAGCCTAATTTATTTATGTGTTCTCTTGTTGTTTTTTTAAAAAAGGCAGCCCTTTTCGGACCGCCTTTCCTGACTTTATTTCACTTCATTTCCTAGTTCGTATTTACTGCCTTTTAGAGCTCGGCTCAAGGACCATTTCCAAGGTTTCCCTTCAATGGTTACTTGTTTTTTCTCTAAATCAACTTTTACTTCTTCTACACCTTTTACAGCAGATAGTTTTTCAGTGACAGCATTGGCACAACCTTGGCATTTCATTCCACTAATTTCGTATGTTTTTGACATAATTATTTTCCTTTCTTTTACTCGAGGAGGTAACTTTTCTCCTAGTTCTTACAATTTTTTTCTCTTTAATCTGAGAGCATTCAGTACAACCGATACTGAACTAAAACTCATGGCTAGACCTGCTAACATCGGGTTTAAGAGCGGGCCACCAAAGAGATAGAGAAGCCCCATCGCCACCGGAATGGCTAAAACATTGTAGATAAAGGCCCAGAATAAGTTTTCCTTGATGGTTTTAATCGTGTAACGACTAATTTCCAAGGCTCGGACAACATCCATTAATTGCGGTTTCATGACGACGATATCGGCACTTTCCATGGCGATATCTGTCCCAGATCCCATGGCAATTCCGATATCCGCGGTTGCAAGAGCTGGTGCATCGTTAATTCCATCTCCCACCATGATCACAGACTTGCCTTCTGCTTGCAATTCTTGGATCACCCGTGATTTTTCTTGAGGAAGGACCTGACTGATGACCTGCTGGATTCCAGCCTTCTTGGCAATCGCTCGAGCAGTCCGTTCATTATCCCCAGTCAGCATGATGACCTCCTTGCCCATTTTTTCTAGGCTAGCAACCATTTCTAAACTATCTTCCTTAATCCGGTCTGCTACCCCAAATAGGGCCAAGAGTTGTCCATCTTCAGCTAAGAAAATCGGGGTTTGTCCATCCTGAGTTAAGTCCTCCAAGTCAGCCTTGGCAAGATGAATATCGATTCCTTCCTCATCCATGAGTGTTTGATTCCCAGCCAGATAAACCTTCCCACCATAGTTAGCAGTGAGGCCCCTTCCTGTTAGACTAGAGAAGTTTTCCATCTCTAATAAGTCTATATGCTCTTCTTTCGCAGCATCCAAAATAGCTTGTCCTAGTGGATGTTCGGATTTGGCTTCCAGAGAAGCTAGGACTTGTAAGGCATGGTTCGTTTGACCATAGGTATAGGAAGAAGACAACTGAGGTTTACCTTGAGTGATGGTCCCTGTTTTATCAAAGACCAAGACTTGCGCTTGGTGAGCTAACTCAAGGACATCCCCTCTCTTGTAGAGGATCCCATGCTCTGCTCCTAATCCTGTTCCCACCATAATGGCTGTCGGAGTCGCCAAGCCTAGAGCACATGGACAGGCAATGACTAAGACACTGATCGTTACCGTCATAGCAAAGGTGAAGGTTTGGCCCATGATGAAGTACCAAAAGAGGCCTGATAAGAGGGCAATCCCCATGACTACTGGGACAAAGACCCCTGCCACTTGATCCGCAATCTTGGCAATCGGTGCTTTGGTTTGTTGGGCATCTTCCACCAGCTGAATGATTTGTGCTAGTAAGGTATCCCGACCAACTTTCTCAGCCCGATAAACCAAACTACCTTGTCCATTAATGGAACCTGCGTAAACTTGACTGCCTTCAGTTTTTTGGATGGGGATAGATTCACCCGTCAGCATACTTTCATCAATGGCTGATTGTCCGGAAACCACTTGACCATCAACGGCTATTTTTTCACCTGGTTTGACCAGGATCTGATCTCCAATGACCAAGTCTTCTACAGGTAGTTTCACTTCCTTTCCATCACGTAGGACCGTTGCCTCTTTAGCCGCCAGATGCATGAGCTTTTTGATAGCTTGAGAAGTACGCCCTTTTGATAATGTTTCAAAATACTTACCCAAAGTAATCAAGGTCAAAATCACGGCTACAGATTCAAAATAAAGCTGGTGCACGTGATGGTGGTGGCCAAGCAAAATGTGATAAGTCCCATAAAGACTATAAAGAAAGGCTGCACTAGTCGCTAAAGCTACCAAAGCATCCATATTGGGATGGCCTTTTAGAAGGGTTCGGAAGCCATTTCGATAAAAGGCTCGACCGAAAACCATCACAGGGATGGTCAAGGCCAAAAGTACAAGAGTATAAGCCACTGGTGCTTGATCAGGTGAAACAAATGCAGGTGCCGGTAGGCCAATCATGGGCCCCATTGCTAGATAAAAGAGAGGCAGGGTGAAGACGGAAGACCAAAAGAGGCGTTTTCGGATCACTTGTAGCTTGTCACCTTCTCGCTCTTCTTGGCTCTTAGCTGTATCTGGATTGTATACTACTGCCTCATAACCGGCGTCCGCTACTGCTTTTGAAATAGCCTCTGGACTCAAAGGTTCCCCCTGATATTCAACCGTCATTTTTTCAGTGGTTAGGTTGACTGTCGCTTTTTCAACACCCTCAAGATGGTTAACAGCTTTCTCCACATTGATCACACATGATGCACACGTCATCCCATTGACGACAAAAGTTTCTTCTTTCATTTATCTTCCTCCACATGACTGGCACAGTGACACTGGCCAGGTTGGCAATCACATTGAACCCGCTCCACGCTCACTTTCGAAGCCAGGAGGTCTTGCAACCCCTTCATTTGCTCCTCGGTCATAGGGGTTTGCTGGATTAATCGCTCCAATATGTGACCATGCTTGGTCAAGCAGATCTTACTAAAAACTTCATTGACAGCTGTAAAATTTGCCTCTTCTTCATTGAGGATGGCCTGATACAAATAGGTTCGACCTTCTCTTCGACTTGTCAAATAGCCTTTATCAGCCAATCGTCCTAAGAGGGTTTTCACCGTCGAAGCTGACCAGTCCTGCTTGGTGGAGAGAATCTTGGTTATTTCTGTAGAAGTCGCTTCCCCCTTAGTCCAGAGAACTCTCATGACTTCCCATTCCGCACTTGAAATCTTTGCCATTCTTTTACCTTTCTAGCTCTCATCAAGAACAATTAATTTACATTTGTAGTTCCATTATACACCTTCCATTTTGTTTGTCAATAGTTTTGTTTACTTTTGTAGATTAATTTCATAAAAAGAGAGTGGGACAGAAATCGGTAATTCGTTAGAATTCGATTTCGTCGTCCCACCTCCGCACAGTTGAGTAGGGCTGTAAAAGCTGATGAAATCAGCGTAGTAGAGCCCACTCAACCACTGCGTCTTGCTCGATAATCCAAAGATAATTGAGAGGCTAGGACTTTTGTCCCGGCCTCCTTTCTATCTCCTTAGTTAACTGCTTCTTTTAAGGCTTCTACCTTGTCCAAACGTTCCCATGGTAGATCGATATCAGTACGTCCCATATGTCCATAAGCCGCTGTTTGACGGTAGATTGGACGTTTGAGATCCAACATTTGAATAATCCCTGCAGGACGAAGGTCAAAGATTTGACGCGCTGCTGCTTCTAATTTGCTTTCAGCAACTGTTCCTGTACCGAAAGTATCGATACGAACAGATACAGGGTGAGCCACCCCAATCGCATAAGCCAATTGCACTTCTGCTTTCTTAGCAAGACCTGCAGCAACAATGTTTTTAGCGATATAGCGAGCTGCATAAGAAGCTGAACGGTCCACCTTAGTTGCGTCCTTACCAGAGAAGGCACCACCACCGTGACGTGAGTAACCACCATAGGTATCTACGATAATCTTCCGACCCGTCAAACCTGAGTCTCCTTGAGGTCCTCCGATAACGAATCGACCTGTTGGATTGATAAAGAATTTAGTCTCATCATCCAGGTAAGAAGCTGGAATCACTTCCTTGATGACCTTATTGATCACATCCTGGTGGATTTGTTCATTGCTGACATCTGGATCGTGTTGAGTTGAAATAACCACCGTATCCACGCGCACTGGCTGGTCATTTTCATCATACTCAACAGTGACTTGTGACTTGGCATCTGGACGAAGGTAGCTGATTTCACCAGACTTCCGAAGCTCTGCCAACCGACGAACCAACTTGTGACTGAGTGAAATTGGTAATGGCATGAGTTCTTCTGTTTCATCCACCGCAAAACCAAACATGAGACCTTGGTCACCTGCACCAATCAAGTCAAGTGGATCTTGGTCTGCGTTTCCACGGACTTCCAAAGCTTCATTAACCCCTTGAGCGATATCAGGAGATTGTTCCACCAAAGATGGGTGGACTCCCACTGTTTCAGCCGAGAATCCATACTCAGTGTTTGTATAACCGATCTCTGCAATGGTATCACGAACCACACGGTTAATATCGACATAAGCTGTAGTTGAGATCTCACCAAAGACATGCACGGAACCAGTATAAACAGCTGTTTCTGCAGCCACGTGTGCTTCTGGATCTTGCTCTAAAATAGCATCCAAAATAGCATCTGAAATTTGGTCTGCAATCTTATCTGGATGCCCCTCAGATACCGATTCAGACGTGAATAATTTACGTTCTGACATAAAAATGTCCCCCCTTAAAAAATAATTGTTATAGAGTTACAAAGAACTGGTAGATGCTTTCTACCACCTTATCGGGACCATATAACTTAACTATTATATCACGATTTTTCACCAGTATTCCTTTTTTTATAAAAAGAAAAAGATATAGTTTGAAACTATATCTTTTAACTTAACCTCTTTCCAACTCTAATTCCTACAGTAGCAAGGTCCCTATTAATACAAGGATAGTGGAAATGATAGATGGAATTTGAATACCTAACCAAGCTGGATCACCAGCAAAAAGCATGGACGCAAAATAGAGAGTTACTGAAACAAATAGCATCGTCTTATTAGCCGTTTTCGTACCAATGCCAAGCAAGACTGTCGCAGCAATGTAACAAGTAAGGTAAGAGCCCAAAAAGAACAAAAAGACAATCGCCCATCCTCCCATTACCAGAGCACTACCTATAAAAAGCATCAGTAAGCCCATATTTACGAAAAATACAAGAGTTAGAAGGCCCCTATTAGGAACAGAATTTTCTGGGGCTTGTTCCGCCATTTGTGGCTGAGCAGGATTTTCTGGACCTTGATCCGCCATTTGTGGTTGAACAGGATTTTCTAGATCTTGATACGTCATTGGTGGCTGAGTAGGATTTTCTGGGACTTGATACGCCATTGGTGGCTGAACAGGATTTTCTAGGCCTTGTTCTGCCATTGGTGGCTGAGCAGGGTTTTCTGGGACTTGAGACCCCATTGGTGGCTGAGCAGGGTTTTCTGGTACTTGAGCCCCCATTCGTTGCTGAATAGATTCTTCAGGCATTCCGTCTTTGTCTTGGTTTGTTTCACAATTTAGCTGTTGATCTGTCATAATTTTCTCCTGACATTTTTCTAAAATATTTTGCTTTTCTTAAAATGCTGGAATAAACGATTTTATAAGTGATATTCACTGAATTCTTCCATGCATCTAATGACATTTTTAAAATATACAAATTGGTAGAATTTCTTGACTCGATAGGATCATTGATCAAGCAAATACTGATTTAAAAGAGTTTCCCCCTTCTTAATATCTCAATACTTCTTTATCTTCTTTCGCTAGGATTGTTCCTATTAAAACGAGAATAGATAAAACTATCGGTGCAATTCGGAAAACTCCCCAGTCTGGATCATAAGCTAAAATAATGGACAGTATATAAAGTACGAAACTCGTATAGAGTAGCGTCTTATTCCCTTTCTCCATCCCTATTCTAAGAAAAATGGCCCCAATAACAATACTTAATAAATTTGGTCCTAGAAAAATTAAAATGAAAAGTCCCCAAGCATTACCCGAAAGTGCAAAGTAAGAGATAAACAATACAAGATAGATAATGGATAAGTAAAAGGCGACTGAAAGAAGAATGGAGGTAAATTTGATTTTTGTTGGATAATTCTGGATAGGTGCCGAATAAAAACCATCTCCACTTATCCTAATCGTATCTTTAGTTTCTTCAACATTATTCTGCTGATTTGCCATAGCATTCTCCTCCCTTTTCTTATTACTTTATTTATGTTTTCTCTTAAAACATTTATACACTATTTCATCATTCTTTTCATTAACCGTAAGACAACTGGAATCCTACCAAGGAATTGCAGGATAGTGACGCCCAAGGAAACCAACGGAACGATCGGATACCAGGTATGCTCTTTTCTAATCGAAGAACATAATCGTACCCAATCCATTTTCACTACCTGCTATCCAAACAGTCGAAATATAAAGAAAGGTTACAAAATAAATTAGCCCGGATACCATTTATTTCTAGACATTTATTTCACTCCACTTTCAAAGTAAAGTATAAATTGATTTGTTACCTCTCATTATACCACAATTTGTAACCGCTTCCTCCATGTTTTCTCGCTATATAAAAAAGATAGGATTTTACGCCCTATCTTCTATAATTACTCTCCATTATCAAACATTACAGTTCCGAAAAAAACCACTATAGCTATTATAAGAGGCATAAACAAAAATATTCCCCCAGCTTGGTCATACACTGCAATCATCGAAACAAAAAATAAAACTGCAGATGTATAGAGACTTGTTCTATTCCCAATCGTTTTTCCGCTCCAAAGCAGAAGGGTAGCAATGATAATACAGAGAAAATGGAGTTGTAACATAATTGTCCATTCTCTAAATGCGATCGCGACGAGTAGAGACCATCCTAGGTATATAGTTGCGAAAACAAGTGCAATAGATAGTACTATCGTACTTCCGACTCTTTTTTCTGTCCTCATCTCATTGTTAGAAAGGAGAGTATCTCCTAAAACATATGCCTCTTTGTCTTTATTTTCTTTGGGATTCTGCTCTTCACCCGCCATGGATGACTGAACAGTCCCCTCAAGCACACCTTGATGCTCTTGGTTTGATTCATACTTTGGATCTTGGTCTGTCATCGCCCTTCCTCCTCTTTTATAAGGTTAAGTGATTTGGTATTTCTTACTCCTATTATACCCCATTTGATAATCTATTGCATCGGCTATGACGGGTGATAAAATTTATCTATCAGCTTGATAAATTTTCCATATTATTCAAATGTTTTTTTTCGTGTTACAATGTGACAGTATTATTTTCTAATCAGTAAGGTAGCATTTCTTTTTTCCTTGCTCATTAGAGAGGAGGAAATCATTTTTGGATTGGTCAATTGTTGAACAATACTTTCCACTCTACCAGCAGGCCTTTTTCTTGACCTTTCACATTGCTGTATGGGGGATTTTAGGTTCATTTCTTTTAGGACTGATTGTCAGTATCATCCGACACTATCGTTTACCGATTTTAAGTCAACTAGCTGGCTGTTACATCGAACTTTCTAGAAATACACCGCTCTTGATTCAGCTCTTCTTCCTCTACTTTGGATTGCCAAGGATAGGAATCGTCCTTTCTTCAGAAGTCTGTGCAACCATTGGTCTCATCTTTTTAGGTGGTTCCTATATGGCTGAGTCCTTCCGAAGCGGTCTAGAAGCTGTCAGCCAAACCCAGCATGAAATCGGTCTCTCCATTGGGCTAACACCCCGACAGGTCTTTCGCTATGTGATTCTACCACAAGCGACCGCAGTGGCTCTGCCTTCCTTTAGTGCCAATGTCATTTTCCTGATTAAAGAGACCTCTGTATTCTCTGTAGTCGCTTTAGCTGACCTCATGTATGTAGCAAAAGATTTGATTGGACTCTATTACGAGACAGATATCGCCCTGACCATGTTGGTTATTGCCTATCTGCTTCTCTTACTACCGATTTCACTTCTCTTTAGTTGGATAGAAAGGAGATTACGCCATGCAGGATTCGGGAATCCAAGTACTCTTTCAGGGAAATAATCTCCTTCGGATACTCCAAGGCTTGGGCGTGACCATTGGAATTTCCATTATCTCTGTCTTCCTATCCATGATCCTTGGAACTTTACTCGGAATCGTGATGACTTCTCATTCAAAAGTCATTCGTCTGCTCACTCGCTTTTATCTGGAATTTATCCGGATCATGCCTCAGTTGGTCCTGCTCTTTATCGTATACTTCGGCTTGGCCCGCAACTTCAACATCAACATTTCTGGTGAAAGTTCAGCTATTATCGTCTTTACCCTTTGGGGAACGGCTGAGATGGGGGATTTGGTCCGAGGGGCCATCACTTCTCTTCCAAAACACCAGTTTGAAAGTGGACAAGCCTTAGGATTAAGCAAGGTCCAACTATATCGCTACATCATCATCCCACAGGTTCTCAGACGATTGCTTCCACAAGCTATTAACTTGATTACGCGTATGATAAAAACAACCTCCTTAGTGGTCCTCATCGGGGTTGTAGAAGTTACCAAGGTCGGCCAGCAAATCATCGATAGCAACCGCCTGACCATCCCAACCGCTTCTTTTTGGATTTATGGAACTATTTTAGTCTTGTACTTTATTGTTTGCTTCCCTATTTCCAAATTAGCAGGACTGTTAGAAAACCACTGGAGGAATTAATATGTCTGAAACCATTTTAGAAATCAAGGACCTAAAAAAATCCTTTGGAGACACTCCTATCCTCCAAGGGCTTTCCCTCAAGGTTCAAAAAGGGGAGGTCGTGGTGATCTTGGGGCCTTCTGGTTGTGGTAAGAGTACCCTCCTTCGTTGTATCAATGGCTTAGAAAGCATCCAAGCTGGCGATATTCTCTTGGATGGTCAATCCATTACCAAGAATCAAAAGGACTTCCACCTGGTCCGCCAAAAGATTGGGATGGTCTTCCAAAGTTATGAACTCTTCCCTCATTTAGACGTTCTCCAAAACTTGATTCTTGGTCCTACAAAAGCTCAAGGACGAGCTAAAGAGGAAGTCATCAAGGAAGCAGAAGAGTTACTGGAACGGGTCGGTCTCTTGGAGAAGAAACATAGCTACGCAAGGCAGTTGTCTGGTGGACAGAAGCAACGGGTAGCCATCGTTCGCTCCCTCCTCATGCATCCAGAAATTATCCTCTTCGATGAAGTGACAGCCTCTCTAGACCCTGAGATGGTCCGGGAAGTTTTAGAACTCATCAACGACCTGGCCCAAGAAGGACGGACCATGATTCTGGTGACTCACGAGTTACAGTTCGCACAAGCTATTGCCGATCGAATCATTTTCTTGGATCAGGGCAAAATTGCCGAAGAAGGAAGTGCTCACTCCTTCTTTACCAACCCACAAACCCAACGAGCACAAGAATTTTTAAATGTATTTGACTTTAGCCAATTTGGCTCATATCTATAAAGGAGATTTTTATGAAATTCATTAAACCAATTTTAGTTCTTTTTACCTTCGCTCTCGCTTTGCTCTTTATCACTGCATGTGGCTCTAGCAAGTCATCATCTTCTTCTACCGGCTCTAAAGCACGTACCATTGAAGAAATCAAGAAAAGTGGCGAGCTTCGTATCGCAGTCTTTGGAGACAAAAAACCTTTTGGTTATGTTGATAATGATGGATCCTACCAAGGTTACGATATCGAACTAGGAAACCAATTAGCTAAAGACCTTGGTGTCAAACCGAAATATGTATCAGTGGATGCGGCTAACCGTGCGGAATACTTGATCTCCAATAAAGTGGATATCACATTGGCCAACTTCACCGTAACTGATGAGCGGAAGAAACAAGTAGACTTCGCCCTTCCTTACATGAAGGTTTCACTCGGTGTGGTGTCTCCTAAAGATAAGGTCATCACTGATGTGAAACAATTGGAAGGAAAAACCTTGATTGTAACCAAGGGAACTACTGCTGAAACCTACTTTGAAAAGAACCATCCAGAAGTGAAACTTCAAAAATATGACCAATACAGCGATGCCTATCAAGCTCTCCTAGATGGACGTGGCGATGCCTTCTCAACAGACAACACAGAAGTTCTTGCCTGGGCCCTTGAAAACAAAGGATACGAAGTTGGAATTACTTCACTTGGTAATCCAGATACTATCGCACCAGCGGTTCAAAAAGGAAACAAAGAACTCCTTGATTTCATTAACGATGACATTCAAAAGCTTGGAAAAGAAAACTTCTTCCACAAAGCTTATGAAAAAACTCTTCACCCAACCTACGGCGATGCTGCAAAAGCAGATGACCTCGTTGTTGAAGGTGGCGAAGTAAAATAACAAATAAAGACTCTATCGCAATGATAGAGCCTTTTTTCTTTTCAAAAATTATTTTCCCTAGTATCCTTTGGTCGTTTCATCCAAAAGAAAGTAGCTAGTAGGACATCGATGGCTAAACAGAAAGATAGGATCTGTAGTGGCCACAGCAAGCCATAAACAGCTGATAGCCCGTAGAAAATACATGCAGAAGCCCAAAAGATTCGAGAATCTATCGCCAATGCGAACTGGGTTGAGACAAAGCCGATAGTAAATAAAACCAAATGAATACCCGTTGCATAAAAAATGATGAAGGCAAAAGGGCCTGTCAGGATGAGTCCAATAATACCCAAGCCATAATAAGCAAGACCTAACCATTTTGGGAGAGCAAAGAGATACGAAAACATAGACGATGCATTTTCTTCCTTGCTTAAGTTCCTGTTAAGAGGCTCTCTAGATGTCTCAAGTGACTGCTGGCTATTGCTGTCTTGCTCAACTGTCACATCCACTGTAGGCTTCTCCTGCCCAGCCTCTAAGTCCTTTGTTACAACTCCTTCTCCCCTATCGCTCGATTTGTTCCCAAATAACATAACAAGAGGAGCGATGACTAATTTTTCTTTTATCAAGACGAATACATTAGGATAGCCGTATCGTTTTGGATAAGTAAGCAAATCGGGTAATAAGGACGAAGATTCCTTATTTCCGGAGCTTCCTTCATCTGAACCATTTTGACTTTCTAACCGCTCAGCTGGCTCTTCTTCATCTCCATATGCAGCACCTTCTCGCTTAGCAAGGGCGCTTGACCGCGTCCCAAAGATCTTTTGCAAACTTTCCTTCTGTCTATATACCAGATAAAGGGAAATAACAGAATGGTAAAAAGGGATGGGTGAAGTCGTCTTTAAAACAAGCAGGTCTAGTGTGACAGAAGGGAGATAGTAACAACCATAAAGACAACTAAGCACAAATAGAACCTTCTGATTCTTAAGGACGAGAAGGCAAGTCAACAAAATGACTAGCAGGACTTCTTGGTCCACTCCTTCAAACAATCTCCAGTAAAAGTCAGATTTTGAATGATCCAATATATTCCACAAGCGTAAGACAACAGGAATCCTATCGACCAATTGTAAGATACTGATCCCCAAGGAAACCAACGGAACGATTGGATACCAAGTCCCTTCCTGACCAACTAAAGAACGAAGACGAGGCCACTCCACCTTATTGATCATGATCAGGACAATCGCTAAGGTTGGAAGTTGAGAAAGTCTCATCACAACCTCAGTACCAAACAAAGCAATGGGAACCTCTTGTGGCCAAAAGATGCTGAGGACGAGGAAGAGAGCATAAAGAAGAAGCCCCTCCGCCTTCTCCTGGTCTTTCCAGATTTTAACTGTGAGAAAGACTTGAATAGCCATCCATAAAAGAATCTGAATGATTGACAACCAGATAATAGGGGGATTCTCTCCGTTTCCAGGCTCTCCGGATAAGAGCATAAATACTTGAAAAAGAGCCTCAAGAATCTGGACTAGTAAGAGAATGAGGTAGCAAATTTTACGGTTCATCACAATCTCCTCCCTCTAGACGAATCAGTGAAGCGTGAACTCAAAAATAAGCTTTCAATATAATTGTAGGTAGTGAGACAGCAATCCATTCTTAAATAAAGTCTGCCTCTGCAATAGCTTCTTTGACCACTTCCAATGGAAGATGGACTAGCTCTACTTCTTTTTCACGGTAGAGATACTGAGCATATTCATCGATGCGGTATTGATGGATATAAACTACCCGCTTGCAGCCTACTTGAAGCAGCTGCTTGGTACAGTTGAGGCAAGGGAAATGGGTCACATAGGCTGTGAAACCTTTGGGAATCCCCCGTTCCGCTCCCTGTAAAATGGCATTGACCTCTGCATGGAGGGTCCGAACACAGTGTCCCTCCACCATGAGGCAGTCATGATCCAAGCAATGCTCCGTACCAGAGACAGAGCCATTGTAACCCGTCGCAACCACCTTATGATCCTTGACCAATACAGCACCCACCTTGGCTCGCTTACAAGTTGCTCGATTTGATATTAACAAAGCCTGTGCTGCAAAATACTCATCCCAAGCTAATCGTTTATGTCCCACAGTCTTGTCCTCCTTCATTAACATTCTAAATTTTTTTCATTATAGCACGAAATCAGCAAGAAAAAAAGATAACACTGTCACAGCCGATTCGTTCACTCAAAGAAAAAGAGATCCATGCGGATCTCTTTATTAATTATTTACCAAGTTTTGCTTTAGCTGCATCTGCAAGAGCTGTGAAAGCTGCTGCATCGTTAACAGCCAAGTCAGCAAGCATTTTACGGTTAACTTCGATCTCAGCCAATTTCAAACCATGCATCAATTGTGAGTATGAAAGTCCGTTCATACGAGCTGCCGCATTGATACGTGTGATCCACAATTTGCGGAAGTCACGTTTCTTTTGACGACGGTCACGGTATGCATAGTAGTAAGAGTTCATTACTTGTTCTTTTGCAGTACGGAACAAGATGTGTTTAGCTCCATAGTAACCTTTAGCTAATTTAAGAATACGTTTACGACGTTTGCGTGATACAACGCCACCTTTAACACGTGCCATTTATATTTCCTCCAATATTTCCTAGAATTCTTTACTTACAAATACGCGATTATTTCAAGCGAGTAAGCATTGCTTTGATACGTTTGAAATCTCCTGAATGCACCATAGATGCTTTACGAAGATGACGACGTTGTTTCTTAGTTTTTCCGTGGAAACGGTGAGAAGTGTAAGCACGGAAACGTTTAAGTCCACCAGAACCTGTACGTTTGAAACGTTTAGCTGATGCGCGGTGTGTTTTTTGTTTTGGCATGATATTTTCTCCTTTTTTTAACTTTCTGACAGATTATTTCTTGTCAGTTGCTGGTGCCAACTGCATGAACATTTGACGACCATCCATTTTAGCACGTTGTTCGATGATAGCAATATCTTGAGTTGCTTCAGCGAAATCGGCTAAAACTTTTGCCCCAATCTCTTTATGGGTGATCATACGACCCTTAAAGCGAATGGAAACCTTCACTTTGTTCCCTTTTTCAAGGAACTTGCGAGCATTGCGAAGTTTTGTATCGAAATCACCCTTGTCGATAACTGGGCTCAAACGAACTTCTTTCACGGTCACAACGCTTTGTTTTTTGCGTTGTTCTTTTTGTTTCTTCTGGTACTCAAATTTGAACTTACCGTAGTCCATAATTTTCGCAACAGGAGGTTTAGCTTGAGGTTGAATGAGAACCAAGTCCACATTAGCGTCGTCCGCAAGTGCTTGCGCTTCACCAAGTGGTTTGATACCCAATTGTTCGCCCTCAAGACCGATTAAGCGAACTTCACGTACACGAATTTCATCATTGATGAATAAGTCTTGCTTTGCTATGGTTTTCACCTCTTTTTTTATTTTAGAGAAAAACAAGAGCGGACTTGCTAACGCAAACCCGCACTACATGATTATATTTCATTTCTGAAACTTGATCCGTAGGGGCCAGACAACGTTAGTCGCAAGGCGAGAAGTTCTCACTTCTGCTTTTCTCAACTTTTATATGATATCAAGTTTATGATGGATTGTCAAGGATTTTTTTTGCTTTTTCTTCAATAAATGCAACCACTTGATCAATTCCGACACCAGTCGTATCAAAATGAATGGCATCGTCTGCTGGTTTCAATGGCGAAACCTCTCGGTGACTGTCTTTGTAGTCCCGCTCAGCAATTTCTTTTTTCAATACTTCTAAATCTGTTTCAATGCCCTTGCTCATATTTTCCTTATAGCGACGTTCTGCACGTTCTTCTACAGAAGCCACTAGGAAAATCTTCAATTCTGCATTTGGTAAGACAACCGTCCCAATATCACGACCGTCCATGACGATTCCCCCTTGAGCAGCAATCTGTTGTTGCTGGGCTACCAAGCGCTCACGCACAGGAGCCAAGGCAGATACCCAAGAGACATTGTTGGTCACTTCATTGTCACGAATTGGATGAGTCACATCGACATCAGCTACGAAGACTAATTGCTGCCCGTCTTCAGATCGCCCAAAGCTCACAGGATATTGGTTCAGCAAATCAACCAACTGGTCAACATCTGCTTCGGTCAGATCATGACGAAGAGCCAGATAGGTCGCTGCGCGATACATGGCACCCGTATCGAGATAAGTGTAGCCTAAATTTTTAGCAATAATCTTAGCAACAGTTGACTTCCCGCTAGATGCAGGGCCATCAATCGCGATTTGAATCTGTTTCATAGCTTATCCTTTATTTAATCTTGACGACATCTCCTGGATTGGCATACCATGATCCAGTAGACATGTGAGATGGATTCAGTTGCTCTAATTCGGCAATCGAAATGCCAGCACGCGCTGCAATTGCTGCTTCTCCTTCACCAGCTAGGACTGTAATCGTACCTTCTTCAGATTCTTCTGCACTTGCTTCCTCTGTCTGTTCTGCAGCTGGAGCACTACTTGCTGCAACGACTGTTGTTTCACCATTGTAGAAACCGCTCATTTGTTTCTTCTTATCGCTTCCACCTGTAGAAAGGTAAACTAAGAAGCAGACCATCGCTACAATAATAATAAAGAAAATAATCGCCAAGATGGTCAACAAGCGATCAGCTTTTATCCCATTTAATTTGTTTGTTCGTTTCAATGTTTCTTCTCCGTCATCATAAATTTCTTCTTCCCATGGCTCTTTCGGCATAACTTCCTCCTTGTGTTTTCCTGTTAAAATCATTACAATATAGATATGAAAATAACCTTAATACCTGAACGTTGTATCGCATGTGGCCTTTGCCAAACATATTCGGACATTTTTGACTATCACGATAATGGCATCGTTAAGTTTGCCTCTGAGGATGAACGATTGGAAAAAGAATTTCCTACCGATACTTCAATCCAAGAAGCGGTTAAAAATTGTCCAACCCGAGCTCTTATCAAAGATTAAGAGCTTTTTTCATTATCTGCATAGTAGAGTTGATAATAGTCCACATGGATAAAGTTATCTGTCAACTCAATCTCACCCTTAAAATGATCATTCAAGGCTAAGGCATTGATAAAGTATTTTTTGGGCCACTTACGCATACAGAAGGTCCGACTTCTTGATCCATCGTTGAAAATTAACTTGATGGAATTCTTTGTAACTTCCACTTTTTCAATCGATGAAATCGGAACTTTTATAGGAGTTAATGGATTCGCCGTGATAATCCGTAAAATCCCATCATCGTAGATCGTAAAATAGCGATGCACTCCTACAGCCAGCAAGGCCATAAAGAGAAAGAATGAAAAGAGTACCACCGTCGGGATACTGGAACTCTCATACATTAGAGCTAGTCCAATAAAGACGGGTATAACCGATAATGACCAATAGGTAATCAGCATGGATAAATCAGGCTGCCAATGGTATCGGATTTTCCCAAAAATCTTAATCATATGCGGAACCCCCTCCTACTAGTTTAGCATAAAATCAACAAAAATAGAACAGGAAAGCCTGTTCTATTTTTAATAATTTTAGCAATCAAATTACTGAATGAAAGATTGATGAAAGCTGGTCTCTTTCCATTAATTTTTTGCCGATGGTACCTTGAAGAAATCTTGGGAAAGGTATCCTTTACCACTTATCAGATCATACTCCACCATCTTCAAATCTTCAGCAATCTCTTTCGCTTCTCCTTCTAAAGCTTTTTTGTCAACACTTGCTTTCTTCAACACTTCTGTCAAGAGAGCATAGTATGGAGAGACCTTAGAGTTAGTCTGTTCAAAGACCATAGCAGAGAAGTCACTCGAGTTGACTAAAGGGTAGTCTAATTTAGGAGCATCAAAATTACTCCAAATAAAGTAGTCTGTTTGGTATTGACCTTCTGGATAGTTCTTAAAGGCAGATTCTGGATACAAACCAGGCAAATGATCTCCGTAAAAAACAACTGTAATCTTTTTATCGATTTTGGATAGCTTTTCTAGGAAATCTTGGGTGGCTTTGTCAGTAAACGTTAATAACCTTGAATAATTTGTCAAACGAGTATTCACATCCTCTGAGAAACCTTTGCCGGAAGCTGTTACATCTGATGGTTCCCCTGCAATAAATGGGGCGTGATTCTGCATCGTAATGACTGAGAAAAACTGACTCTGCTTAGGATTTAAATCTTTTAGGACTGCATTATAGGTTGATTGGTCACTGACATGAATTTCCTGGTATCCTACATTATATTCCTTTTTGTCATCAATACTTACAAACTTATCAAAATCCAGTCTATTATAGATAACATCTCTTGAATAGTTAATTTTTGATTCAAAATGGATAATTTCCTTATTTTTAGGTGCAAAAGAATCACTTATCGAAATTAACAGTTGCATTTTTGGAGCCACATCTGAGTATAGAACAGAGACGGTAGGGCTGATATTATAAAAAGGTAAACCTGTTAAAGTTTGAAATTCCATATTAGCCGTACCACCGCCGTAGCCATCTGATTTCATTAAACCACTTGTCACTTTTGACTTTATGTCTTGAATATTTGGGATAGGATTTCTAGAAATTGTCACTCCTTCTATTCTGCTAGGATCCGAAAAACTCTCACTTAGAACATAGATGATGGTCTGTTGATCGATAACTTCATTTCTTGTTTGATTGATTTCAGAGGCTTGATTAGAGTATTTCTTTTCAATCTCAAGCATTTTTTCTTTACTATATCCCTCCGGTTTTATCATGACTTCTGTTGTCAATTGATTGAACCAGACAAAAGCTAACGACCGATACCTGGCATTAATCGAATTCCCCAGCCATTTCGTATCCTGAAAGTTATTCAATAAGGTGATAACTGGTACTTTCTCCGAAATCACGCCATTTTCTTTTTGGTCAAAGATAGAATATACTTTATAACCAAATAATACAAGAGACAAAAGTGTAAGATAGCGAATTATCGTTGACCGTATAATTTTCCCTGTGTAAATATATCGTCTACCGAGAATATAGGTAACCGATAAACCAACAGCAACTGCTATGACAATGAACATAAAGGAGACATCAACAAAACTAAATAAAACCGACGGTTGAGATAACCAGACCAAATCACTCGGTAAAATAGGCTCTCCCCTCATACTGAATTTTACAGCGTTGGCAACAACGAAAGAAACACTACTAAAGACTATTAAAATCGTTGTAAACCAATATCTATTGATCAATACATATAGAGAGATGTATAGAAACACGAGACAGAGGATAGGAAATACGACTCCTCCTGGAAAAATCGAATAACCAACAAGCAAGTCTCCTGCTCCAAGTCCAAGTTGCACACCAGTGTTAGATAGAATAGCTAGACTAATACTAGTCATAACAGCCAGTGAAAAACTCGATCTATTTTTAACTAAGTCTATTTGACCTTTGACAAAAAACAATCCGATAAGAGTTAAAAGAATAGAGAAACCAATCATTCTAAACTCGACAAACCAGAATTGCGACAGGGAATACTTGCCTCCTCCGGTTTTTCCAATGCCATCAAACAAATACCAGGTCGTACGATAGAGAGTTGAAGGAATTTTAGAATCTGTTAAAACAAAAGTTGTTAAAATACTAGAATGCAATAAGTATTCAAATAGTTTTCCAATTGGTCTCGTTTTTCTTTTAACAGCCTTGTTATCAAACCACTGTCTAATAGTTGAAAATA
The DNA here is from genome assembly GCF_001072385.1 of Streptococcus sp. 343_SSPC. NCBI lineage: Bacteria > Bacillati > Bacillota > Bacilli > Lactobacillales > Streptococcaceae > Streptococcus > Streptococcus sp. 343_SSPC. The sequence continues at coordinate 38,040 of NZ_JVKU01000022.1, read as the reverse complement.
AGAGTGAACTAGCAACTAATACCGATACAAAAACAATTGAGTTGGTCTGCCAAAAACCATTCTTGGCAAAATCGAATACCTTATATTTCGGTACATTAATATGAAGGGCAACTTCAATTGAATAAGAAAGAATTAAATAGACACTATAGGATACAAGAATCTTTAAAGCAAAAATTCGCTTTAAATCATATTGAGAAATTAGGACAACCAAAATGACTGTAGCAAGCCCAAAATAGATCCCACAGTGATTAATCAATGCCATAACGGAATCAGTTGCTCCTAGTTTTTCAGCAATCACATGCTGAACTAAATACGTATTAATGACAAGAAAAAACACGAGGAGAGCAAAAGAATACAGTTGAGTTCTCGTTAATTTCTGATAGTTTCTTATAAGAAACTCTTTTAAATTAAACTTCTTTTTTCTCTTCATTTTTCTCCCCATAACTATGATGTTTCAATTATAATAATCAACCCTGAATTTGTGTATAAATCCCAATACTAATCGTTAAAATGTTCAAAAAGATGAGTGCATATTGTAACGATATATCAAAATGTGAATCCTCACTTTGAGCAATATCAGCTATACCCACTTTTTTGTGGAACCATGTGCCGAAATAAAGTGGTAGAAACATTAAAATATAATAATAGTAACGACCTTGAACCCCACCAACAACAATATCACCTGAGTGATATACACGAGGATCTCCAGAAATCGCAACAATAATTAGGGTTGCTGTACCTAAAAGTAAAAGCAAACTGTAGTATTTAAAGAATTTAGGCAGTTCAATCTTATTTCTAAGAATAATAATGAATAGAATGAAAAAGAAAGTGAAAATTGAAGCTGCGATTAAAAATGCTGATTTTTCAGAAACATACTTTAATGGATCTGAAATAAAATCATTAATAATTCCATGCGGTGCTAAGAATAAAGTTCGTAACAATGGCAATGGATGCGTTAAGAAATAAAATAGACCTGGACCTTCCCCTGAAATTGAACTTCCAGAAGGGAATAATTTAATTATACCAACATAAATAAATGATATAAATAGATTTAAAAGAAATAGTAAGGAAGAGAATGTCCTCATTTTTTTATCTTTATAATATCTATTTGGTAAAACAGACAACAAACTTCCTGTTAATATAAAAGGAAATTTCGAGAATGCGAAAAGTAATGTCGTACATTGAAAAGCAATTGCATATTTTTTATCAACTTTATTTTTCTCAGAGAGTACATTTGTTAATAATGCTAAAGCAATTAAACTGGCTCCAAAATATAAGTAATCATAATGGTAACCAGCGATAATATATAAAACAGCTGGGAACGTAGAAAAAAGATAAATAGTTTCTCTGAATACCTTACTGATTTTTAATGCAAGATAAGCTAAAATTGCAAAGGCTATAACTTCGAAAATTCTTCCTAAATAATAAGAAACATATACTTTTTTCGAGATTAGTTTACCGATGGACCATCCAATAGCATTAGGGAGAAAGGCAGGATTGTCAAATCCAACTCTTGTTCCTCTAATTTTACTATCTTTATGTTCTACACTATACCAGTACTGTGAGGATTTTTTCCCAGGGTTTCTTAAAGCATCGTAACCAAATACAGAATCATAGTCTGCTAGCTTTTCATCCGAATACTTAAAAATCGGACTATCTGTTATACTAATGACGTTTGGCAAGTGCGACTCTTCATCCAATCCATATTGAACTGGCTTGACAACAGAAATAAAACTACCAAATATAACTATTAACAGAAACGCATTCCGTGGTAATTTATCAGAGTCTTTTGAATTAAACAGCAACAGATAGATAACTGATGCTATTATTAGAATTAACACTTTCTTATTCAAAGTAAATTCAAATAAACTGGTCAAAAAAATCCTTGAGAACAAGATTAAGACGATTGCAATGATAATATTTCTTAACTTTTCTTTATCAAATAAACTCACAAGATTTCCTCTACTTTCTCTTGAGAAGTCTCAATATAATATATTTTATTGCTCTAGCTGGTCCAATCGCAATATACATCAAGGCTCCTTTAATCCCACCGATTTGATTAAAGTCCACGAAGGTATGTGGTTGGAGATCCTCTCGATTGTTCAACTGCTTATTATCAATAAATGGTGTGAGAACGTGTGGATTTTGGGAGATCCTAAAGTCATATTTTTGATCCCAGGCAATGTAGACTAATAAGCGTTCAATCGCATGAAGGATCGAATTTTGAGGAAGAGGTTCAGCTGGAACATCTGCTGCTGACAAATTTAAATCAAAGAGTGGTTTCAAAGCATCATACTTAAACCAAACAAAGGTGCCATAGCTCATAACAAAGGTATTGAGATTTTTGAAATCAATTTTCTTGGTCGCTCCCATCCGTTGCCAGAGCTTGTTCATCTCTGGTGAAATGAGGGCTTCATTCCAGGCAACCACTATTCGATTGTATCGGAAGAAAGTTGGAATATCTGCAATAGTCATTCCGACTTTTGGATTGGCTTCCATATTGGCTAGGATTTGATCAGCCGGTTTGACCAACATCTCGATCAATTCTTTGCGCCAAGATTCACCTGCCCAGAAATCTGCTTCTTTGGATTTCTTGGTATGGAAATGGCCAACATAATCGTATTTTGAGAGTTGCTCTTTTAAGAGCAGCATTGGTAACACATCTCGTCCAATGTTTCCAGTCACCACGACTGTCGCAACTTGGGCCCGATTAGAAAGAATCTCCTCAATAGCCTGCTTCTTCTCTTCTACATCTGTCGTGATCCATAAGTCATAAGAGAAATGAAAGGCTTGAAAAGCATCTAGAAATTCTTCCAAGAGGTCCACATAAAAGACATGGAGATGAACCGCAACTTTTTTATCAAATGTGTCTCCTAAGTCTTGATCCTTCAAATACTTACGGGATAAGAGATAAGGATAGTCTGGACGGTCAATCATAGACATGTGGTTAAGAATCAAATCCAATGGATAGTCCGATACACGCTCCAATTCATCAAAAATATAAGGCATGATTCCTTCATTATTTGCAATGGTTTTGACTTTGATGAAAGGAACCTTATGTTTAAGAATCGCTGTAGGATTGTAGTAAGAAAAGTCTGGATAGAGCATCCCAGTTGTATCTTCATGGATGGTATTAAAGACAGTTTTATAGCGAAAACCAGCATCCAAGAAATTCGTTGTGACCTTAGTCTCGTAGTTATCGATCACATCTTGGACATTGGTAAAGTCTTGAACGCCTTGCCAAAACTCATGGAAAGTACTTGATTCAATAACCTGTTTTTTAAAGCTAAGATAATAACTTTGAATATGCTCGTTAAAATCCTTGTCTTTCCGGTAATTTGTCATTCCCCAGAAATCTACTTCAGGGTCATTTTCAAACTGCTGATAAATTGGTTCTAAATCCCAAAGAGGGCCAAAACAGGTATCATTCATGAGGGTAACAGAATCAAAGTGGGCCAGTTGATCAAAGCCGACTGTCTTCATTCCATCCCGCCAAGCAGCGAAGTCAAAGCCACTATTTTGGCGCTCAAGAATATCATCCACCAAGTGTTGGGAAGACAAATGATCCTTCACATCTTCTGGTAGCTGACTATTAGAGATAAAGACCACCCGTGAATACAAGGGACGAATTTTTTCTAATTGGTAGAGTACATGCCCACTAATAAAATTAAACTTATTGTAGTGAACATATAAAAGTAAACGTTGCATATTATTTCCTTATTCTTAAGAATTTCAAGATCTTTGTTGGAATGGTCCAACGTCTGGATGTGATAACAGTTCTATATGCTTCTTTCGCAGTTTCCAGCTCTGCTTCTAGTCTCTTCATGTTATTAATAGACTGCAACATTGAAGCTGCAAAAACTTTTCCAATATAATCCGGTGCAGAGGGATTATCTATAGAAATCATTTTATAGCTCAGTTGATACACCACTTCTTCTTCAACTTCATAAATCAATTGAGGATCCGGTTCGCTAAACAAATACAAATTATCAACAACAACGCCATTACTATAAACAGCTGAACAAACCTTGCCTGACGAATCTTTCAATTCAACATCAGAGTAATAACTAGGATTTTCCGAAAGATCAACTCGAATAACAGAAGTTCCCTTCGGAATTTCGATTGTCAGACTATCTTCTTTTTGAAGCAGTTTGGTCATGGTACGATCTTCCGAATAAGTATTTTCTTCGTTACCAAAATAAATTGTAACAGACTCCATACCGATGTGTGAAAGAGAATCCATTGGTTTAGACAAGCGAATCTCATAAGTATTAGTACGATCTAAGAGAATTTTTGTCATCTCTTTAAAATCTGCATTTGGATATTTATCAAGATAGGCTAATTGAGTTTGCAGTAGCTTATGGAAGCGACGTTCCAATTTTCTAAAATCACAAGGACGAGAATCCGATCCTTGGTTGATAGTATAGGCAACCGTTGCTTCATCCAGATACGCTAAAGAAGTCCGTTGAAAGAGTTCCAATTGGAGGTTGAAAGTATCATCTGATGTCGTTAAGTCTAACTCTTGATTGACTTCTAACATCAGATCTCTATCAACTAGCCATGTAGAGGCCATAGTAAAACCTCTTGTTGCAAGCATCTTTTCATAGGTATCTGCTAATGGGATCGTATGATTTGCAAAGCCAGCCTTAGAAACGAGAGTTCCTTTTTCATCATAAATATCAAAATCAGTATTGGACCATTTGCAATCAGGCTTACTTTCTAATAAGTCAACCTGTTTCTGAAGTTTTAAAGGGTCTAACCAAAAATCATCTCCGTCACAGCGGGCAATATACTTTCCACGCGCTTCTTTACAGATAGAGACCCAGGTTTTAGAAATTCCCTGATTTTCATCCTGATAAAAGGCACGGATCAGATCAGGGTAGTTTGCTTGATAATCCTGAATGATGGAACGAGATCCATCACTTGAAGCATCATCCACTAAAATAATCTCAAAAGAAAACTCTGTTTGTTGGGCCAAGAAGCTGTCAATTGTCTTCTTTAGCCAGGGTTCTTTATTAAAAACTGTACAAATTATCGAAACAAAAGGCGTCGTTTCCATATCTCCCTCAGTCTAGTCAGTCATTGACCATGTTCCATTGCGTTGGATTAAGCCACTTGCTGCATCCATTGCTGATTTATCATCCAAAGCTATATCATCTCGATTGATAAAGATTAGTGGGGTTTGGGTAGCATCTGAAAAGGCCAGCATCTGTCCTTCGGCATCCCGCACTGTCACTTCTAATTTCATTTTCAAGTCATTCACTGTTGGAAGGGAACAAGTGTAATGAACTGTTTTATGTCCAGCCCCACTCATCAACCGATTCATCGAATTATCATTGTAGATCCAAATATTCCGATCGATATCTGTTAAAGACAGTGCGATATAGGTCTGGATATCTTCAAGTACATCAAAATCAATTTGGAAGTGAATCGTATCTTGGGGGCGTAACTTGTTGGAACTTAACAACTGAAGCTGAAAGTTTTCAACCAATACTTGTTCTTCATGGTTGGGATTAGCACCTCCACTAGCTTCTCCTCCCTGTTTCAAAGGAGCTGTATTGTCAAAACTATACTGGTTGGCAACATTTTCAGGACTACCAATTGCTTTCACCAAACCATTTTCAATCAATACGGCCTTGTTACAATATTTCTTGACGGCCCCCATATCATGGGTAACCAGGATAGTAGTTTTCCCTGATTTTTTCCGTTCTTGGAAATAATCGTTACACTTGCGCTGGAAGGCCTCATCTCCTACTGCTAGGACCTCGTCCAAAATCAGGATATCGCCTTGGGCCTTAATCGCAACCGAAAAGGCTAGACGAACCTGCATCCCTGATGAGTAGTTCTTAAGCTTTTGGTTCATGAATTCATGCAACTCGGCAAAGTCTACGATATCATCATACATGGCATCAATTTCAGCTGTTGAGAAGCCTAGCATAGCTCCATTCATGTAGACATTTTCACGACCTGTCAGTTCTGGGTTAAAGCCCACTCCAAGCTCAATGAAGGACACCAGTTTCCCATCGATAGTGACAGCACCTTTTTCTGGTACATAGATTTCAGAAATAATTTTCAAGAGAGTCGATTTTCCAGAACCATTTCTTCCGAGAATCCCAAAAAAGTCTCCTTTTTCTACCTCAAAAGAAATATCCTTGAGAACGTGCTGTTCTTTATAGCCTTTAATGCCTTTGAAACGATTGACCAGGGCAGTTCGAAGACTATTGGTTGCTTCTGTTGGCAACTTAAAGTACTTGCTGACATGGTCTACTTTTACTGCAATTTGTTTATCTGTCATTAGAGAATCTCCGCAAATTTCTTAGCATGTTTGTTAAAGTAAGCAAAGCCAGCGACAAAAATAAGAATTGGTAAAACATAAGGAATCAGAACCAAGAACTTATTCTCTACCAAAAGCCAAACAGGGGTGTTGGCCTTATCAATCAAGAAATAACGCATGTCTTGGATGATTTGAGCCAAAGGATTCATCATGACCAACTTAGCCGCCCATGGATTGCGGTCTGCGATAAAGGTAATTGGGTAGATAATTGGCGTCGCATACAATCCAGCTTGCAAGAGCACTTCCCAAACTTGACCTAGGTCACGGAAACGAACGAAAAATGTCGCTAAAATCAATGCACATCCTGTCGCCATCAAGAACAACTCAAAGAATAGCGGAATCACCATCAAAGCTGTCCAAGAGAATGTCACCCCATTAAAGAATGAAAAAATCAAAACAACAATAAGGTTAATGACAAAGTTAATGGCTGCTCCTGAAATCGCAGACAAGACAATGATGTGTTTGGAGAAATTCAACTTGCGCAACAGGTCGCCTCGACTAACGATCGATACCATCCCCATAGATGTTGCTTCTGAGAAGAAGCCCCAAATTACATTGGCCAACAAGAGGGCAACTGGAAAATGAGGCACATCTCCACCCAAACGTAAGAAGCGGATGAAGACGACATACATGATCGTAAAGGTCATCAAGGGCTTTAAAATCGACCAAAGATAACCGATCGCTGATCCTTGGTAGCGTAATTTAAAGTCTGTTTTGATTAATTCTCTTAATAAAATTCGATTTTTCTGACTAAAAACGTCAAACATTATTTTTTACCTCGATATGCAAACTTTGTCAGAATCAAGCTGGTAAACACAAAGGTATGAAAAGCCCGGTTCTTCCGATAACCATACTGACGAATCCGTCTCAGACGTTCTTTTAGTGGAACATCCATAATGGTGACAAAGTTTTCAATGATTTCTTTAGTTTGGGAACTGACAGGCAGATCCAATAGATTTTTTGCTTGTTCTTGACTGGACTCAATGAGATTCCAATATTTAGCAAAAAGAATATGAGGGCGAACCCAATTTTTAACCCGTTTTCTAAGGGTACGAGCCCCCAGAACATTGCTACTGTGCTGCCGGTACAATTCTGTCGGCTGATTGATATAGATGAGCTTCCCAAAGGCCGTTGCCAACAAGGCCAAATACCAATCATGCATTAGAAGCGCATGTTTTTCTTGGCCTGTCCATAAGTCAGCCAACGCGTGGTTAATCATGGCTACCCCACCAGTTACCGTATTTTCCGTCAGCTCTTGAATCAGTTCGGTATTGGCATGATCAGACTGGGTGCGAATCATACTTTCATGCTGCACATTCAAGTTTTCATCGACCACTTTTAAATCTGTGTAAACCAGCAAAGGCTTATCTTGCGGATGCTTCTCGGCTTCTGCTACTTGAAGAGCAATCTTGTCTGGTAACCAGACATCATCTTGGTCACTAAAACAATAGAAATCTGCTTCTTCATATTTCAAGAGGGCATGGAAGCTTTTGATGACACCAAGATTTTCGATAGCACCTTGATTGATAAAGCGAATGCGCTCATCCTGGGCTACCAACTCTCGAATGATCTCCACCGTACCGTCGGTTGACCCATCATCTCGGATCAAGAGTTGCCAATCCTGATAAGTCTGGTCTTGGATACTTTTGACCTGCTCTTTTAGATACTGTTCACCATTATAGGTGGACAACAAGATATTTACTTTCATGATAAGAATAATTCCTCGTACTCACCTACAATTTTTTCCCAGGTAAAGTTTTGCTTCATATTGGCCTTGGCACGTTGACCCCATTCAGATACATCTTCTAAAGAATCAACCTGGTTGATCAAATGCGCCAAATTCCCAGCTTCTTTGGTCCAATATTGAGCTGTGTCCTTGGCAACCGTTTGGTTAAAGGAGACTCCTAAAACTAGATTCAGATCCGTGTGAGCAAGAGCCTCTAAGAGACCCGGATTGGTTCCGCCCACTTCATGACCATGGATATAAGCAAAGGCTTCTTTACGGATATACTTCAAAAGGTCTTGATCATAGACCGTTCCTACAAACTTAACGCGAGGATCCTGATCGAATCCTGTTCGAGCACGGAGTTCTTCAAAATAGGGATTGCCTTCATGATTACAAATGATCACCAAATCCCGCTTGCTGGAAGAGGCCATGAATTCACGAATGGCAGTCTCATAATTATTTTCTGGGACAAAGCGACCCAAGATCAAGTAATAGTTCTTCTCCTGTGTCTGCCATTTCTGATAGAATTCTCGGACCTTATTATCCTGACGGGTCAAGCTGGTCGGAGATAAGTCCGTCCCATAGGCAATATAGGTCGTCTTGGACCAAGGATAGGCTTCCTTGATATAGGACTCAATACCCGGGTTGTCAGAAATCACCAAGTCAGCGTGGCGCGTCATGATCTTTTCAGAATACTTGAGATAGGCTTGGATCGGTTTAGCCCACTTGGCCCGTTTCCACTCCAGTCCATCTGGGTTGATATAGAATCGGCCACCCATCTTATGGATCTTACGCGCAAAGGGTGCCACAAAGGCTCCAATTGTATTGCCCAAGACGTAAAAAATTGGCTGTTCAATTCCTTGTTTCTTAATAAGCTTCAAGGCATAGTTAATGGCCATCATATCATAGGCAATGACACGCGCAGGCCCAAGCTTAGGCGCTTTAATGGTAAAACAATCGACACCCTTGTAGTCAAAATGATGATAGGCTTGATCGTTAGAAAGGCAAGCAACATGGTACTGGATATCTGGAGACATTTGATGGGAGACCAATTGGTCTACAAAAGTCTCAAAACCGCCATATTGAGCCGGAAGCCCACGACTTCCGATAATAAAAACGTGTTGCATAATATTCCCTTTCTAACAATTTACAGTCTATTCAATTATACCATTTTCTAGGCTTTTTGCCTAATGCAAACAGAAAAGCGACCCTTAAGGGTCGCTTCAAATTTCTCTTATTTCACTTCTTGTTTATAGAACTCTTTCAAGGCATCTTGCCAAGTTGGAATAACGAATCCTGTAGCTTTCGCTTTTGCCAAGCTCATCGTTGAGTTCAGTGGGCGTTTTGCCTTAGCTGGGAATTGGCTAGAATCCACTGGTTTCACTTCAACATCCGTATCTTTGAGGATTTCAACTGCAAAGTCATACCAAGTTGTATCTTCTTTCGCATCGTTAGACAAGTGGTAATAACCATATTCTTTACGATTTTCAGCCAAATAGGTCATAAATTCTGCAAGAGTACGTGTCCAGGTTGGACGACCATGTTGGTCATTAACAACTGTAAGTGTTTTGTGAGTCTTCGCAAGGTTTTGCATCGTAAAGACGAAGTTTTTACCATAATTTCCAAAGACCCAAGCTGTACGGATGATATAGAAGTTCGAAACATGCTTCTCAACCAATTCTTCCCCCATACGTTTTGTACGACCGTACTCAGTTTGAGGATCTGGTTGATCGTCTACTTCCCATTCTTGTCCAACTGGCTTATTCCCATCAAACACATAGTCCGTAGAAATATAGACTAGGGTTGCCCCATGTTTTTCAGACGCCTTCGCTACATTTTCCGTACCAGTCACGTTAATAGCATAGTCCAACTCTTTCCCTTCATCTTCAGCAGCATCAACTGCTGTATAGGCAGCACAGTGATAGACTAGAGTTGGCTTCACTTGCGCAAAAACCTCATCTACTTTCTCTGCATTTGTGATGTCCATTTCAGCTACATCAACAGCTACATATTCTTCATTTCGTTCATCTAACAAATGGCGAAGCTCCGTTCCAAGTTGACCATTTGCACCTGTAATTAAAATCATGGTAATTTCCTTTCAAATGCTTTTTCCCTATCATTATAGCAAAAAAAGCAGAAGTTTTCTGCTTTTACTTGCTTTTCTCTTTGATGACATAGATTGGACGTTTCTTGGTTTCCATAAAGATTTTTCCGATATATTTTCCTAAAATCCCAATGGTTAGCAATTGGAAGCCACCAAGGAAAAGAATCACTGTCATAAGGGATGGCCAACCTGAAGTAGGATCCCCAAAGACTAAGGTTCGGATTACAATCAGAATCACCATGATAAAAGCCAAAATCCAAGATAACAGTCCACCAATAAAGGCAATATTTAGTGGGGCATCTGAGAAGTTAACGATCCCTTCGATCGAGTATTTGAACAGAGACCAAAAATTCCAAGATGTCTCTCCTGCCACGCGCTCTACATTTTTATATTCGAGGTATTCTGTCTCAAATCCAACCCAGGCGAAAATCCCTTTTGAAAAACGATTGTACTCGGATAACTCCATAATGGCATCAACCATGGGACGCCGCATCAAACGGAAATCACGAGCTCCATCAACCATTTCCACTTGGCTGATATGATTAATCAATTTATAAAACATCCGTGCAAAGAAGGAACGAATCGGTGGCTCCCCATCACGTGTCACCCGGCGGGTGCCGACACAGTCCAGAATTGACAGCTGGTCCAACTTCTGCTTCATTTCGATTAATAGTTCAGGAGGATCTTGTAGATCCACATCCATAACGGTAACATAATCTCCTGAAGCATGCTGAAGTCCTGCATAGAGAGCAGCTTCCTTCCCAAAGTTCCGTGAAAAAGAAAGATAGTGGACACAAGGATTCAAGAGATTGAGTTCTCGTAAAACATCTAAGGTTTTATCAGAAGACCCATCATTAATAAAAATATATTCAAATTCTTCTCCCATCGCTGTCCGAACACGTTCCATCTCTTCATAAAATAATGGGATCGATTCTTCTTCATTAAAACACGGGACTACAACTGATATAACCATTTATTGCTCCTATTAACATTTACTATTATCTTTTCGGAAACTATAGTTTTTCTAACTATCCTTTACAATACAGTTTTGCAAACAGTTTTAATAAACCGACTTTTTCAATCAAGTTCATTGTAAAGATAGCTAGTTTAACCATCAATCTCTCATCTCTAATTTCTCGATTAAAAACAGAAAGTGTGGACTTCATTCCATTTATCTTGACCCAATCATTAATTTCTTTATATTGACGTAAAAACTCCTCACTTGTGGAATGTCTCCCACCGTCTAATAACCAATAAAGAGTAAATTTTTTTATAAAGAATTTAATTAATTTAGTTTCAGAAAAATCATTTGGTATAATCCCTGTTATCTTATCAAGAACATTCTTGATATCTAATTTTGGATTAAAACCCTTATTTAATGTATTAGATGCGCTATTCTCATTGTAAAACCAATTATATCCACAATATGGTATGGTTCTAATATTCTTAGATTTTGTATATACGGTTAAACTGAATAACAAATCCTCAGCCAACGGAATATCTGGAAAAGAAAGTTCGTTATCTATTATAAATTTTTTTCTATAGATGCGAGCACATGGTGAAATTGATCTATATTTCGACCATTTATCTTTACCCAATTGGATAGAAAATAGTTGTTTTCCATCTTGGTTTACTCTTTGAAGCCCACCAATAACTGCGTCATCCATCCCGTTTGAGATCTCATCATAAAACACCTGCAAGTAGTCTGGGTTTATATAATCATCACTATCGATAAACATGATGAATTCACCATTTGCAACCTTGATACCTTCATTTCTAGTATAAGCCGCCCCTTTATTTTCCCGACTCAAAATTCTAATACTTGGAGAAAATTGTTGGTATTCATTCAATATTTTGAACGAATTATCCTTTGAACCATCATCAATTGCAATAATTTCAAATGATTTAAAACTTTGATTCAAAACTGAATCTATACATCTTTTGAGATATAATTCTGCATTATATACTGGAATAATGACACTAATCTTAGGCGCTTCTTTCACAATTTTATCCTTTATATTTATAAATATCACTCATGGTTTTTACAGATAAGCAAGAAAATAGAACTTTTATATTGTTAGCAAACCTCAAACAAGTAATGTTTAACCATTTGTATCCTGACTCTTTTTATAAAAACGATTTATCAATTTCGCTAATCCTTTTGGCCAAAAAAGATTAAACATCATGTAATCTTCCTTCGTTCGAGTATTATCACTAATGGTATTACTCGTTTCAGAATCTTCATGAATACGATGGCACATTAATTTCTTTGGAACATATACAAATCTGCCATCAAATTTAGCCAAATGATACCAAGCAAGCCAATCTAGACTAACTCTCCATTCCTCATCAAATCTAAAGCCCTTAACCAATTCTAAATTATAAGTTACAGCAGGGCAACAAATCGGATTTCCAAAAGCAAGAATACGATTTCTCCACCACTTAGTTTTAGGGAATAAAGAGATTGTTTTTAACATTAATGATTTGATTTTTAGATTTGAAGTCGGTTTAATGACCTCTCCATTTTTTTCTTCAAAATAATCAGAATAAAGAATGATAGCATCTTGATGCTTCTTTATCCTCTCTTTAATTTCCATTAAATAAGTTGGCTCATAATAATCATCTTGATGGGCTATTGTAGCATATTGGGTAGTAACAAAAGATAAAGCATTATTCCAATCTTTCCCAATCCCACCACCAACACTTGTATTAAATGGAATAGCATATTTTTGGCAAATACTTTCGATAAATACACTTGGAGTAGAAGTATACAAAATGATACTACTTTTTACGGTTTGGCTTAATAACGAGTTTATACAATCCTCTAAAAAAGGACTATCCCCATAAGCACAGATTACAAATGTATGATCATTCCACTGATTCATATTTTTGAATCTCCTTCCTTCTCATAACTACAAAGACAATCCAACTCGCAACTGTGTAAAATAGCATAACCATAACAAAACTAAGCCCTGCTCCAAACAAACCAAACTCCCTCATTGCTAGAGGCGTAAGAAGATTTGTCAACAACGCCATTGCGATATAAACATAGAGTAGATAGACTTGCTTCCTCAATATAATTAAAAAATCACCTATGACAGAAGCTATAGAATATAAAAAGCCAGAAAGCACTAAAATAGTAAGTAATAAACTATAATTTGATAAATCAATACCACTTATAATATTCAAAATAGGGATCCCTAACAAATAGGCCAGTATTGATACTACCAGTCCCAAAATCATAAGCAATAATAAAATCTTTCGAATCATAGCATTAAACGTATGAAATCTTTTTTCTGACCATTGTTTTGCCAAATCAGTAATTAACGGTCTTAATGCTAATACAAATAAACTCATAAAGAAAACAGGCATGAATAGAATACTGAAGTCTCTTTGAGCACCTTCACGTAATACACCCTCGACTAGCAATTTATCAATCACTTGTTTTGGATAATTCAATACATACACTAATAAAAAACCATTGACAAACAAGGGAAGGCAAGTTTTCATGATACTAATTGAACGCTTAAATGTAGTATATGAAATCTGATTAAAGGGTATCGTTCTAATTTGTTTGGATTGGAAATAATCACCTAAAAAAACAAATAAAACATTAAATAAGCATAAACAAATTAAAGAAAAAATTAAAGAATTTAAAAGTAACAAACTAATTAGGAGAATGATTGTGCTCAAACCATAACGTAGCACCATTAATTTCCCTGCTATATCTAAACGTTCATGTTGCTGAAACAATCCTTGGAATAAGTCAGAAAAAGCATCACAAGAACGATAAAGCACCGTTAGGATTATAATTAAAAATAAATTTCCTTTTCCAACATTATTTCCATTAAAAAGTAAATATGGAAATAATGTGACTAACATCAAACAAACTGTTATTACCCTAGTTAGCCAATACTCCAAATAGGAGTATGTTTCTTTCAAATCAGTCGCCTGATAATTTCTTACTTGAAACATACCAATGACAATCCAGAGATTCCCAATTGCATAAGCCAAACTAAAATTATCAGCATCACTTGCGGAAGTATATCGAGAGACAATAATCAAATACAATATAGAAACTGCAGCCGCTGCTATATTGCCAGCAAAATTCCAAAAATAGACACTCCTATTTGCTTTATTGTTCATTTTCATTCTCACTTCTTAATAAGGCGATTGTTTGTGACAATTTCTTAATCTGTACTGATTGCTTTGATACAGTACGAGTTAATGAAAATATTAAAAATATTAATAAAAATGTACTCAATAAAAAAACAAAGTTACTTAATGTCTGAATCCCAAGAAATTCAGATATTGCTCCAATCAAATTAGGAAACCAAATGACTGGCAACGAAAGTAAGCAAAGAATGAGCCAAGAAATAACATTTCTCATTTCAACGAGTTTCTTTGCAACTAGTCTCAGAATATAAACCATAAAAATAATTACAATAATGGTCAACCAAATATTTAGCATTTTATTTCTTATATCCTCCACCAATTCTAGCCAATAACATTGCCATAGTTACTTTAATCATATAGTAAACAGATTTGCTTAATGTGATAGATGACTCTCCATGCTCTCGCTCATTCATTAATACAGGTACTTCTGCAACGGAATAACCTGAAGTCAAAAGTGATACAATCGTCTCTGGTTCTGGATAATCACTTGGGTATTGCTTGGCGAATTCCTCAATCACTTTTCGGTCAGCAACTCGTAAACCAGAAGTTGGATCTGTTACCTTTTGACCCGTCAAAACCTTGATTAATTTTTCAAAAAATGTAATTCCTATTCTACGTAGGAAAGAAGATTGAAAACCTTGATTCTCGATGAAACGTGAACCAATCACCATATTCACTTGTCGTTCTTGAAGAACTTCTAACATTTTTTTAATAAATTCAGGATTGTGTTGGCCGTCTCCGTCTACTTGGACAGCGTATTGGTAGCTGTGTCTAACTGCATATTGATATCCTGTTTGTACAGCACCACCAATTCCTAAATTGATGGGTAAATCAATGACATTAAATTGATTCCTTCTACAAATTTCCAGAGTATTGTCTGTGGAACAATCATTGATAATGACATAGTCAAATTCTGGCGTATGTTCCTCAATCATCTTGATTGTTTTTTCTATATTACCACTTTCATTATAAGCAGGAATAATAATTAGCAATTCTGAAGTTCTCAATACTTCTACATTCCCTTCTAAGCATATCACTTCATTATACTATATTTAAGGCTATTTTTCTAGTTCAGGACAATGCTTAGAAGCACGCAAACTACTAAAAAATCAGCTCCCCTAAAAAATAGGAAAGCTGGTGATTCAATCTATGTGACTAATTTTCTCTTTCTTTTAGTTGGACGATTCCCATTCCGACTATAAGAACGATTCCCAACACACTTGAAATGACTTCAAAGTTGGTGGTCATTCCAGTTTGCGGCAAATAAAGTCCTTCCTTACGAGTACTTCTTACTTGAGGGAGATTTTCATCTACCGTCTCTGATGTTTCTTGTTGGTAGTTAACAGCTAGTGGTACCAGCGTATTCTTCTTGCTAGTCTCAACTGCTAATGAACCTGACTCGTATGGTATATAATCCTTGTTTGGTGTCTGCTCTTTCTGATCCACAGTCTGCACAAGGGTATCCAGTGGATACTCTGGTAGGGGTTCTTCAACCAGTGGAAGTACCTGATAAGTTTCATCCTTTTCATTTGGAACATACCAAGCATAGCGAAGACTACTTTTTTGAACAGTTGGTATTTCTGCTACGATGGACTGTGTTTTCAAGCGATAGGAGTACGGATCATCCGTCCAGACATAGTTACTATCAAAGGTAGTAAAGACTAAGCCCAGTTTATGCCCCTTCTTAACCGTGTAAAGATTTGGTTGTAGATAGACGGTGTAGTTCCGAAACTCCCCTAGCTTGGGATCGATGCTACTACTTGAGCTAGCGGAGGCATAGCCTGCATCTGGATTGGCTAGGTTGATCCAACCAGAAGAGATGACCTTATACTTGGTTTTAATGGTTCCAAATTGCTTGTTAGGAATGTTTTTCAAATTACTTCCCATCCAGTAGCCTGTTTCAGAAAGGGTATTTAGAGGCATTTCTTGGTACTTGTAGCCTGCTTCATCATAAGTGATCTTATTGGATGCAACATCAAATTCCTCATCAGAGAGATCGACCAGTTGCACATTAACTTGATAGTCTTTGTGCTTTTGATCAGTCAGCTTGGCTAAGGCAGCTTGGAAATGGACAGGAATATGCCCTTTAATGGTCACATCTTCTGTCACTTCTGCTGTAAACAAAGCATTGGCAGTAGAGGATTGCTTGGTGGTATGAGAATCACGATTGGTCCAATCCATCCCTGCACCATAGTAATCATTATCAATGGTTTCTTCCTCACGTCTAGAAAGTGTCTTCAAGGTCAATTGATTGCTAGACTTCCAGCTAGAATAATGTTCCCATTTAGATGGATCATAGTTATTAGACACGGTTACTTCTGGTAAAGACTCTACCTGATTTTCTGCATCATATAGGTAGTGACTAAACCATAGATTGAGAAGGTCACTGACACTTTGTTGCCCCTCTTTAATTCCGAAGCGTTTATTGACAGGATAGATATGATCTCCTTGATAGAGATAGAGCTTCACGGGCTGGCCAGCCTTTTTCAAAGTCTCATACATCAGGTCAAAATGTTTGGTTCTGACATTATCATCATTCAACCCATGCATAACTAGAGCACTGGCCTTGAATTTTTCTGGATGAAGGGTATAATCACGATTCTTCCAGATATCGCTATAATTATAGCCATGTTTATGTTGGTCGCGATTCAACTGAGTAATGTAGCGGGCATAGTCCTCTTTAATTCTGTTCCAATCAGCCGGATCTAGAATCCGATTGGATACATAGACAGACAAATGTGACAAATCTCTATAAGGACCCACGTTAAAGGTCGTTCCTTGGCTGTTGTAATAATCATACCAACTCGCGATACCAGCCGCAGGGACGATAGTCTTCAAGCCTTCGACTCCTGTCGCAGCCACTCCAAAAGTAGTGGTTCCTGCCCATGACAGGCCTGTCATACCGACTTTTCCATTTGACCAATCCGCTTTAATAGCAATATTCGATGTCTTATCTGTATAAGCAACACGTTTGCCATTTAGCCATTCAATGACACTCTTATAACCAGCTACTTCCAAGTCACTTCCTGTTGTATTGATTCCCTCTGACTGATAGCTTCCCAATCCAGATGTTGTAACGACCGCATAGCCCCGAACCAAGAAATAGTTGTACCAGTTAATATTTTCATAATCGTAGCGTGTGAAGGTTGCATCACTTTCGTTTGGATTTTTATAGTACCAGTCTTTGGAATCCGCCTTTTTAGCATGTTCTAAAGTTGTGGTAGAACCAGTTTGCCTACGAGGATCTACATAACGATAGAGTTTCTTGTTGTCAAACTCGCCCTCCTCTTTTAGACCAATTTCTCCAAGGGTTTCCTTATTAGTCGTTCCCGCTACGTAAGGACTTGCCTCATAGATGGTCGAAGCCTTATAATCTCCATTGGCAGCTGCTTTCGGAAGTTGGACAAATGTTTTAATGAGGTCCCTTTTCCCATCACCATCTGTATCATAATCTGACTCAACATAGACAACAAAGCGGACAATGTCACTCTTTTCATTGGAATAACCAGTTTCTACATCACCTGGAGTAAAAGGAAAAATAGGCTGGGTCTTTCCATTAAGGATGAGAGGTTCTTTTTTCTCTGCACGATAGGCCTCTTTCAATTTCTTAGCGATTGAAATCATATGGTTTAGATTCTGGACGGGCTCATCCTTGCCTACTCCATCTGGAATCATCCCCAAGCTCTTTGCAAACTCAAGTCGATCTTCAAGCGTTGCACCTGTTTGGTCCGGTTTGGCCTCCGCCCATTTCAGCAACTCGTCTGCTGTTTCCCCTATGGTCAAATTTTGATTTGCTACATTTGGATTTTCAATCAAACTAGAGAGTTTTTCCGGCGTATCTGAAACCGATAAAGGTTTCGGTAGCTCTTCTAAAGTATTATTTGTTTCAGTTAGCTTGCTAGCGTCCCCCTCCACTGGACGCTCTATCTCAGTATCTGCCTCCACTACTGACTCAAGGCTTCCAGTTTCAGACTGAGCATTTGTTTGTGAATTCTCAGTAGAAATAGCTTCTGGAGAACGAACTAGCTCAGAAACTGCTTCGGTCGGCTTTTCAGCCTGTTCCTCAGCTTGAACCTGATTGGCTATTACTATAGGCGATAGTAATAAAGCAGAAAGAATAAAAGTAAGCTTCTTTTTCCTCATAATGAAACTCCTTTAAAATTGTAGAAATTTGAAAGAAGGAAGGCCTTCTGACAAAATGACAACGTTTACAACTTTATTGTAGTCTCTCTACACTTTATAGTCAAATCAAATAAAAAGGCATTATCAAAATATAATCTTTCTGAAAGTTGAAATAATTGAAAGAACCCATGAGAAAGGTATTTTCGTTTTCAATTCTTCTTTTCACACAAAAAAGCAAGTTTCAATCCGGTTTTTACCGGTAGAAACTTGCTTTAGCTTTTATAGAATTATATCCTACTTCCGATACATCTTCACTTGTAGGTAGAGGTCGTTATAGATGCCCAACCACTTCTTACCAAGTTGTTCATAGACTTCTAAGTTCTTTAGCGTGTCATCACTTGGGTAGAAGGCCTGGTCCTCTTGGACCTCTTTTGGTAGCATCTTCTTAGCTTCTTTATTCGGTGTAGAATAACCGACATAGAGAGCATTCTTATATGCATTTTCTGGGCGAAGCATGAAGTTGATAAAGGCATAAGCTGCTTCTTTATTCTTCACGGTCTTTGGAATGACAATATTATCAAACCAAAGGTTGCTAGCTTCTGATGGGACGACATAGCGGAGGTCCTCATTAGCCTCTAGCATTTGACTGGCTTCACCGGAGAAGGTCACCCCAATAGCCGCATTGTTTTGGATCATGTAGCCTTTCATTTCGTCGGCTACAAGAGCCTTGATATTGGGCATCAAGGTATAGAGCTTATCAACAGACTCTTGTAATTGCTGAGGATCCTTGGAGTTGAGGCTGTAGCCTAAGCTATTGAGTCCAATCCCCATGACCTCACGCGCCCCATCGTACATCATAATGTCATTCTTGTACTCTGGTCTCCATAGATCAGCCCAGTGTTCTGGAGCCTTGTCGACCATCTTGGTGTTGTATATGATACCAAGGGTCCCCCAGAAGTAAGGAACTGAATACTGATTGTCTGGATCAAAATCCAAGTTCAAGAAACGTGGGTCGATATTGTCTAAGCCTTTCAATTTAGACTTATCCAACTTTTCAAGCAGGTTCTCGTCCATCATCTTGGCGATCATGTATTCACTTGGAATCGCTATATCGTAAGCCGTCCCCCCTTGCTTGATCTTGGTGTACATGGCTTCATTGGAATCAAAGGTATTGTATTGGACTTGAATGCCTGTCTCCTTGGTAAATTCCTTGAGCAATTCTGGATCGATATAGTCTCCCCAGTTGTAGATGACCAGCTTGTCACTGTCTTTTGGATTGGTCTTGGCTTCAAGACGGGCACTTAGTCCCGCTAACACGAGGATGACCACGACAATCCCTAGCAAGAATGAATAGAGTTTTTTCATACTGTCTCCTCCTTCTCTCTAGTGATGAAGTAATAGCCGACCACCAGTAAGATACTGAAGAGGAAGACCAAGGCAGAAAGGGCATTGATATTCAACGAAATCCCTTGACGAGCCCGTGAGTAGATCTCAACAGACAAGGTCGTAAAGCCATTTCCTGTGACAAAGAAGGTCACCGCAAAGTCATCCAAGGAATAGGTAAAGGCCATAAAGTAACCAGCAATGATGGCAGGTGTCAAATAAGGAAGCATGATTTCCTTCAACATCTGTACCTGAGTAGCTCCTAGGTCATAGGCCGCATTGACCATATCACGGTTCATTTCCTTCAAGCGCGGCAAGACCATCAAGACCACGATTGGAATAGAAAAGGCCACGTGACTCATCAAGACAGAAGCAAAGCCCAGCTGGAACTTGATGGTCGTAAAGAGGATCAGGAAGCTAGCCCCAATCATAACGTCAGGTGCCACCATAAGGATATTATTGACGGACAAAAATGGTCCTTCAAACTTCTTCTTAGACTGGTAAATGTAGATCGCCCCAAAGGTCCCAATAATAGTCGCAATCAAGGCTGACAAGAAGGCCAAGAGGAAGGTCTGTGAGAGGATCAACATGAGACGCGTATCCTCAAAGAGACTTTGGAAATGCTCCAAGGTAAAGCCTGTAAAAGCATTCATATCCCCGCCAGCATTAAAGGCATAGGCAATTAAGTAAAAGATTGGTAGATAAAGGAGCAAGAAAATCAATCCTAAATAGATACGTGAAATCTTTTTCATCGTTCACTCCTTTCTCTCGTTACCCACATGACTAAGAGCATAGCAAGGATCAAGACGACCCCAATGGTGGATCCCATTCCCCAGTTTTGCGTCGTAAGGAAGTGTTGCTCGATGGCAGTCCCCAGAGTAATGACCCGGTTTCCTCCGATCAAACGCGTCAACATGAAGAGACTCAAACTTGGAATAAAGACTGATTGGACACCGGAGCGAACCCCGTTCATCGACAGTGGGAAGACAACTCGACGGAAGGTATCCCACTTGTTAGCTCCTAGGTCATAGCTAGCATTGATGAGGTTTGGATCCAAATCATCCAAGACATTGAAGATAGGAAGGATCATAAAAGGCAACTCAATGTAACTAGCAACAAAGATGAACGAAAAGTCCGTAAAAAGGATCTGTTGCGGACCGATTCCGATGAAGCTCAAGAATTGGTTAATAGATCCCCCTTGACCAAAAATCCCGATAAAGGCATAAGCCTTGAGCAAGAGGTTGACCCAGGTTGGAAGGACAATCAGCATGAGCCAGAGTTGGCGGTGCTTAAGCTGGGTCAAAAAATAAGCTGTCGGGTAAGAAATCAAAAGCGTCACAAAGGTAACGATCCCAGCATAGAGAATGGAGTTGAAGCTCATCTTGAGGTAGGTCCAATTCTGCGCTGTAAAAAAGGTTTGGTAGTTCTCTAAGGAACCTTGTCCTTGGACATTGACAAAGGATTGCCAAATAATCAAAACTACGGGAGCCAAGACAAAGAGGAGGATCCAGAGAAAGTAGGGAACCACAAAGAGGTTAGAGGTTGTTTTCTTCATCTCTTTCCTCCTCGATGGCATTGATCAATCCGGCTTCTTGCTCTTCCACTTCTACGTATTCTTCGATCCGAGCATCAAACTCTTCTTCCGTTTCATTGAGACGCATGACGTGGATATCTTCTGGCTCAAAGTCCAGACCGATTTCCTCACCCACGATAGCCTTACGGGTTGAGTGGATCATCCACTCATTGCCCAATTCATCATAGGCGATGATCTCATAGTGTACCCCACGGAACAGTTGGGTATCCACTTTTACCTGGAGCTTACCTTCTTCGGGCAGGGTGATTCGCAAGTCTTCGGGACGAATGACGACTTCGACCGGTTCGTTTGGTCTCATCCCTCCATCGACTGACTCAAAGCGTTTACCGTTGAATTCTACTAAGTAGTCTTCAATCATGATCCCTGGAAGGATATTGGACTCACCGATAAAGGTCGCAACAAAATGGTTAATGGGCTCATCGTAGATATCAACTGGCGTTCCTGATTGGACGATTTCTCCTTCGTTCATGACAAAGATCCAGTCACTCATCGCAAGCGCTTCTTCCTGGTCGTGGGTTACAAAAACAAAGGTAATACCCAAGCGTTGTTGCAATTCACGGAGCTCATACTGCATGTCAGTCCGTAACTTCAAGTCAAGGGCAGACAAGGGCTCATCCAAGAGGACTACTCGCGGTTCATTGATAATCGCCCGTGCAATGGCTACCCGCTGGCGTTGACCACCAGAAAGTTTCTGGATGGACCGTTTCTCAAAACCTCCCAATTGCACCATCTTGAGGACTTCTGTTACTCGTCTCTCGATTTCAGACTTGTCAACTTTCTTCAAACGGAGAGGGAAAGCAACATTCTCAAACACATTCATATGTGGGAAAAGGGCATAGGATTGGAAGACGGTATGGACGTCCCGTTTATTGGTCGGTACATCATTGATCCGAATACCATCCAAGAGGACATCTCCTGTCGAAGCGTCTAACAAACCAGCAATGATGTTCAGAATCGTTGATTTACCAGATCCTGAAGCACCGAGGAGGGTATAGAATTTCCCTTCTTCCAACTCAAAGTTGATGTCTTTGAGAACCACTGTATCACTGTCTTCAAATACTTTTGAGACATTTCTAAACTCAATAATTGGTTTTTTCAATTCACATAAATTCCTTCTTTTTCATGCGTTTCCTTCTGAGACCAACCATTAGTCTCATAGGCTGACGAGCAGACTCGTCAGGCCACCAACACCTCTCGGGGACTTATAAGACTGCCCCACCTATTTTCGGTATCGATAGGCACTCACCCCCCCTTCTAAAGTAGAACGGGTCTACCCTAGAGTAGCCCCTATTCCATCTCGAACCGTTAATCTTTTCCAATAATACGGACTTCGCGCTCCAAGGTCACCCCAGATGATTTTTCAACTGTCGCAATGACATGGGCAATCAAGTCTTCATAATCTTTGGCAGTACCATGATCGACATTGATCATAAAGCCGGCATGCTTTTCAGAAACCTCCACACCACCAATTCGATGCCCTTTCAATCCTGCTTCACTGATCAATTGACCCGCAAAGTGCCCGACTGGTCGTTTAAAGACCGAACCACAAGACGGATACTCAAGTGGTTGCTTAAGCTCACGCAAATGAGTCAAGCGAGCCATTTCTTGATCGATCTGATCATAATTACCAGGTGCTAAGGCAAACTTGGCAGAAATCACTACGTCACCAGTTTCTTGAATCTTGGAATGGCGATAGCCAAAAGCTAATTCTTCTGCTGTTAAGGTTTTAATTTCTCCTTCTGGCGTCAAGACCTTACATGATTGAAGAATATGGGCAATCTCACCGCCATAGGCACCAGCATTCATATAGACTGCTCCACCGATGCTACCTGGAATCCCACAAGCAAATTCAAAGCCTGTCAAGCTATGGTAGCGGGCTACATGAGTCACATCAATTAGCTTAGCTCCCGCCTCCGCTTCAATCACATAGCCATTGACTCGGACGTCATGGAAATGATCAAACATGATCACAAAGCCTTCAATCCCACTGTCACGGACGATAATATTGGAAGAATTCCCCAAGACCATCCAAGGAATTTCCTGAGCATTAGCAAAAGTGACAATTCGTTTTAATTCATATTGATTTCGTGGAAAGGCTAAATAATCTGCCACTCCTCCAACCTTGGTATAGGTGTATTGTTTGAGTGGCTCATTGAACAAAATCTCAATACCAGCCAACTCCTCTTTGATTTGCTTTAGGATTTCCATCTCACAACTCTCTTCTATACGTTATCTTATCCATTATAACAAAAACCAGCCCACTTTTCGACTCAGAAGTAAAAAAACAGAAGCAGCCAAAGGACCGATTCTGTTTTAATATTTTTAAACAAGGGTTAATTGAATTAGCCAATCTTACGTGCAATGCCACGTGTCTTATGAGTGGACAAGGCTGAACTAATGGCAACCCCACCCCCAATAATAGTGAAGACTGCCAACATAAAGAAGTTAAAGAAGTATTTTTCAGGTGCTTCACCATTTAGAACAAGGGTATTGATCAAATCAAATCCATCACTAAAGTCGACTCCAAGTTGCTTAACTGCTTCTAAAGCGTAGTCAAATTGGTGCACGAGAACAATCGTCACCAACAAGAGAATGCTAGAAATAACTGCTCCAAGTTTACTAAATTTCTTCCCTAAGATTTCATAGCCTTTGACAACACAGATACCAAGGATAAAACCAGCATAAAAAGCTACGTAGCCGAGGCGGGCAATGAAAAGAGTAACAGCTCCTCCGATAATGGCACCAATAAAGGCACCGACTGTTCCAAGAAGGACATTTTCTTTCTGACTATTATACGAATCCGTTTCAATCTTCAGTTGAGTACTGAGCTCTTGGAAGCTATCTTCGTTCATCAAGAAGAGGGAATCTCCAATCTGATAGAGACCAACTGGGCCTTTTTCACCAGAGTAGCCACAAACAGTGTAGAAGCCATTGGTTTGCAAAAATTGCAGGATTTCTGTTAAGGCTTGACGAATGTTTTCAATTGTTTTTGCTTTAGTCATTCCAGCTTTTACAGTGAAAGTTGTGACATATTGGTTGAGGCTAATGCTCTTCAAAACAGAAGAGTCTTTCACCATTTGATGCAATTGGGCCGCTGCTTCTTCTGCATCATCACGTGAAACAGAAAGCGCAATGCTGAAGACATTTTTTGTGTCTGTTTCACTCATTAAGAAGAAATAGCCAGAGTTCTCCCCATAAATAGATGAAGTTTCAGGATCATACTGGAATCCAAGTTCCGTAGCAAGTTGATTACGTTCAAAGTCTTTCATTAGAATTACAATCTCCTTTACAATTCTATCTATCTTACGAATAATTGTTTATTATCCTAAAATAATTTGATAGACAAATAATTTATAGAACTATTTTATCATAGATAAATAAAATTAGATAGACTAATTTAGCCTATCTAATCATTTTTTCAACAAATCAGGATTCGCTGCCCTCAATCTTCACACCAGTTGTGTCAATTTTTAAAGAGAAGACCTGACCATTTAAGTCCTTAGATTCCAAGTCTTTAGCAAAGGCTTCTGCATGTTCAACAGGGAGTAAGGTCATAATAGTTGGACCTGCACCAGAAAGGTAAGTGGCATAAGCATCGTGTTGATGTGCAACTTCTTTCACCTGAGGGAACTCTACAACCAACTGTTGGCGGTAGCGTTCATGGAAGCGATCCGCTTCGATAGCTTTCCCTGCGACTCTCAAGTCTCCCTTAGCAAGGGCGGCAATAGCCACGTTTGCGATTGCACTAGCTGCAACAGCCTCCTTATAAGTCCACTCACTTGGAAGGACATTTCGACTATCGCTGGTCTTGAGTTCGTAATTGGGAACAAAGGCTACCAAAGCACATTCAGGGAAGGGAAGGACCAAATGATTGGTCTGCTGATCCACATAGCTCGCTACGACCAGATTTCCAAAAATGGCTGGCGCTACGTTATCCGGATGCCCTTCGATTTTTGTCGCAATTTCTAGTTTATCTTCATCACTTAGGGTTAGCTTGCCCAGTTGATTGGCCAACTCAATCCCCGCTACGATAACAGAGCTGGATGATCCCAAACCACGCGCCAAAGGCACTTCACTGGTCATCTTGAGATGATGAGGAGGCAAATCAGATGCAACTTGGAGAGCAGTTTGAAGCAAGAGATTCTCTTCATTGCTTGGAATCTCTTCACCCAAGTCATGTTCAATCCACCAGTTTTCTTGCGCTTCTAGCACATCAATGGTCAAATACTTAGAAACAGCAATCCCTACAGAATCAAATCCTGGACCGACATTGGCACTGGTCGCTGGTACTGTAATTCTCATCTTATTCTCCCAATACTTTAAAGGTATTCAAGAGTTCGAAATTCGGCTCTGAATCCAGTTTTTCAACCAAGTTCTTGAATTGTGTCTGGTTCACTTGGTGAGTAATGATCACGACGCTTGCATAGTTGCCATCTGAGTCTTCTTGGAGGATTTGCTTGAAGGAAGCTCCTTCTGCATTAAAGATCTCCGCGAGACGCAAGATTTGACCAGTCGCATCTGGTGCCATGATTGAGAAATAGTAGTTATTTTTCACATCTTCTGGTTTAGCCAATTGAAGAGGGCGGCTGTATTCATTGAAGGCTTTACCGATCGTTCCTTCTTTTAGACGACGGACAATACGCACAATGTCAGCTACGACACTTGTCGCTGTCGGTTTTTGACCAGCACCTGGTCCGTAGTACATAGACTCACCAATCCCGATCGATTCCACATAGACTGCATTCATGACGTCGTTCACGCCAGCAAGTGGATGTTGTTTTGGAAGGAAGGTTGGGGTCACTTCTGCTGCAATCCCTGACTCTGTTTCAACAATGGATCCGACAAGCTTGATGACATAACCAAGACTTTGAGCGACTGAGACATCTTGAGGAGTGATTTGGCTGATCCCTTTATGACCCACTTGATCAAATTGGATGTTCATCCCAAAGGCGAATTGGCTCAAGATCACCATCTTGTAGGCAGCATCGATCCCTTCGACGTCATTGGTTGGATCACTTTCAGCGTAACCTAGGCGTTGCGCTTCTGCTAAAGCATCTTCATAAGTCCAGCCTTCTTCGACCATTTTTGTCATCATGAAGTTGGATGTTCCATTGACCACACCAAGCACTTTGGTCACCTTGTCTGAGGCCAAAGAATTCACCAAGGTGCGAAGGATTGGGATTCCACCAGCCACAGCAGCTTCATAATAGAGGGCTACTTGGTGTTTTTTAGCAATCTCTAGCAATTCACTTCCATGAACGGCAAGAAGGTCTTTGTTAGCAGAAACCACATGCTTACCAGCTTCAAGAGCACTGGTGATAAAGGTTTTCGCTGGCTCGATACGGCCCATCAACTCGACCACGATGGCAATGTCATTGTCTTCAATGATCTCATCAACATTGGTCACAAAGTTATAGTCATGACCAGCAGCTTGCAAGCTTTCCTTTTCCGCATCATCGCGAACCAAGACCTTGGCAATCTCAATCTCATCTTGAGCAGCTTGGCTGATCTTCTCATGGTTTTCTTTTAATAAAAATGGTACGCCACTGGCAACAGTACCAAATCCTAGTAAGGCAATTTTAACAGACATGTTGGTCTCCTTAAAAATCTAATATAGTCTATTATATCAAAAACAAACCCCTTCTGACTAGTTCTATCGCCTTCTTCCTCTAAAGAACTCCACTTTCTCAGATTTAAATCTTCTCACTAAACCTACTAGCAAGCCATTCCTTCAAAAACCGACGAGGTTCCCCAAAATTTTACTCCATTTGTAACTTTGTCTTGAAGAGATTTCCTGCCCCTATGATATAATGATAATGAATTAGAAAGGGGTCTCTATGAATCACCGAAAAAGACGTGTCCCAAAGAAAATACGCTTACTACTTATTTTAAATGCTTTTCTCCTATCTTGCATCTTCATTTTAGGCTTTCTCCTATTGAAACGGGGTCCTAGCACTCCCGTTGCTGACAAGCAAGTTACAAATACAAGTCAGACTATGAGGCAGGCAGAAACAAATAAAAGCCAGTCTACGAAGCAGCAAGGCTCTACTACTAAATGGGTAAAACAAGATCAACCTGTAAAAATCCCTATTCTCATGTACCACGCTGTTCACACGATGGCTCCCTCTGAAGAAGCCAATGCCAATCTCATCGTGGCACCAGAAACCTTTGAAAGTCATCTCAAAGCTCTTAAAGAAGCCGGCTACTATACCTTGACGCCTGAAGAAGCTTATCGGGCGCTTACTAAAAATGAACTACCTGAAGGGAAAAAAGTCGTTTGGTTAACCTTTGATGATGGAGTTGCCGACTTTTATACCATTGTCTATCCTCTCCTAAAGAAATATCAAATGACCGCAACCAACAATATCATTACTTCTTTTTCTGACGAAGAAAGACCCAGTGTTTTAACCTTCGATCAGATCAAAGAAATGAAAGCGCAAGGTATGACCTTTGAGAGTCATACGGTATCTCACCCAGACTTAGCCCAATCAGATAGCTCTCGTCAGGAATCTGAACTCTCAAATTCCAAACAAGTACTAGACAAGAAACTCAACCAGACCACTACTACCATTGTCTACCCAGCCGGTCGCTACTCTGACGTCACCATGGAACTAGCAAGAAACAATGGCTACAAAATGGGCTTAACGACCAATAATGGACTAGCTAGTCTAGACGATGGTCTCTACTCACTAAAACGGCTGCGGATCTTACCGACTACGACAGCTGAAAACCTACTTGCAGAAATGCAAACCAATCCATAAGCACAAAAAAGCACGAGTCCGAATGACTCGTGCTTTCTTTCTCCATAAGGGAGGCTTTTATTTCGATTTGATGTAGTTCACACCATCTGCTTTCGGTGCAACCGACTTACCAAAGAAGGCTGCTAAGACGATGATGGTCAATACATACGGAGCAATACGGAGGTAAACTCCTGGAATATGGGCAAGGAAAGGAATCTGCGTAGATACAACTGCCAAGGCTTGTGAAAGTCCAAAGAATAGACTGGATAGCATGGCACCGATTGGGCTCCATTTACCAAAGATCATTGCCGCTAGGGCGATAAATCCTGGTCCCACAATGGTAGTGGCAGAGAAATTGACAGAAGCAGATTGTGCATACAAGGCACCCCCAACTCCTCCTAAGAATCCAGAGATGAGCACACCATAGTAACGCATGAGGTAAACATTGATACCGAGGGTATCCGCAGCTTGTGGGTGTTCACCAACTGAGCGAAGGCGAAGACCGAATTTCGTTTTAAACATGATAAACCATGCTACAAATGAAAATGCAATCGCTACATATCCCATTAAGCTAGTATTCTTGAAGAAGATATCGCCAATGACAGGGATATCAGACAAGAAAGGAAAATCAAATTTACCAAATGACAAATCAATGTTGTTGGTTTGGCCTTTTCCGTAAATGGCTTTTACCAAAAAGACAGCTAGGGCAGGAGCCAACAAGTTCAATACCGTACCACTCACCACGTGGTCAGCACGGAAGTTAATAGTCGCTACCGCATGGATGGCAGAGAAAATAAGACCAACCAAACCACCTGCAAGGAGAGATAACCAGATTGTCATGCCTCCAAGAGAGCCAGCAAAAGTCAAGTTAAACACGACTCCTGTGAAAGCTCCCATAACCATGATCCCTTCCAAACCGACATTAACGACACCAGCATGTTCGGAGTAGGCACCTCCGATACTAGTGAAAATGAGGGGAGCAGCATAGACCAGCATATTCGATACAAGAATCGTTAGTATAGCAACAATATTCATCCTTACTCTACTCCTTTCATTTGTTTTTTAGGCTTGATGTATTTTTCGATAATATAGTGAGCACTTACAAAGAAGATGATCGAAGCTGTCACAATATTAACAAGTTCTGGTGGAATAGTCGCTGTGGTCATACCTGGCGCACCTGTTTGCAAGGTTCCAAGCAAGAAAGCAGCAAAGACAATCCCAATAGGGGAATTGCTAGCAAGCAGAGCCACTGCCATCCCATTAAATCCAACAGCCAAGGAACCAGCTTGAACATAAACATTCTGGAAGGTACCAATCCCTTCTACAGCTCCACCGATTCCACAGAGGGCACCTGAAATTACCATAGAAAGAATGATGGTACGTTTAGCTGACATCCCTGCATAGTCTGAAGCATTCGGGTTAAGACCAACGGATCGGATCTCAAAACCAAGTGTTGTTTTCTTAATAATGAACCAAATAACTGCAACAGCAATCAAGGCGATAAAGATACCGATATTCATCCGTGACTTAGTCAATTCCGTCAGAAAGCCTAAGCGATAACTTGCATTTGCCCCAACTGTAATACTGGATTCAGAATCGACCATGAACTTTTTAGGGAAGTTCCGGATAATTTCATTTCCAGCAAACAGTACGATGTAGTTCATCATAATGGTAACGATGACTTCACTCGTCCCTAAAAATGCTCGCAGAAGTCCTGGAATCAAACCAATGAGACCACCGGCAATTGCAGCTACAAGGACCGTCAAAGGAATCATTAGGATACGCGGAATATCTGGGAAGGACAAAGCAAACCATACTGCCGCAATCCAACCAGCCAAGGCTTGTCCTGGTAAGCCGACATTAAAAAATCCAGCTCGACTGGCTACCGCAAATCCGAGAGCGATCAAAATCAGCGGCCCCATAGTACGGAAAATTTCACCCACATTTTTAATGGAACCAAAAGCTGTCTTGAAGAGTTCTTCATAACCCCAAAGAGCATCATAACCAAAGATCCACATGATAATGGCTCCGAGGACGATTCCTAGGATTACAGAAATAAAAGGAATAGCAATTTGTCTTGTATTTTTATTCATTTGAAGCCTCCTTGATTTCTCCACCAGCCATAAGAATACCAAGCTCTTGTTTGTTGGTCTCAGATGGCTTCACAATACCTTGGATTTTTCCATCATGAATAACAGCAATCCGGTCGGATAGATTTAGAATTTCATCTAATTCGAAGCTGACAACGAGGACGGCTTTCCCTTTATCACGTTCACCAATCAAACGTTTATGGATGTACTCAATCGCACCAACGTCCAATCCACGTGTCGGTTGGCTAACGATCAACAAATCTGGATTCCGATCAACTTCACGAGCAATAATGGCCTTTTGTTGATTTCCTCCTGATAGAGCACTTGCTGGAACAATCTCGTTTGCTGCACGAACGTCAAATTCTTCCATCAACTTGCGGGCATAGGAATTAATTTGATTGTAATTCAAAACACCATTTTTGCTAAGTGGTTCTTTGTAGTAAGTTTGAAGTGCGATGTTTTCAGAAAGCATCATTTCGAGCACAAGACCATCACGATGACGATCTTCAGGCACGTGGCTGACATTCATTTCAGTAATCTTACGTGGGGAAAGGCCAACAACTTCTTGTCCCTTAATTTTGATACTACCTGATTTGACTTTACGGAGTCCGGTAATCGCCTGAATCAATTCACTCTGACCGTTCCCATCAATCCCTGCAATCCCGACAATTTCGCCTGCGCGAACATCAAGAGATAGCTCTTTGACCGCAGGAACACCACGGTTTTCATTCACGACCAAGTCAGAAATTGCAAGAACCACTTCTTTAGGCTGTGCTTCTTCTTTTTCTGTTACGAAAGAAACTGAGCGCCCAACCATCATTTCTGCCAAATCTTTATTGGTAGCACCTTCGATACCAACAGTTTGAATAGATTTACCACGACGAATAACTGTGACACGGTCTGCAACGGCACGAATTTCATCTAGTTTGTGAGTGATAAGGATGATAGATTTCCCTTCTTTAACAAGGGTTTTCATGATTTCCATCAACTCCAAAATTTCAGCAGGAGTTAACACTGCAGTAGGCTCGTCGAAAATCAGAATATCAGCTCCGCGATAGAGTGTCTTCAGGATTTCTACACGTTGTTGAGCACCGACAGAAATATCTTCAACTTTTGCGGTAGGATCCACAGCCAAGCCGTAGCGTTCTGACAACTCAAGGATATCTGCATTAGCTTTTTTCAAATCTAATACACCTTTATTAGTAACTTCGCTACCAAGAATGATATTTTCTGCAACAGTGAAAGCTTCCACCAACATGAAGTGCTGGTGAACCATCCCGATCCCTAGAGAAGCAGCCTTTGAAGGAGAATCTAGTTTTTCAGACTTCCCATTGACCACAATTTCTCCGCTCGTTGGTTCCAAAAGACCAGCCAACATATTCATCAGGGTTGATTTCCCAGCTCCATTTTCACCAAGAAGTGCATGAATTTCACCTTTACGCAATTCGAGGTTGATTTTGTCGTTTGCGACAAATTCACCAAAGATTTTGGTAATTTCACGCATCTCAATGACGTTTTCGTGTGCCATTCGAATATTCCTTTCTAGAAAACTATATTTTATTTCAGTAGGACCTGCTAAACGAGTTAGTAAGTTCTATTGAGACAAAATGTCTCAACACCTCATAAAAAAGCGACCCAAGAAGGATGGATCGCTTCTGGAAGGTTTTATTTCTCAGGTGCTTTTACACTACCATCGATAATTTGTTTTTTAGCATCTTCTACTGCTTTTTTAGCATCTTCAGAAAGATTAGAAGTTGTCAAATCAACACCACCATCTTTCAAACCAAATGTGATCACTTTTCCACCTGGGAATTTGCCATCAGCAGTTTGAGTTGCGATTTCTTGAACAGTTTTACCAACTTGTTTCAAAGTAGAAGCCAATACGAAGTTAGATTCTTTACCATCTTTTGAAGTGTATTTACCTTCATCAACTTGGTCACGGTCTACACCAATAACCCAAACTTTTTCGTCTTCGTTTTTCTTCTCGTTCAAGTCTTTTGCTTCCTTGAAGACACCAGCTCCTGTACCACCAGCAGCTTGGTAAATAACGTCAGCTCCTGCAGCGTATTGTGTCGCTGCAATGGTTCTACCTTTTTCAGGGTTGTTGAAGTCTTCAGCATATTGTACGTCTACTGAAATGTCTTTGTTTACAGACTTCACGCCTGCTTCAAATCCTTTTTCGAAACGAGTGATAACTTCACCACGTGCTCCACCGATGAAACCAACTTTGTTAGTCTTAGTTGTTTTGGCAGCAGCAACCCCTGCAAGATAAGCAGCTTCATTATCTGCAAAAACAGCAGATGCTACGTTCTTTTTATCTCCTACAACAGAGTCAATGATAACATAGTTGATATCAGCATTTTCATCTGCAGCAGCTGTAACAGCTGGAGCAAGTTTGTAACCAACACCGTAAACTAATTTGTAGCCGTTTGTAGCAGCTTGGCTAAAGTTATTCGCAAAATCTGCTTCACTTGTAGATTGGAAATAAGTGAATCCGTTATCTTTAGAAAGACCGTTTTCTTTACCCCAAGCTTGTAGACCTTCCCATGCAGATTGGTTGAATGATTTATCATCAACACCACCTGTGTCAGTAACGATAGCAGCTTTTAAATCAGTTTTTGCATCTGAAGAATCTTTGCGAGACGCACGATTTCCACATGCAGCAAGTCCGATTGCAGCGACAGTTACTAGACCTAGGCCTAACCATTGTTTCTTGTTCATTTCTGAACCTCCTAAATAAGATATGCAACTAAGTTGCGGATTAATGAAAGGGTCAATAGACCGCCTTTACAGATGTTACTAGGTAAGATCTGTAAAGGAATATGGAAGCAATTCCTTGACCGTCATCACGACCGTCGATTTATCTTTGGCTACCAGAGTAACCGGTAGGTCTGGCTCGAAAAATTCAGCCATCACCTGGCGACAAGCACCACAGGGTGAAACTGGTTTTTCCGTCTGACCATAAATAATTAATTCCTTAAATGAACGCTCTCCTTCTGAAACAGCCTTAAAGATGGCTGTCCGCTCGCCACAATTGGTCAAGCCGAAGCTCGCATTTTCAATATTGACGCCTGTATAAATCTTCCCCTCATCTGTCACAAGAACAGCTCCAATTGGAAAATGAGAATAAGGTACATAAGCATTCTCACTTGTTTTTACAGCTAGGTCAATCAACTCAGTAGTCGCCATGGGCTACTTCTCCCTTCATGATGGCTACTCCAGAGGAAGTGCCGATTCGGTTAGCACCCGCTTGGATCATGGCTTGTGCATCCTCAAAGCTACGAGTACCTCCAGATGCTTTCACTCCCATATCCGGTCCAACAACCTGGCGCATAAGGGCAACATCCTCAACAGTTGCTCCTCCAGTAGAGAAACCAGTTGAAGTTTTGACAAAGTCTGCTCCTGCCAATTTGGCAATCTGGCAAGCCACTACTTTTTCAGTTTCAGTTAACAAGCAGGTTTCGATTATCACTTTTACCAAGCGATCACCACTTGCATCTACAACAGCCTGAATGTCCTCTTCTACTAATGTCAGATTTTTTGATTTCAAGGCACCGATATTGATGACCATATCGATCTCATCGGCTCCATTTTGGATGGCATTTTGAGTTTCAAATGCTTTAACAGCTGGTGTATTTGCGCCAAGAGGGAAACCAATCACTGTACACACTTTTACATCTGAATCCCGAAGTCCTTCTACAGCGAAGTTGACCCAGGTCGGTTGGACACAAACACTTGCAAAATCATATTCTTTCGCTTCTTCGATCAAAGCCTCGATTTGTTCTTGTTGTGCATCAGGTTTTAATAATGTGTGGTCAATATATTTGTTTAATTTCATTAATAAATCTCCCCCAAATGAATTACGAAACAATTTCAATAATTTCTGAAACGCTTACAACCTTGTCTAGTATTTTAACATTTTTTTGGAATTCTGCAATGGTTTTTTGACTAATTTCTAAATTTGTATAAATAGTTGCAACAAGGTCGCCTTTTTGAACAGGATCCCCAACTTTCTTAGCAAAAACAATCCCTGTTTCATAATCTAAATCATCTGATTTGACTGCTCTGCCAGCCCCAAGACGCATAGCGAAGAGTCCGTGTTCCATCGCAGGCAAGGCTGCAATATAGCCATCCTCTTCTGCATAGACAGGCACTTGTTCTTTTACCTGAACTGGACGATAGAGATTGTCTAAATCTCCACCTTGAGCAAGGACCATTTCTTCAAACTTCTTCAGTGCTTTGCCGGCTGTCAGATGCTGCTTGATTTCTTCCAAGCTGGCCGTCACCCCGCCGAGTTCAAGCATAATTTGAGCCAATTCACAAATGAAGTGAGTCACATCTTCTCTGCCTTTGCCTTGAAGAATATCTAGGGCTTCAAGAATTTCGAGACGGTTCCCGATGCTGGTTCCTAAAGGCTGGCTCATATCTGTCAAGACAGCAATGGTCTTACGACCAACAGCATTACCAAGATCCACCATGGTACGAGCCAGTTCACGCGCCTCTTCAATGGTCTTCATAAAGGCTCCTTCTCCAACGGTGACATCGAGAAGGATGGTATCCGCTCCAGCTGCAATCTTCTTACTCATGACCGAGCTGGCAATCAATGGAATTGTATCAACCGTCGCTGTTACATCCCGAAGTGCATAGAGAAGCTTATCCGCCATGACCAATTGGTCCGACTGTCCAATGACAGAAAGGCCAATCTCTTGTACTTGTTTAATGAACTCTTCCTGGGTCCGCTCAATTTGGAATCCTTTAATGGATTCTAGCTTATCGATGGTCCCCCCTGTATGTCCAAGACCACGACCGCTCATCTTGGCAACTGGGACGCCAAAACTAGCCACTAGAGGTGCCAGTACAATTGTTACTTTGTCCCCTACACCACCTGTTGAGTGTTTGTCCACCTTGATGCCTTTAATAGCGGAAAGGTCGAATTGCTCCCCTGTCTCCACCATCTTCATGGTCAAATCTGAAATTTCTCGGGTCGTCATCCCCTTGAAATAAACCGCCATGGCAAAGGCAGCCATTTGATAATCAGGTACTGTTCCAGCCACATAGCCTTCGATCAACCAATGAATCTCATCTTTACTCAACTCAATGCCATCACGTTTTTTCTGAATGATATCTACAGCTCTCATGTGACTTTTTCACTCCTTAAAATATAATAACCTTTGTCTTTTTTGAGGATTTCACAATTCCCAAAGACTTCCTCCATTTTGGCCTTCGCACTTGGAGCTCCCTGTTTTTTCTGGATGACAATGGTTAAGTCTCCACCAGGATTCAAATGGTCAAAACTTCCAGAAAGCACTTCATGGACTACCTTTTTTCCAGCCCGAATGGGAGGGTTACTGATAATATGATCAAAACTTCCCTCAACCTGATCATAAACATTTGATTGAAAGATAGTAGCTTCGACCTTATTTAAAGCCGCATTTTTCTTAGCTAGATCTAAAGCCCGTGTATTGACGTCTACCATAGTAGCATGGATCCCTTGGGCCTTAACCAAAGAGAGACCAAGTGGACCATACCCGCAACCAACATCCAAAACCGTCTCTCCTTGCTGGAAGGACAAACAAGATAAAAGGACCTGGCTACCAAAGTCGATCATTTTCTTACTAAAAACACCGGCATCCGTCAGAAATTTCATCCGCTCCCCTAAAAGAACCACCTGTAACTCATGGATATCATGTTGGGCATCTGGATGTTCGTCATAGTACATTTTACTCATATTAGCATTATAGCATAATTTAACCTATTTTTAAATCGTTTACAGAAGATCTCAAAACTGATATACTAAAGGTCACTATGGAGGAAAGGCTTGCAATGGAAAAAGAATTTCTACACTTCGAAAAGATCAATCGACAAACTTGGCAAAATCTCCACCGGAAATCAACCCCTCCTCTATCTGAAGAGGAATTGAATTCAATCAAGAGTTTTAACGACCTCATTAGCTTGCAAGATGTAACAGATATCTACTTACCCTTGACACATCTGATTCAAATCTACAAAAAAGCGAAAGAGGATTTAGCATTCTCAAAAGGCATTTTTCTCCAACAGGAAAGTAAAAAACAGCCTTTTATGATTGGAATTTCAGGGAGCGTGGCTGTCGGCAAATCAACGACGAGTCGTCTCCTTCAAATCCTTCTTTCTCGGACCTTTTCAGATTCTACTGTTGAATTGGTGACCACCGATGGTTTCTTGTATCCCAACGCCACCTTGATTGAACAAAACATTCTCAATCGCAAGGGCTTCCCTGAAAGTTATGATATGGAGCTCCTTTTGGATTTCCTCAATCAACTCAAAAATGGTCAAAGCTATCAAATCCCCGTCTATTCTCACGAGATTTATGATATCGTCCCTGACCAGAAGCAAACCATCCAAGCTGCGGACTTCATTATCGTGGAAGGGATCAATGTCTTTCAGAATCCCCAAAACGATCGGCTCTATATGACAGACTTCTTTGACTTTTCCATCTATGTGGATGCTGAGGTTGCCAATATTGAGTCCTGGTATATTGATCGCTTTAAAAAGTTGTTAGACCGTGCGAAAGATGACCCAAGCAACTACTACCACCGCTTTACCAAGCAACCTGAAGAAGAAGTCCTCGCCTTCGCTCATCAGGTATGGGAGTCGATCAATCTCTTAAATCTAAAAGACTATATCGAGCCTACCCGGAACCGAGCCGAACTGATCCTGCACAAATCTGCCAACCATGAGATCGACGAAATCTATCTCAAGAGATAAGAGTTTTAAGACAAAATGATCTTTAAAAAATAGCGATTCGAAGAAAAATTAGTTTGGGCTTGTCAAAAGAAAAGTTTTCAGATATAATAAGAGAGTTAGATTATCATTGGAGGTGAAAAAATTGGCAAACATTAAATCAGCTATCAAACGCGCTGAATTGAACGTTAAACAAAACGAAAAAAACTCAGCTCAAAAATCAGCTATGCGTACTGCAATCAAAGCTTTTGAAGCAAACCCATCTGAAGAACTTTACCGCGCTGCTAGCTCAGCTATCGATAAAGCAGAAACTAAAGGTTTGATCCACAAAAACAAAGCTAGCCGTGATAAAGCACGTCTTGCAGCAAAACTTGGCTAATCAAGCATTGCATACAAAATGAGCTCTCCGGAGCTTTTTTTGTTGCTTCCAAATGAGGAGAAGACATGAAAATTATGATTATCGGCTATTCAGGATCCGGCAAGTCAACTTTGGCTGAAAACCTAGCCCGCTACTACTCCATTCCAAAGCTCCACATGGATACTCTTCAATTTCAACCGGGTTGGATAGACAGTGACCGAGATTGGATGGAGCAAGAAATGAAACAGTTTCTCAGCGATCATAGAGACTGGGTTATTGATGGCAATTACTCTTGGTGCTGCTATGAGGAGAGAATGGAGCAAGCCGACCAGATCATCTTTCTCAACTTCTCTCGTTGGAACTGCCTCTATAGAGGGTGGAAACGATACCGCCGTTATAAAGGACGAGTCCGTGAGAGTATGGCAGAAGGCTGCCCGGAACGCTTTGACTGGGAATTCATCCGTTGGATTCTCTGGGATGGACGAACAAAAACTGCCAGAGAAAGGTATCAAAACATCCACTCCACCTATCCCGAAAAATTCATCTCTCTCAAGAACCAAAAGGAACTGGACCGTTTCCTAGATAAAGTAAAAAGAGAGTGGGACAGAAATCGGTAATTCGTTAGAATTCGATTTCGTTGTCCCACCTCCGCACAGTTGAGTAGGGCTGTAAAAGCTGATGAAATCAGCGTAG